>CAYYHR010000312.1:0-4361 GCA_964471705.1 uncultured Chromatiaceae bacterium
AACAACCCCCAAGAACAAGAGTATTCCCTGGGCACAATTCCCATACGGACCCTGATCAACGCCTTCAAGTGCGAAATGGAGGGTGCCGCGAACATCCACGGTGGCTGGGAGACCAGCCCCCAAATTGCCAATCTACTGGCCATGGCCGATCCGGCCGCCGCCGAGACACTGCCGCAGGGCTTGCAATTGCGTCACATGCACCTCAACGCGAAGTGCAAACAACCCGATGGTAAAACTGGCGTCAACGAATTTCAGTGGGCCAAGCAACGACCGCCCGGTCCATTCGTGCTCGCCGACTATGCCGCCGCCACCGGTTGGGCGAGCCGGTGGCACGAACAGCTCCATCTACGTCACGAAGAGGCGGAGCGCCAAGAGGCTAAGCGGCGCGCAGCAGAGGAGGCTGAAGCCATGGCGCGGGCAACCGAGAACATGCCGGAAGATGAAGCAGCACTATACCGCCTGGAAAGCGACCGCCCCTGGAACGACAACGGACAGTTCGTCCAAGCGATGGCGGCCTACCTTGAGGACAAAGAAAGCCTGTCCCCGCCCGCCCACAAACGCCTGGTCGGTTTGATCGAGCAACGTCTGCCCGGATTGCTGACCAATCCCCATTTCAAGAAAGGGAAAAAGAAGAACAAGCCCGCATTCACAGCCAACCAGATTGCCTTGGCCGAGCGGGTGAACGCACTGCAACCAAGGTAGGAGCCACTGTCTTCTGTCCCAAGGAGCTGACCATGTCCTTAACTCGAGAGACCAAGAGCCACCACCTCCGCCTCTTCACTTTGCTCCTGATCCCCCTAGCGGTGATCCCCATCTTCTCCGGCTGGGTCGGGGACATTGCCAAGGACTGGCTCGGTGGAGACGAGCTTTCCTCAGCGGACTTCTGGCTGTTCGGGTTCGGCCTCGGCGGTGTGCTGCTACTCGCGTTGGTGATCTTGATGACCGGACGCAAGCTGCTGGGCGTGGAGAACATCGAGGAAAGCGCCGATGTCGTCCCGCGGCGCGTGGTCATCGCCTTGCTCTCCCCCTGCAAGAACCTCAGTCCGCCTCGGCCCGGGGAAGACGCGTCCGCTTGGCGGGTGAAGGACCTTCGGAATGCGGACAAGCTCGGCCCCCTCATGGGGCTCAATCTTGACCAGGTTATCGACCCCGTATTCCGGCTCGAAGATGGCAACCCCCTGCCGCAATGGAGTTGGCAGCAAACCATCCGCGCCGCACACCACCATGGCGAGAAACTCGAGCGCTTTGTCCTGATCGGCTCGGAGGGCCAGAGCGGCTCGGGCACCACGGAACAACTGGACCTCGCGAAGCGCTTCTTCTCGTACTACTTCCCCGGCAAGGTCTACATCCTTGGAGAACCCCAGCGCGATGGGACCGGTTACGACAGCCATTGGCAGGCGGATTTCGAGAAGCTCGACGATCTGCGCCGCCTTCTGAAGCGCGCACTCGCGGACTTGCACAAGGACGACTATGCTGACGCCGATATCATCATCGACTGCACCGGGGGACAGAAGACGGCCAGCATCGCCTGCGCATTGGTCACTCTCGACCGCCCGGATCTGATGTTCCAATACGTCGGCACGGGTCCCGGCCCACGCACCGGCAAGATCATCGGTTTCAACGTAGTGACCGAGACCCGCGCGGATTGATGCCGTGATCTACCTGCTCAACACCCCCATCCTCACCGCCTACGGCGACTTTCGCTTCTCCGGCCCCATCGAGCCGGCAGAGGCGAGGCGCAGGATTGGCGCCGGCTTCGTCTCGGCCATCGGTCACGAGGCATCCGCCGCCTTCCTCTCTTCGGTCCTGGGGATCGAGGTTCCGGTCCGCCGTGTGTCTGTCGCAATGGAGCCCGGTGACCAGGCTCTTGTGCTGCGCCTGACCGAACGCCTGCCGGAGGGCAAGCTGTTGAGCGAGGCAGAGATGGCCGCCGTGTCCTACGAGCTCGCCTGGCTGTTGCGGCTGGCGTGAGGGTCGGAAGCCTTCGCTGTCGGCCCGTCAGGTACAAGTGGCGTTCCCGGACCCGCTGTGCACAATAGAAGCTATCTGAACGTCGACCAGGGAGAAACCCATGCACTGGCAAGAAATTTGTTCCCATCCGGCGCTCAAGGATCTTCCGTTCAAGCTGGAGACCGACCGTTGGGGGCATATCGTGATGAGTCCTGCGACCAACCGGCATTCGCGGCTTCAAGGCTTGATCGTCCGCCTGCTCGACAAGAACCTGTCTGATGGTGAGGCATTCGTCGAGTGCAGCATCGATACGCACCATGGTGTCAAGGTTGCCGACGTGGCCTGGGCCAGCGCTGACTTTCTGCGCCGACAGGCTGGCGCGAACCCCTACTCTGAGGCGCCGGAAATCGTCGTGGAGGTTCTCTCGGAGTCGAATACGCGAGAGGAGATGGAGGAGAAGCAGGAGCTCTACTTCGCACGGGGCGCGCGCGAATTCTGGCTTTGCGCGGAAGATGGGAGTGTGACTTTCCATAATAATCACGCACGAATGGCGCACAGTTCTTTGGCACCCGACTTCCCCGAACGCGTCGAGCTTCTGTTCGGATAGTCCGTGAGACGGGTGCGCGAGATTTCTCTTCATCGAGGGCGACACCGCCGACCTGTATTCCGTTTCGGGATTCGATCTCGGAGCGATCGATTGCACGGTACTTCGGCCCATGTCGGGTTACGCTGCGCGAGCCCGACTCAGGAATGAACCAGTTATTGTCGAACCGTTCCTGACTGAGGCACCTCGTGTCCACCCACCTCTATCTGGTCTCCGCCCAAGCCACCCCCAACCTCACTCCTGCCCTGGACCCTCAGGTAGCGCCCCGAAGAGTGATCCTGCTCGTCAGCCCCGACATGCACCGCCGCGCCGGCTGGCTGGAACAGGTGCTACGCTCGCGCGGAATCCGCGTCGACCATTGGCCGTTGGACGATCCCTGGGATGTGGAGCATGTCCAGTTCCGCGTGCTGGAGCTACTGGAAGTGGAACGCGAGGCGCTAGCGTCATCGACTCTCGTTCTCAACGCCACCGGCGGCACCAAGCCCATGAGCATCGCCGCCTACGAGGCCTTCCGCGCCTACGACCTGCCCATCTTCTACGTGCACCCCGAGCGTGACCGCCTCATTTGGCTACACCCCGGCGACCGTCCTCCGCGGGATCTCGATAACCGTCTGGGGCTCAACGCATTCCTCCTCGCATACGGGGCCCGCGTGGAGTCCAGCAACAGCGGCGGCGTGCCCGATCGCCTGCGTGCGCTGACCGATTGGCTGGTGCGTGACGTGCGCATTCAGGGCCGGGCGCTCGGCATTCTGAACTGGCTGGCCAAGGAGACGGAGGGCGGTCTCGTCTCTCCCGAGATGGAGTCCCATCATCTGCGCAATCAGCGCCTGCAAGCGCTGCTCGATCGATTTGCAGACGAGGGGCTCTTGGAAGTCCAAGGCAGGCGCCTCCGGTTTCCGGACGAGGAAGCGCGCTTCTATGTCAACGGCGGCTGGCTCGAAGAGCATGTCTTCGATGTCTTGCAGGATCTGCGCGGGCAGCTGCACAACATACAGGACGTCGCCCGGTCCATCGACATTGTCCGCGAGACCTCCCGCGGAGATCGCGTACCGAACGAGATCGATGTGGCCTGCTTGGCCGAGAACCGGCTCTACCTGGTGGAATGCAAAACTCGCTCCTGGAGCGGTGAAGGCTCCGCCGGCACCGGCGCCAACGCCCTGTATCGTCTCGACACCCTAGGCGACCTGCTCGGCGGGCTGCAGGCGCGCGCCATGCTGGTGAGCTACCGAGACCTTCCGCCGCATGTCCTGCAGCGGGCGGCCGATCTCGGGGTGCTCGTCTGTACCGGCATGCGCCTTCCGGAGCTAGCGGGTCAGCTCGCGAACTGGTTAGCCTGATTGCCCGTCCGCATATTTCAGCGCCTTCCAGCCCGGCCACCACCGCCGCAAGACCGCTCGAGTCCGCGGGTTTCCAGGACGACCCGGCTCAGCGACTCGGAAGGTTTCTCGATGCGTTCGCCTGACACTCCCGCACCGAACGGCAGCTCGGAACTCCGGGTGCGCCGCAACAGGAAAAGCTTTCCCAATCGCTAGACCCCCCATCCTCTCCCTTAACGTGCGTTCCCAGGCAACAACACCGCCCTTGGGAGGCACACGATGTTCAAGTGGTTCTACAATATCAGCTGGTCGTTGCAGCTGGCCGTCGGTCTGGTCCTGTTCGGCGTGACCGCGGTCCTGGAGGCGATGGTGCTCGCCGCCTACCTGGAGAGCCTGTGGCTCGGCGTGTTCGTCGCGGCGGGGCTGGAGGCGGCGAAGGTCCTCACCATCGTCCTCTACCGCATCCTCAACGGCCATGCCGGGGTGCCGTA
>CAYYHR010000313.1:0-4360 GCA_964471705.1 uncultured Chromatiaceae bacterium
TCCTCAAGGAGCAGGGGGCCTTCGTCGAGCGCATCAACTGGGCCGAGCGCGTCTTTATCCCGGCCGGCGAGGACGGCCTGGCCGTGTTCGAGCGCTTGACCGACTCCAAGCCGGTGGTGGATCTCTATGCGCAGCGCTCGAAAGGGGAGGGCGCCTCTTCGGCGACCGGCCAGGACGACGACGCCTTGGGTTACGGGGTTCCCGCTGGCGCGTCCGTTTCTGCGCGCCCGGGCCCTCTCGCCGGCGGCGCCAGCGCGGTCGCCGATACCGCTTCAGAGATCCGGCCCGCCGTCATTGCAATAAGGGAAGGTAGGGCGATGGCCACAAAGAAGACGCCGTACTACGAGCAGGTCGCCAACACACTCATCGCGCAGCTCGAGGCGGGCACGGCGCCTTGGCAAAAGCCCTGGGCGCCCGGCGAGATTCGGTTGCCGCACAATCCTGTCTCCAGGACGCGGTACAAGGGCTCCAACGCCATGTGGCTTCAGATGCAGGGCAGGGGAGATCCCCGTTGGATGACCTACAAGCAGGCGCAGAGCCTCCAAGCCCAGGTGCGCAAGGGCGAGAAGGGGACGCTGGTGCAATACTGGAAGTTCCGCGACCGCGTTTTACTGAAAGACGACTTTGGAATGCCGCGACGCGACGGCGAAGGGAACAAGCTTTACAGCTCCGTCGAGCTGGAGAAGCCGAAGGTGTTCTCGGCGGTCGTGTTCAACGCCGAGCAGATCGAGGGGCTGCCTCCGCTGGAGGTCAAAGCCCCCAATTGGGACACGCACGCGCGGGCCGAGGCCCTGCTGGAGGTCTCCGGGGTGGAGATCCGCCACGACCAGGCCGACCGCGTGTTCTACCGGCCTTCCACGGATCGTATTCACTTGCCGAGTCGTGCGAGCTTCGGCAGCGCTGATTCCTATTTCTCCACCGCCCTACACGAGCTTGGTCATTCGACCGGCCATCCCTCGAGGTTGGAGCGGGATCTGGCGCATCCGTTCGGGAGCGAAGGTTATGCGAAGGAAGAGCTGCGCGCCGAGATCGCCTCCCTGATGATCGGAAATGAATTGGGCATCGGACATGATCCAGGCGACCACGCATCCTATGTGGCGAGCTGGATCGAAGTCCTCAAGAACGATCCGAAGGAGATCCTGCGCGCCTCACGCGACGCCGAGCAGATCCACCGCTATGTCATGGCGCTGGAGAAGGGTAGAGCACTATCTGACCAAGGGGTCGAGCACCCAACCAAAATCGATCATCCAGAACCGGACAGGCTAACGCAGAGGGTTGCTTCCAGGGGACGTTGATGGATTCCTGTCAAGTAGAGGATTCCTGTCAAGTAGAGGGTCACGACCTGCCACCGGCCGTATGAGGTGCTACTAGCGCCCCAGTGCTCGGTTCAGTCGCTGAAATTCGCGGTTGAGCTGGTCCATGCTCCGTTGCGCCGAAGTAAAGCCGTTGCCCTGGATGCGGATGACAGTGCCGCAACTGCAGCGAAGCGACGTACCAGCACCAAGCGAGCGAAAGCTGCGCTTGATACTACGCCGGCAGCTAGGACACTGGAGGTCGATGTTTAAGTTGGCGGAAGCGTTCATTGAGTGTCACCGTAGCCAGGCTTCGGGATGCGCTCGCGGACGACCTTTGCGGGATCGCGCCGCTGTCCCTGCTGGTCAGTCAACAATCGCCCGGTCTTCGCATCGCGGTAGCGTAGGGTGGTTTTGGAGGGGCTGGATTTCTTGGGCATTGGAGGTTTACCTCTAGAAGAAAACAGAAAATTTTTGACCTGCACCTTTGACTTCGGTGTGCTTAAGGTTTACAAGAATAAATGTGAAAAATATTTTGTCAACCAAAAAGGGTGACCCATGTTTGGAGAGCGGCTAAAACTCGCGCGGAAGAAGGCTGGACTCTCTCTGGACAAGCTCGTCGAAACCCTGGGGGGCGAGGTCACCAAGCAGGCGCTCAGTAAGTACGAGCGCGGGCTCATGATGCCGGGGTCAAAGGTGCTCACCGAGCTTGCGAGGGCGCTTGACGTCACCCTCGATTACCTGCTGAGCGAAGAGGTATTGAGTCTCGAGGGGATCGATTTCCGGAAACAGGTGCGGACCACCGTGAAGGAACGCGCACGGGTCGAAGCGGCGGTCATCGACCAGCTCGAGCGCTATCTCACTGTAGAGGAGATCTTGGAGCTTGGAAGCGCCGAGTGGCACGCTCCAGGGCTAGAGAGCGGACGTTTGGAAAGCATCGAAGAGGCGGAATTGGCAGCAAACGAGCTTCGGGATGGGTGGGACCTTGGCGATGACCCGATTCCAAACATGAGCGAGCTCCTCGAGGAGCACGGAATCAAGGTCTTGATGTTGGATCTCCCGCAAAGCGTCTCCGGGCTGACCTGTCTTGTTGATCGAGGGGACGGTGAGGCGAAGTTACCGGCGATTGTTGTGAACGAACGCCATGGTCTCGAACGCCGGCGCTTTACCCTTGCCCACGAGCTGGCGCACCGGGTATTGGCTATACCCCCATCCTTCAGCGACAAGGAAGAAGAAACTGCAGCTCACCGCTTTGCTGGGGCATTTCTGATGCGGGCCGATCATCTGCGGCAAGAAGTCGGCAAGCAACGCGCCAGGCTCGGATACAAGGAGATCATCGACCTGAAGCGTATGTATCGGGTCAGTGCCGCGGCATTGGTGGTCCGACTTGAGCAGGTGGGCATCATTGAGCGGTCAACCCTATCGACCCTGTTCCAGACCCTGGGGAGGACCTGGCGCTCTCAGGAGCCGGAAGAAATCGAGCTGGCGGAAAGGCGCGGAGAGTTCGAGCGGCCAAAGCGATTCGAAAGACTCAGCTACTGGGCGCTTGCAGAGGGCTATATTTCGCCTGCCAAGGCAATGGAACTCCTGAACAAGCCCCTATCGGAGATCGAGGAAGGAATGCGTGGTCCTGGGCCGCTCGATGCGCATCATCGTCAGTGATACGTCTTGCGTTATCGATCTAAGAAAAGGGCAGCTCCTGGATGCACTCCTCGAGCTGCCCTACACCATTGCCGTGCCCCGGCCTCTCTTCGACGACGAGCTACTAAACCTGAAGGCAGAGGAAAAAGAACGGCTCCTCGTGTGTGGCCTCGAACTCCTCGATGTGGACGGGACCAGCGTCAACACCGCCAGGGCGTACCGGAAGAGATTCAAACGCCTGGGGCTTTATGACTGCTTTGCGCTGGTGGTGGCGGAACAGTTGGAAAAATCGATCCTGCTTACGGGAGACAAGAACCTCAAGAAAGTCGCCATAGAGCAGGGTGTCGAAGCGCATGGAGTTCTGTGGGCGACAGACCAGCTCCACAAGCACAAATGCTGCTCGGCACAGAGACTCAAGAATGCCCTACGTGGCTTTCTCGAGGATCCTTTGGTGTTCGTACCGGATGACCTGATACATGCCCGCCTTCGCCGATATCGTTGAACCGGCCAAGGGTCGTTGGTACCCGCAAGCACGGGTCCTGTGATGCGCCTCCCAAGGGGATGGGACATGTCATTAGACGTTTCTGCATAAAGCGAGGGAACAGAGATGGTTGCCTACACCGACAGCCAATACGAAGCTATCCACTGTGTCGATGGCAACCTCCAGATCATCGCGTGTGCAGGCTCTGGAAAGACGCAGGTTATCTCCCAGAGAATCGTACAGATCTTGGTAGACAAGGCGGAAGAAAGCATCACACCTGCCAACATCGTCGCGTTTACCTTCACCGAGAAAGCCGCCGCGGAACTGAAAGATCGCATCCACCGCCTCTGCCGCGAACAGCTCGGCCACGACACCGGACTCGCCGACATGTACGTCGGTACCATCCACGGCTTCTGCTTGGACCTACTCCAGACCTACGAACACCGGTTCCTTAAGTACAGCGTTCTCGGCGACGTACAGCAGCGTCTCCTGATCGACCGCCACTGCAACGAATCCGGCCTCACGGATCTTGCGACCCATGACAACAAGCCCCTCAAACGCTGGACCGACTCGAAGCTGTACCAGAAGCTCCTGAGCATGGTCCGGGAAGCTGTGATCGACGAGGACGAGTTAGTCCCTTACCCCCAGAATCTTCGACAAAGCGACAAAAAGTTCATAGCGCATTTCTGACGAGAGTCGGTTGCACGAAGTACTCGCGAATCACCAGAGCAGTGACGACGACGCGGCGGCCGAGCTTGGTGAAGAAATACTTGTAGTCCCTTACCCCCAGAATCTTCGACAAAGCGACAAAAAGTTCATAGCGCATTTCTGACGAGAGTCGGTTGCACGAAGTACTCGCGAATCACCAGAGCAGTGACGACGACGCGGCGGCCGAGCTTGGTGAAGAAATACTTGTAGGTATGGGCGACCTTTTTGATCAGGCCAT
>CAYYHR010000314.1:0-4357 GCA_964471705.1 uncultured Chromatiaceae bacterium
ACACTGAAATTTCAAGTATTCAGAAAATGCAATATTGTGCCTATATGAGGTATAGGTAGGCCGCCCAATTGCGGGGTTAGACGAACCTTCTTGGTGATTGCAAACCGAGCAATCCCGAGTAAGATTTCCGAAAATCCTCCGTCCCGAGGGCGGCAAAATGCGAAGGAGAATCCATGTCAGGCCGAATTAAGTACCTTCCCGCGTTGTTAGCGATCGTGCTGGGCGGCTGCTCCATGGCAAGCGGCCCCGTGTCGCCGCCGCCGCTACCGTCCAATCCGGCCGATGCGGCGAACGTGACCGTCTATCGGGCGACGGACCCGGAGGATGATGCAGCGCGCATGGTCTTCACCATCAACGGCGAAGGGACCTATCAACTGAGGCCGGACGAGCGCTACAGTTTCGTCTTGGGTGCCGGGAGCTACGAGTTCGGCTATCGCATGGCCCTCAGCAACTGTTCCGACCCGGTCCGGATCGATGCCGGCGGCAACTACGTCTTCAAGCTCAGGGCCGGGTGCGCCATCGTCCTCGAGTCCCAGTGAGCAGTTACGGCCATGCTCGGTGTGAGATTGCTCGCGAGGCGTCAAGGCGCCGAAGTTGGGCCAAATGAAGGTCCGTTAATCGCCGGGGAGCTGATCCCATGATGTCCTTTGGGCGTGCCCATATCGCCTTCGACGACCCGGAAATGCAGGAGTGGCTCGACGCCATGGAGTCCCTGCTCCGCGTAGAGGGGCCGGAGCGCGCAAAATCCATCTTTCGGGCGATACAGGACTACCTCGCCGACCGGAATGTCGTTGTCGAAAGCGCGACCCTCAACACCCCCTACCGCAACAGCATACCGGTGGAGCAACAGCCGGCCTATCCGGGCGACATCGAGCTGGAGTCGCGCATCGAGAACATCCTGCGCTGGAACGCCATGGCCATGATCCTGCGTGCCTACGACAGCGGCAGCGGAGTCGGCGGTCATATCGGCACCTATGCCTCGGCCGCGACAATGATGGAGGTCGGGCTCAATCACTTTTTCCGCAACAAGTCAGAGGACTACGGCGGCGACCTGGTCTCCGTCCAGCCCCACGCCGCCCCCGGGATCTATGCTCGCGCCTTCCTCGAGGGGCGCCTGAGCGAGACCCAGCTCGAGAATTATCGCCGTGAGCTGCAGCAAGGCGGCGGGCTGTCCTCATATCCCCACCCCCACAACATGCCCGACTTCTGGCCCATGCCTTCCGGCTCCATGGGGTTGTCGACACCGACCGCCATCTATCAGGCCCGGTTCGCCAAGTACCTGGAAAACCGCGGCCTGAGGCCGAAGAACGGCGGCAAGGTCTGGGCCTTCATCGGAGACGGCGAGTCCGACGAGCCCGAAGTGCTGGGCACCATCGACATCGCCGCCCGCGAGCAGCTCGACAATCTGGTGCTCATCGTCAACTGTAACCTGCAGCGCCTCGACGGGCCCGTGCGCGGCAACGGTAAGATCATCCAGGAGCTCGAGCGCAGCTTCCGCGGGGCCACCTGGAACGTCATCAAGGTCATATGGAGCGGCGAGTGGGATCCCCTGTTCGCCATCGATCACGAGGGCGTGCTGCAAGCGAGGATGGAGCGTGCAGTCGACGGCGACTACCAGATGTATTCGGTCTCCAGCGGTCCGGAGGTGCGTGCCCACTGGGTCGGAGACGACCCAAGGCTCGCGGGCATCATGCGCATCCTGACCGACGAGGAGATCCGCTGTATTAGGCGCGGCGGGCACGATCACAAGAAGATCTTCGCCGCCTTCGATCGGGCAGCGCGCAGCACCAAGGGTCCGACCGTGATCTTGATCAAGACGATCAAGGGCTACGGTATGCAGGGATACGAGGGTACCAACGCGGTCCACCAGAAGAAGAACCTGAGTCGCGAGGAGCGCATCGAGACCGCCCATCGCCTCGGGATCGGCATCGACGAGGAGGCCGCGGCTCGGGCCGAGTTTTATCGTCCCGCGGAGGATAGCGAGGAAATCAGGTACCTCAATGCCCGGCGTGCCGCGCTCGATGGCCCCTGGCCCGTGCGCAACGTCCGATTCCCTGCGCTGCAGGCACCGGAGCTCGATCTCTTTCAGGATCAGCTCGAGGGCTCCGGCGAGCGCGAGCTGTCGACGACCATGGCCTTCGTACGCATGCTCTCCAAGCTGATGGCGCACGAAGAGCTCGGCCGCTACATCGTCCCCATCATCCCGGACGAGGCGAGGACCTTCGGCATGGAGGCCCTCTTCGCCAAGGCCGGCATCTACTCCTTCGAGGGACAAAAATACCGGCCCGTCGACAGCTCCACCCTGATGCCCTACCGGGAGGCCAAGGATGGCCAGATCCTGCAGGAAGGCATCTGCGAAGTGGGCGCCATGGCTTCCTTTCTTGCTGCCGGCACCGCCTACGCCGTGCATGGGGTGCCGACCATCCCCTTCTACGTCTTCTATTCCATGTTCGGTTTTCAGCGCGTCGGCGACATGATCTGGAGCTGCGGCGACATGCTCGCACGGGGCTTCCTGCTCGGCGGCACCTCCGGCCGCACCACCCTGAACGGCGAAGGCCTGCAACACCAGGACGGTCACTCCCAGGTCCTGGCCAACACGGTGCCGAGCCTGCTGAGCTACGATCCGGCGTTCGCCTATGAGCTCGCGATCATCGTTAGCGAAGGGATTCGCCGCATGTACCAGGAGCAGGAGGACCTCTTCTACTACATCACTGTCTACAACGAAAACTACACGATGCCGGAGATGCCCCAGGGTGTAGAGGAAGGGGTCATCAAGGGGATGTACTGCTATTCGCGCTCGACCCGAGTAACCGAGGACGGACGCAAGGCCCACCTTTTTGGCAGCGGCGCCATCATGAGCGAGGTGCTGAAGGCCCGTGGGATACTCGAAGAGCTCGGCGTAGCGACCGACATCTGGAGCGTGACCAGCTACAATGAGCTCAATCGCCAGGGTCTCGCCGCGGAGCGGCGCTGGCTTCTCGATCCGGACAAAGAGCAGCAAGCCTACGTGGAAGAGCTGCTGGCGAAGGAGCAGGGCGTCTTCGTCGCCGCTAGCGATTCCATGAAGGTCCTGCCGCTCAGCATCGCCCGTTGGGTGCCGGGCCCCTACGTGGTGCTCGGCACGGACGGTTATGGTCTGAGCGAATCTCGTGCCGATCTGCGTGCCCACTTCGAGGTCAGTGCCGAATACATCGCCTGGGCCGCTCTCGCCTCTCTGGCCGATGTGGGCGCACTCTCTCGAGACGAGCTCGATGCCGCCGCGAAACGACTTGCCATCGACCCTGATAAGCAGGATGCGGCGGTTTCTGGACCGGCGGGATATCAGGAAACGTGAATGCTGGGCGTACCCGCCAGTTGACCGCTGCCCCCTTGCTGCTGCGTCTGGACGGGGAGAACGATGCCATCGAGAACATCGCCGAGGTCGAGGCCCACAACGAGCAAGAGAAAAAGGCAGCGCCTGTTCAGTACGGGATCAAGTGGAACCCGCGCCAGGAAAGCCCCGAGCACTGGCTCGCCTATGCCGAGGAGAACGGCGATTGGAGCGAACCGCATGCGGGTAAGCGCATCGCCCTGTTCGACGTCGTCGAAACGCGCACCCACGACGGCTACGAATACTCCTTATGGCGCGTCATGCGCGTGATTGAGCGCACCATCGACAAGCGCGGCCAACGTCTGCTGGTTCCCGAGATCGAAATTGAAGGCTGGTCGTACACGCGCTTGACGGCCGCCGAAGCCCTGCGGCAACTGCGTGCACAGGGATTTTCCGAGGAGATCTTGCCCTGCCCAAGCACCATGGCCGAGGTACTCAACCGCAATGGCTACCGGCTACGCCCGGTGCTCAAGGCGAAACCGTAAAAAAATTCCGGAAACCGACGCCATCTTCGCCAACCTCAACGCCAAAGATTCGCACGGCGAAGACCCGAGCGTTCTGCGCGTGAGCATGGACTGTAAGGTACTGAGAAACGTGCGCTGGCTGGATTTGGGCCAACGTGTACGTTCCAAGCTCCCGTTTCAAGAGCGGTAAGCGATGTTGCTCCTTGTAACGTCCTTTTTTTGCCAGAAGAATGTCGCCTTCGTACCGGTCGAGAAGATCGGAGAGGGTGGTGTGCTCAGCCAGGGAAGAGTCCTGAAACACCCCGTGTTCCATGCGTGACTCGGTGTCCTTGGCGAAGGTCTCCGCCGTTTTTCGATCAGGAAAGGATTTGGTTACGGACGGATGTCCGTTCTTGCGGATTTGAACGTGGTAACGGTTTCCACGCTTACGAATCGTGGCCATGAAGAAGCCTCACTGGGCCAGATTTGTGCCAGTGAGGTTTCTAGAGAGTGGGATTAAGAGATAAGGCGTTGATTTGGTTGG
>CAYYHR010000315.1:0-4350 GCA_964471705.1 uncultured Chromatiaceae bacterium
GGGCTAAACGGCCAGATACTCTACTTGGAAGCGAAGCGGCAGGCATCCGCGATACGGGCATCGGCTGCTTCTTCGACGATGTGATGCACGCGCTCCTGGGCATCTCCAACCGCTCCTGGCAAAGCCTCTACCACTTCACGGTCGGCGGTCCGGTCGAGGATAAGCGCCTCAGGACGATCGCACCCTACGATCACATCCACAGCAGCGAATAGCGGGAGTCCTCGCACCTCGAGGGTGCTGACCCCTATCACCAGCGGCGGCTTTCCGCGTTGAGCCCGATTGGTGACACTGCTCGCTGCTGAGGGCGACGCGTCCGGGCCGGCTCACGGCGGCACTTGCGGCGAACCTCAGGCACGGGCTGCTACTGCGGCGAGGCCAACTTCCGCTATCATCCTGCACAAGTTTCCAGGATTCCTCGCACACCGAGGCTCTCGATGTCACAGAACCTGAAGGCTGTCTATGAGAATGGGGTCTTTCGTCCGCTGGAGCCGGTGCGGCTGCGAGAGCACCAGGAAGTCACCTTGGCGCTGGATACGACCGAGGACGAGAGCAGTGCCGCCGTAGACAAGCCGATCTGGCAGGTTGCCGAGGATCTCGTGTGCGACATCCCGCAAGACGTCCTGAACAGCATCCCCACGGACGGCGCGGCCCAGCATGACCATTATCTCTACGCCGCCCCCAAGCGCGACTGATGCGCGCCGTCTTCGCCGACACCTGCTATTGGATTGCCCTGCTCAATCCCAAGGACCAGACACACGAAGTCGCCATCCGCGTCAGCAAGGGTTTGGCAGATTGCCGAATCCTCACCACCGAAGAGGTCCTCACCGAGCTCCTGAATTACTTTGGTGAGCGCGGGTCGTACTTTCGCAGCGCGTCCAGCAAGCTGGTGCAGCGGATGCAGGTGGATCGCTCGATTCACATCCTGCCTGTCGAAGAGGCTACAGCCATGCAACATGCCTACGAGCCAACGCTCTACGAACAGCTCGAAGCCCTGCCCGAGGGTTTGACCGGCGAGATCCTCAACGGGCAATTGCACACCCAGCCACGACCGGCGGGTCCGCATGCGCTGACCGAGTCGAACCTCCAGATCGAGATCGGCGGACCGTTCGGAAAAGGTCGCGGCGGCCCCGGCGGCTGGTTGATTCTGGCGGTACCGGAGATCCACTTCGTCACCGATCAAGAGGTCGTCGTTCCCGATCTTGCTGGCTGGCTGAGCGCATGCCGCACATTCCTCAAGGCCACCGCTTCGAGGTCGTCCCGGACTGGGTCTGCGAGATCCTCCCTCCTTCGACCGCCAGCAAGGATCGAGAGATCAAGATGCCGATTTACGCGCACTACTGCGTCTCGTATGCCTGGTTGATCGATCCAATGCGCCGGAGTCTCGAGGCCTACGGCCTGGAAGACGGTGATTGGCGGCTGCGCGCGGAGGCATCCGGGAACGATGCCATCGCGGTTGCACCCTTCGATGCGCTGAAGCTCGACCTCAGCAACCTCTGGAACTGAGGCCGAAGCTCACCAGGAGGTTCTGGGCGCACTTCCTATGCTGGAGAGCCGAAGTCCGACGATCACGCCGCGAAATTTAGTGTAAGCGAAATAGCAGCGAAATAGGGGGCCGAAATAGGGCTCAGGCTCAGAGCCCTTTGCACAGCCCCAGAGCCGGCACCTCGATGGTCTTCATCTTCCACCACAGCTTGCGAAGCCCGCTCTTGCACTCGCTCGCACAGATCACGACCTGGGCATGCTCGAACACCGAGAGCCAGAATGCCTGCTGGGTGGGAGTGAGCCTGGTCATGTCGTCCACCGCGATCAGGACGCGCCCGGCATAGGCGTAGATCGCAGGGATGATGGCGGAGGTCAGGTCCCGGATGCTGAGGCGATTCACGTGCCGGCGGATCTGGGTCCACTCGATCTCCCTGGGCGGCACGTCGTCATACTTCTTCGCGAGATCCAGGGCAGAGGGCTTGAGGATGCCGGTCTCGATCAGCCGGCGGGCCATCTGGACGAACTGGCCCTTGGCCTGGTGCTCGGAGAGGTACACGAGTACGCGGTCCTTGCTCCCTGGATCCTCAAAAAGCTCCGCGGGGCAAGCCCCCAGCTCGCCGGCATCGTAGGCCCCCGGGTCGAACTGGTACCACTCCGACGGGCGGGGCTCAATGCGCTTGAGCGATATATACAAATTTTTGTATAATAAATTGCATATAGATTTTGGGAGCAGGAAAGTAAGGATTTTTTATTTTTGTTTAGTAGGCGTCCTTTAAGTGATTGAATTAAATAAATATGTTGAGTTTATAGGCACGTCGCTCGAGGATCTACGAGCCTTTCCGACCACAGCCCGCCGCGAGGCCGGTTATCAGATCGATCAGGTGCAACATGGACTGGATCCGGATAACTGGAAGCCACTGAGAACCGTGGGGCGAGGTGCCAGGGAGATCAGGATTCGCGACGAGTCAGGTGCATTTCGCGTGATTTATATCGCCAAGGTCGAGGACAGGGTCTACGTGCTGCATGCCTTCCAGAAGAAAACGCAGAAGACCAGAAAAACAGACCTCGACCTGGCCAAGAAACGATACAAAGAGGTAGCCGAACGGCTTTCGTCATGAGCGCAAAACGATTCGCCAGCGTCTGGGACGCCATCGAGGACACCCCCGCGGAAGCGGAAAACATGCGCCTCCGCTCGGCCTTGATGATGGCCCTGAAGGGGCACATCGAGCAATCTGGGCTGAGCCAGTCGCAAACAGCCGAGCTCTTCGGTGTGACGCAGCCGCGCGTTTCCGACTTGGCTCGCGGCAAGATCGACCGCTTCAGCCTGGACGCATTGGTGAACATGGCCGCGGCAGCTGGCTTGCACGTCGAGATGCAGCTACGCCGTGCGGCGTAGCGTGGCCGGTGGCGCAGCCACTTCAACGCCTGTAGCCCGCATAGAGCAGGCTGAAATGACTTAAGTTAAATCAATTAACAACAAGTCATGTCATGACACGGAGGCCCTGCGGGATGTCGCGGAAGATCTTCGTGTCGCCCACTGATGCCGATCGCGCAGATCCGCCTCCTGGATGCGGAGGCGACTCGTCACCTCCAGGGTAAAGGCGCCGAGCGCGGTGACCCGCGAGGCCATCGCCGCGCTGGAGGCAAGGAAGGGAGAGCGCTTCGCGTGCGTCGAGGCGCTCTTGGAAAACCTGAAGGCGGAGGACTGAAGGATGCCGGCCCGGAAGCTCTACTTCCCCAACCCCTACCGGTCGCAAGCGGGTGACGGAAGCGGAGCTTCCTGACAGTGGTTCCCAGGCAGAGCTTGGGAGCCAGGGAATAACCCGCGGGGACCTGGCGCAGGCCGAGGCGATGCTCAAGAAGAGCCTTGGCCTATTTCAAGACATTGGAGCCACACCTCAAGTGGAACTTGTCCAGGGATTGTTGAAAGGACTGCGGCATTCGGACTGAACAGAATTGGTATTTCTGTTTCAGGGGGGGCGCGTTTCTGTGTAGCATAGTTAGCCAGCCCTTTTAAGGTGGCGTTCTGCATCCGGCTGCAACTGCCTAATTCCATGAAAGCAAAATTTTCCGAACCTTAGGGGCGCTTCCATGGGACGGCCAACCGGACACGCTAACTCGCAGATTTATAATGTTGTTTTTGTGCACCTTAAAAGGGCTGCATAGTTAGCGTAGAATCTGACTAGTACCGATCACATAGATTCTGTTGAATAACAATTATAGCTGCGTCTGAAATATCTTTGGCTATGGGCATGCTCGTTCTAACGCTTTCAATACTCGCAGCAATTTCTGCCTTTTGGATTTCCCTAGTTGATAAAAAGGCCAGCAGGTCAACAAAGGTGCTAGCAGGAATCATTGCCATTGCAGCAATCGCAAATATATTTAATGCTTACTACACCAATATGGCTCAAGCTACGTTTGAAGTGGTATGAGAATACGGCAGGAGGAGAGCATAAAGCAAATTACAGGGGGTGACGGATTCGCTGAACTCCGATTTTTCGGCAAACTTTCTCGTATTCCTATATCTGAGGTAAACCTGAGTCCGTGGTCTAAATGAGCCTCAAGTGACGAATTCTTTCGTATAAACAGGAAGATAGAGGTAAAATACTGCAATCTGCAGGTTCACTCAATAGGTGCCAGATTGCGACGGCTCATCATCACCCAATCCGAGGCGGACATCACCTCCCACGCCGGTCTAGGACTCATTGGAATGGCGTTAAATGAATGCACCAACCTGGGAGTGGACGCCAAGGCGGTGTCGCCATTGCGTAGCGACGCCATGCCCCATGCGAGCATGCTTTCGAGCATTATCGCGCTGCTGTGCCTGGGCAAGAGTGACTTCGAGGCCATCAATGGGTTCCGGGAAGA
>CAYYHR010000316.1:0-4344 GCA_964471705.1 uncultured Chromatiaceae bacterium
CGATAGGCGCTCGCTGCCAGTCCGAAGCGCAAACGCTCGCTCAATGGCAAGCTGAGATTCGCCAACAATCCGATCGTATCCAGCACATCGCTGTTGCCGCTCGGCGCCAGCTCGCGGCGCGCCCCCAAGTTCAGTGACCCGCCCGCCTCGAACCGCTTTGCGAAGCTAAGGACATAGGTGGGGCCCGAGCTGTCGCTGGACCCGCTGATACCATCGCCAATCTCGAATCGCTGTCGCGTACGGCGCAGACCAACCAGTGCGGCGAGGGTTGACGTCTCGGAGAGTTGGTACTCCGCGCCGCCTTGGATACCCAGGTTTTCGTAGTCGTTGGTAACTCCCTGGGTTTCGTAACGTCCATAGTCCACACGTCCCGTGAGCTTGAGCCGCTCGGACCACAGGTAGCTGCCGCCCAGATCAACCACGCCGAGGTGGTAATTCGAGAGAGGCACGGTATGGCCTCCGTCGTAGGAGACGTCCTGGTAGCTCGCGCCGAGATCCATCGCAGCCCGCTCGCTGATCTGATAGTTCCACCCGGCGTTCACCGACACCTGGTTTTGCTGTTGGTTGAACTGGGTCAAGCCCGTCGTCGTTGCCTCACTGTAGAGTGTCGACTCTGAGTCGAAGCGGGAACCCACCCGAAATTGCTGCCGTTCCAGGCGGTAGCTCCAGTCCAGCCCGGCAAAGCCGGCGGTGTTGTCCAGGTCCGGGAAACCTGAGTAGCGGGTACCGGCGAGGCCGAGTGCGAGTCCGAGCTCGCTGATCTCCGTGCTGCGAATCGCGCGCAGGGCACCACTCAGACTAGTCGAGAAGGCCCCCTCGGGATCCACGGACGTAAACCGGACGTTGTCGTCGTAGCTGGACCCCAGGCTAACCGCCGGCTCGAGCTGCCACCGTTCGGCAACTGCCGTTCCGCAAGCAACGATGGACAGCAGTATGCCCAGCAACAGTTGAAGACATCGAGAAGTACCGGGGTGAATCATCAGGTCCGATGGGAAACAGACCAACAGGCGCCCTCCCGCCACGCCGGGGCTGTGCGGAGCTCCCATCACGGCACCAGAACAGTGTCACCGGGATGCAGGATGATATTCTGCTCGAGCCGCTCGCCACGCTGCACCTGCTTGAAGTTGAACGGAATAGCACGTTCGACACCCTTCTCGCGCCGCAGGATCTTGATGTCGTCCCGGTCGGCAAACGGGGTCAGCCCCCCGGCAAGTGCAATGGCCTGCAGCACATCCACGTCCTGGTTGATTTGATATACACCAGGCCTGACTACCCGCCCGGTCACGTAAATCTTGTTACCGAGGTTCTCCTGCAAGGCCACGGTCACGACCGCGTCGGGAATGTACTGCTTCAGCTTTGCGGTGATGGAATTCGTGAGTTGGGCTACGGTCTCACCCGCAGCCGGCAGATTGCCGGCCAAGGGGAAGGAAACACCACCGTCCGGACGGATCAGCAAGGCGCGATCCAGCTCCGGCACCCCCCAAACGGTCACATTCACCACATCCCCGGCACGGAGAACGTAATTGTCGTCCATGTCGGCCTGCGCGGTGAGTGAGCACATCGCCGACCATACGATCCAGCCAGCCATCACCCAGCGCGAGAGGCTCCACCTCTCGAGACATCTCGATTTCATTTCGCTCATCCACGGACTTCCTCTTACGCAACCGCGACCTTGCGGGAGATCTATCGTGTTCGGTCGAATAGAATAACATGGACTGGACTGATTCATGATCACCACCCGGATTTTCTTGACCTCTTCCCATCGCTGGGAAGAGATCAAAAGCCGCCATTTTCAAAGCCGCCGGGTTGAGTACGTCTACGGCGAATCGGTTTGAGGCGCCGAATATGTGCAGTCGGTCACGGTTTGCGCGAGATGCGCGGGCTACTGTTTAGTAGCCGGTTGCGCAATCCGGGAGTAGGGGTAAACGGAATTCCATGCCTCCATCCTTCCTCAGCCCGCCATCCGGCGGGCTTTTCTTTGGCACCCGGCGACAGAGCCTCCCGCCGAAGGCCGGGGAACATGCCGTGCGCCGAGCCGGCGAGCTGTTGCGGAAGATTAAGCCCGACCCTGGGACTGCAGGCAGGAAATGGATTGCCAGGACGGCACCGTCCCCGCAGTCCCGCAACTCCGCCACCGATTCCGTTGGGATGTCGGCGCGGCAGCGCAAGACAGCGACCAGAGTAGCCGACATACGGCGGTAACAAGCGCTTGCTACTGTTGCTGCGTTTGTGTTTCGACGCAAGTCAACATCTTGGATGCCCGCCACTCTTCATCCTCCTCGGGACGGGCTCTTTATTCTTCTGCGGCGGGTGAGGTTGCCGATAATGCGCAGCCGTTCACAGTTGGCGTAAGGTGCAGGGACTATGGTGAGGGTACTGGAGGGCCCGTAGGTCTACCCAGGGTGGTACGTAACGACAAACCTTTCTGACCCGCTGCTATGGCGGGTTCTTTTTTCTCAACCGTAGAACCCTTCCGCCGCCCCCCTCCCACCAGATTGGCTTTCGAGCTACCCCATATTTGTCACGTGATCTCAATATGCTCTGTAATATCAAATAGTTATTGCACGCTCAGGATGGGTTCTGGCACTACATTTGCTTCTGCTGGTCCTCGTTTGAATCGATGAGTGTCTTCCGGGTGGAACCTGGATTATGCGGAAGCTTCAAAGCATCCAAGATGATTTGCTGGCCAGGCTCGGGGCGTGTGGCTTTGCGGATGTGGTAGACCTTGCCGTCGTCGCGGTGGAGAACCACAGTGACTCGCTCTTGGCCATCGAGTTGGCGCCGAATGCCCTCCCAACTCAGGTGGATACCACGCGCCTTGAGCTGAAAACGTAGCGTATGCACGAAGTGATACGCGAGTACGGAAATAAAAAGGGCTCTCTTACGTTTGCTGTGGGTAAGACCAGACCTCGCGGGGCCTTGATTAAGACTGCGCTGGGGCGGGCGCCTTGAAGGGCGAAACTGGCAAATGGGTGAGCTTGCCAGCGATGAGGTAGGAGATGGTGATCAGATGTCGGATGGTGCCGTAACCGCGTGCCTTGGCTTTGGCGGCCTGGATCTGGCCGTTCGCGGCCTCGACACGGCCATTGGTCAACTTGGAGTCGAAGGCGTTGAGGATGCCCTCCCAGTGGTTCTTGAGGCTCTTGGCGACTTGTTTGATCGGTTCGATGCGGCAGCGTCGAGCCCAGCTGTACCATCGCTCCAGCAGGGGCTCGGCACTGGCGCGATCGGGGGCGGTGTGGAAGATCTCGCGCAGCGCCTCCTTGATCCGGAAGGCGCGATGGGTTTTGAGGTTGCGGCGCTTGAGGTCGTCGAACTGGAGGATTTGGTGGTTTGTCCACTCTTGCGTGTCCTTCAGCCAGAGGTAGCGGCTGCGCTTGAGAGAGGGGTTGTCTTTGACCTCCTGGCGGCGGACCTCATCGAGCGCCTTGTTGACCAACTGGATGACATGGAATTCATCGAAGGTGATCTGTGCCCAGGGCAGGTAGGTCTGGACCCCGGCGTAGTAACTGGCGGACATGTCCACGCAAATCGCCTGAATGTTCTCGCCGCAGCCACCATGCGCCTCGAGATCCTCGCCGAAGGCGTCGAGCACCTGCGCCTTGCGGCCCTCACAAGCGAACACCAGCCGTCCGGCGTCGAGATCATGGAACAGGCTGATGTAGTCATGCCCGCGCCGCGCGGCGGTCTCATCCAGGCCGATGGAGGACACCGCGGAGAAATCCTCTTGTGCCCGCGCCTGATCAACGTAGTGATCGAGGGTGCGCCACACGCGCAGGTCACTGACCGCCAGCAACTGCGCCACCTGGCGCACCGGCATCGCCTGGCACAGGGTGAGCAGCAACGCTTCCATCAGCAGCGTGAAGCCACTGCCCTGGCGTGCCCAAGGCACCGCCACCTGGCTGGTCTTGGCGCAGACCTCACAACGCACCCGCGGCACTTTTGCATGCAAGTAGGCCTGATACTGGAAGAAGTTCAGGTGGCGCCAGGTGCGCTCGAGGGTGTCGTGCACGCCCTGGTGCTCGGCCCCGCAGTGCGGGCAGCGAAAGCGGGCTCCGCGGCTGAACCCCAGTTGCAGATCCAGACGTCCGGCCGCTGGCTCGAAGGCCGCATCCACCACCTCCCAGGGTGCTTGCAGACCCAGCGCTACGCTAAACAGGGACGTCGACGAGACCGAAGAATTCATCGCAGCAACCTCACACGCGCACGGCCTGTGGATTTGTGGACGCGTCCTGCGGACCGGCCCGAGCCCTACGGGACGTGTGGACAACCTATGGACCGCGCCACCAAGCGCTTCGGCCAACCGCCAACGCCGTGCAGGCGCGGCCCACAGGTTGCCCACAC
>CAYYHR010000317.1:0-4342 GCA_964471705.1 uncultured Chromatiaceae bacterium
CGATGAAAATGCCCGTCGCGAGGTCACCGAGAACCTGTTGGACCTGCTTGCCGGCGGGCTGCCGGACCTCGGCAAGACTCGCGCCCGCGCCCGGGTCGAGGTCCGGGAACGCCCCTTCTTCGACACGAGCGTTGCGCCAGAGCCGCTGGATGATATCGAGCCGGGAAAAGACACCTGGATCGTCCTGCTGCGCACCGCAGCCCGCCTGCTTCCGGCACGCCTGGAGGAAAAGCGGATTCCGCCCACCGGCGGCGCCGACGCCCTGTTGAGCGCATACGGTGACTACTGGAAACGCGCATCGGACGACCGTCTGGCTCTCCGTCACTACTATGCCCAGCAGGAGATGGTCGGCGGCCCATACTACTGGCGGCACTTCCGCGCGCGGGAAGACTATCGCCCGGAATGGCTGACCCTGGCCGGCGGCGTCTTCGTGCTGCAAAGCGCTCCTGCCGACCGCAAGGCTGTCCAACACCACTTGACCCACTGGCTGCAAGGCGGTTTGCCCAAGGCCGAAGATCGCCATCAGGACGACTGGCGGGGCAATCCGTATCTCGGCGAGAACGGATTCGGCGAGATCGCGGTCAATCATCCCGACCAGCTCAGGCACCTCGATCGGCCACTGAAAACGAGCCTGATCGATGCCGACGAGGCCCTGTCATGAGCACGAAAGCGACGCGCTGGGCGCCCGACTATGCGATCGAGCGCGCCATCGTTACGGGCTGCCTCGAGACCAGATCGCGTCTGCGCATCGGCAGCGGCTTCGCCGCTCGCCCGGAGTCAGGTGACGGCGAGGCGGGGGAGGGCGCGTTGCTCACCCTCTGCCGGGAAGCCGGCGGCGCTCCTTACATCCCCGCCAGTAGCCTGCGCGGCTTCCTGCGGCGCCGGGCGGAGGAGCGCGCCGAGATCGACGCTGCGACACGCGAGCAGATTTTCGGCAGCGCCCGCGGGGAGAGCAAGGACAAGGCGTCGAAGCCCCCCGGCGGTCCGGGTGCCCTGAGAGTCTACGACGCGCGCCTGGATGATCCCGAAGGCGCCAACGAGGCCGTGAGCGCCGAGACCCGCATCGCCGTCGACTCGGTCACAGGCACCGTTCTCGACCGCTTTCTGTTCACCGAGGAGGTCGTCCCCGTCGGCAGCCGCTTCCGCTTCCGGCTGGAGCTCGACCGCATCAGCGAGGCAGACCTGGAGGCGGTTATCGAGCTTCTGTCTTCGATCGACGGCGGCCCGAGCAGCGGCATCGGCGCCGGCCGCTCCCGGCTGGGTGGGCGGCTGGCGGTTGCCGGATCGATCCAGATCCGCATCCTCTCCCGTGGCGACTACCGGCGCTGGCTGCATCGGGATCGTCCTCTGGCAGAGTACTTCCGAGAAGATTACTGCGACCCGACGCCCGCCGAAGAGCCAACACGCTCCGGCGCGGAGGGGGATGCGGTCCGCCTCGTGATGCACATTCGCCCGCACTCCCCCCTGCTGGTGTCCGCGGCGCAGGAGGAAGTCATCGATGGCCAGCGCGTGCGTGTATGTCAGACGGAAGACGGGCAGGTGCTCGTACCGGCCGCCAGCCTCAAGGGCATGTTGCGGGCCCAGGCGCGGCGGATCCTGCTGACCATGCTCGCCGACCGCGCCGAGGCGAGCGCGGGAGCGGACGGCGAACCGCTCGGTCTCGATGCGCTGCGAACGATAGCGGACGCGATGATCGAACAGGTATTTGGCGGCACCGACGCCATCGCTGCCCTCTGGGTCGGCGATGCCATCGGAGGAAACGCTGAGCAGGACGCGCATCCGCAGCACTTCAACGCCATCGATCGCTTCACCGGCGGCGTTGCTGATCAGCGCCTCTACCGGGTGCAGGCCGTGATCCCCGACATGCTGCGGTTCACTCTTCTGCTGCGTCCGGCGCTGCTGCAAGCTGGCTGGAAGCTCGGCCTGCTCTGCTATCTACTGCGCGATGCGCTGGAAGGGGACCTCTGCCTCGGTTGGGGTCGTGCGCGCGGCTATGGGCAGATCCATATCGTGCAGGCGGAGGTCGATCCCGGTGGCGAAAAGCCGATGCCCACATGGCCGCAAGCCCGTCGGGCATTGCTCGATCAGATCCCGGAATTGCCGGGAATCAGCGGAGGGATCTCCGAGTGGCTGGACGCGCTTGAGCACAAGATCCATGCCGAACAGCTGCGACGCACTGAGCAAACCGCCGAGGAGCAGACAGAATGAGTGATGGTGCCTTTCACTCCCCTTATCAGTTTATCCCGGTCAAACGTCGTCCCGGTGCCACCTTCGACCCCGAATCTGGTGAGCCCGATTTCAGCGTTGGGGACACCGACGTCGGTAGACGGCTGTTCTCCGACATCGCCGCCGGCAAGACCGCGGCGACCCACGATCGCTACATCCGAGGACTGCACTCCGGGCGCATCCTCTGCTCGCTGACCGTGCAGAGCCCGCTCCTGGTAGGCGCGGAGCGCAAGCCGGCAGGTGACGGCGACGAAGGTATCGGCACGATGGCCAACTACTGCCGCGGCAACGAGCCCGCGGTGCCGGGCAATAGCCTGCGCGGCGCCGTGGGCTCACTGATGGAGATACTGAGCCAGAGTGCAATGCGCGTTCTGGCCGACCAGACCTACGATGTACGCAAATCCATGGGTCGTAGCCTCAAAGCCATTGGCCTGGTCACCAGACGATCGGATGGCAAATGGTGGCTGCAGCCTTTGGCGCTTACCGGCATCATGGTTGGCGACGAGCGGTTTGCTGATAAGTGGCTGCGGGTCTTTTCAGAAAACCTGAAGCTTGGCGATTGCCTAACCACGTATTTTGGAAACTATAAGGGCAAAGATGGGTGGGCAAGCCCAAAAGGCTGTGAATGCTTTCAACTCCGTGATCACGAAGAGTACCGCTCGATCGACGGCGAGCCGTCCGAGCTGTACCAAGCAACTTTGGGCAAAGCGTTGCGCCAGGATCCAAAGCCTATCTCCGGGTTCAAGCCGCGCGGTAACCTTCGCTACCGCACCGCGACCCCTCAAGTTCCGCCACTACTCGGACAGGGTAGAGAGGATGCGTCACGTCGCGGTGTGCTCTATGTGCTCGGTGGCTCCCCCGAACTGCCGCGCAAGTACCATGAATGGTTCGTGCCATTTCGAGTTGACCGTGTTGACCATAACGGACGGCCATTTGCACCGGAACTGCCGGCCGACGATGCCGTCGAGAACTTCGAGTATCTGGCTGCCCGATCCCAGTCTGGACGGGATCAAAGGCGTCTTTTCATTCCGCAAGGCTACGGTAACCGCCAAGCCCGCAGAGAGCCGACGGAAAAGGGTGCTCCGGGGGTGCTGCATTCCGGGGATCTTGTCTACTTCGATGTGGATGATCCTGGTGAAGGCGGCCAAGACCCGAAGGTTACCGAGATTAGCTGGTCTGCGATCTGGCGCAAATGGGTCGAAGGCACCCTGTATGAAGCGTTCGCGCCCAACTACAACTCGAACGACGAGACAGCCGATGATGGTGAACTGTTGCCTTGGGGCGTCGGTAAGCGCCGGCACCTGACCGCCGCCGAGGTAGCCCTCGGCGTGGTGGAGGATGGCGGCAGGCCCGGCCATAACCTCGCGTCTCGCATCCGATTCGCCGATGCGCTGCCCCATGGCAAGGTCACTCTGCAGGTCCGGGTTCCGCTGCGTCCGCTCAGCTCCCCGAAGCCGCCGGCACCGTCGATGTACTTCCGCGATTCCAGCGGCGCCTTCATCCCCAAGGAGGACCTGATCCTTTCCGGCGCAGAGCGTCATACTCCCAATGGCCGCAAGCTGTATCTGCACCATCGGTCTGGCGATTGGAAATCAGCACCGCAATGGCGCACCAGTAACCTGCAGGGGCATGCGGATATTGCCCACCAAAAGGAACCGCGAAGCGTGGCCGACTATACAAAGCTGGGTGGCTTGTGGGGCACGCCAATCGAGCCAGGTGGTCTGTTCCTGTTCCATGTCGATTTTCAAAACCTCACCGATGCCGAGCTACATCTGCTCCGGGCCGCGCTGGACCCGGCGGCTTGTCTGCTCAATCCCGGATACGATCAGGTCTTCCAGCACAAGCTCGGCTGGGGAAAACCCCTTGGATTGGGCTCCGTGCAGCTCTCGCGGGTTGCCGAGTTCTACGTCGATCGGCCCGTTCGCTATCGCCCGGACACCCTACTGGATAAGGATCCACCGAGGTATGCCGAGGTCTGGCTCGGTGATGACACGCTGGCCAGGGATTTGCCGGATCGCTACGCCGTGGAGCTTGCTTGCATCAATCAAGCCCGCAAAATCGAGCCAAAAGGAGCGGGTGCCACGAATTTCGTCGATGCAAAAGCCCTCGCGACCCT
>CAYYHR010000318.1:0-4312 GCA_964471705.1 uncultured Chromatiaceae bacterium
CCTGCGGGAACGTTTTGGGCCGACACTGCGAGCCCCTGAGCACCGAGGTTCGGCAATGTCGACAACACCGAGTAGGGAATTCGTGTCTCATGAGCCCGCCACCCTGTTGCCATCAGGGTCCGGCACGGCCCCCGGCTTGCTGCCTGGCAACGTTTACAGGCGCAGTATCCAAGCCCTTTCTGACGACCTCAACGTGGATGTCGCTGCTGGCTTGTCATCCGCTGAGGCGGCAGGGCGTCTCGATTCCCACGGCCCGAACAAGCTGGCCGAGGCTAAGAAGGCGTCGCCGCTGGCGATGTTTCTGGGCCAATTCGTCAATCCGCTGTTGATCATCCTGCTGGTCGGCGCGGCGATCTCCGGCTACACAGGCCACTGGGTCGACGCGATCGCGATCTTCGTCATCGTACTGATCAACGCTTCGATCAGCTTTCTGCAGGAATTCAAGGCCGAGCAATCCCTGGCCGCGCTCAGCGAGATGGCCGCGCCGATGGCCGATGTTCGCCGCGACGGCGACTGGCGGGAGGTCCCGGCCCGTGACATCGTCCCCGGCGACGTCCTGCGCATCAAGACCGGAGACATCCTTGCCGCCGACGTGCGCCTGATCGAGGCCAACCGGCTGCAGATCGACGAGGCGGCTCTGACCGGCGAGTCGGAGCCGGTGGACAAGCACGATCAGGTCATCGAGGGCGAGACCGAAGTTGTCCTGGCCGAGCGCTTCAACATGGGCTTCAGCAGCACCCTGGTCACCAATGGCAGCGGGATCGGGCTGGTGACCGCCACCGGGATGGATACCGAGGTCGGCCATATTGCCGACATGATGGCCACCGCCGAGCAGCCCAAGACACCGTTGCAGGAGCGCATCGAGAGCCTGTCCAGGATCCTTATCGGCGCCGCGCTGCTGGTCGTCGCCGTCGTCATCGGCATCGGCATCGCCCACGGCATGGACACGATCGAGATGCTGAACACGGCGATCTCGCTGTCGGTTGCCGCGATCCCGGAAGGCATGCCGACCATCGTCACGATCGTGCTGACCCTCGGCTCCCAGGCGATGGCGCGGCAGAACGCGCTGGTGCGGCAGCTGAGCTCGGTTGAGACCCTGGGCACGACCTCGGTGATTTGCTCCGACAAGACCGGCACCCTGACACAGAACCAGATGCAGGTGATGCGGCTTTGGGCCGGCGGCAAGACCTGGACAGTGACCGGGGGAGGCTTCGATCCCAACGGCGCCTTTGTCGGCTCGGACGGTAACGAGACCGACGTCGGCGAGGACGAGGACCTGCGGCGGATGCTCGCGGTCTCCGCCTACTGCAACGAGGCGCGCCTGATCGAGGTGGACGGCCGTCCGGCGATCCAGGGCAACCCGACCGAGGGTGCGCTGGTGGTCGCTGCGGCCAAGGCCGGCATCTCCCGCGCCGATCTCAAGGAGCAGCAGTACGACACCCTGCAGAAGTTCCCGTTCGACTCCACGCGCAAGATGATGAGCGTGCTGGTGCGCCTGCCGAGCGGGGAGCGTGTCCTGACCGCGAAGGGGGCGCCGGACGTGATCCTCGCGCGCGCCTCCGAGGTCCTGCTGCACGGCGAGGAGGTGGCCTTGACCGCCGCGCGTCGCGCCGAGATCGAGCAGGTCATCGAGTCCTTCGGCGAGAAGGCGCTGCGCACTTTGGCGATCGCCTACAAGCGCGTCTCCGAAGAGATCCCCGACGATGCCGAGGACCACGAACAGGACGTGGTCCTGGTCGGCATCCACGGCATCATGGACCCGCCGCGCCCGGAGGTCCCGACCGCGGTGGCCGAGGCCGAGAGCGCGGGGGTGCGCACCCTGATGATCACTGGCGATCATGCCGTGACCGCCGCGGCAATCGCAGAGCAGATCGGCATCCGGCATTCGGATGCACAGACGGTTCATACCGGCGCCGAGGTCGACGCCCTGAGCGACCGCCAGCTGCAGGAGACGGTTTGCCACGCCGCGGTCTTCGCCCGGGTGACCCCGGAGCACAAACTGCGCATCGTCAATGCGATGCAGGCCAACGGCGAGGTGGCCGCGATGACCGGGGACGGGGTCAACGATGCTCCGGCCCTGCGCAGCGCCGACATCGGCGTGGCGATGGGCATCGCCGGCACCTCGGTGGCAAAGGACAGCGCCTCTCTGGTTCTGCTCGACGACAACTTCTCGACCATCGTCACCGCGGTGCGGGAGGGTCGGCGGATCTACGACAACCTGCTCAAGTTCATCCGCCAGGCACTGACCGCGAACGTCGCCGAGGTCTCGGCGATCCTGTTCGCGTTCCTGCTGATGGGAGAGGACCCGCTCTTGACCCTGGCGCCTTTGATGATCCTCTGGATCAACCTGATCTCGGACGGCGTCCCGGCGCTCACCCTCGGCCTGGAGCCACCGGAGCCCGACATCATGCAGCGGGCGCCACGCGGCCGGCACGAGAACATCTTCGCCGGCGGGCTCGGGCAGCGTATCGTCCTGCGCGGCCTGGCGCTCGGCGGGTTGACGTATTGGATGTTCCAGGACACGCTGGCGGCAGGGGGCTCGCTCGCCTATGCGCAGACCAGTGCATTCGCAACCCTGATCTTCGCCCAGCTGTGGCACATCTTCGATTCGCGCTCGTCGGTCACCCTGTTCCGAAAGGATCCTTTCGGAAATCGAATCCTGCTCGGGGCAGTTGCGTTCTCGGCTATCCTGTCGCTGCTGGCGATCTACACGCCGCCGGGGAACCTCGTGCTCGGGACCGAGCCACTGGCCATGCGCCACTTGTTCGAGATCATCGCGCTTGCCGCGCTGCCGACCCTCGGACTCTCGGCGTTGAAGGAGATCTTCGGCTTCCGATTCTTGTGACAGACCGAACGGTGACCGGCAGCCGTTGGAGACCGCGACCGTGGACCTGGAAAAACTGTATCAACGCCTGCTGCGCTTTCGATTCGTCAGCGTTATCGCCGTCGTTGCCTCGGGATTCGGCTCGCTTCTGATGTTCATCATCGGGGCAAGCAAGGTCTACCGCGCCTATATGGAGTATGTCTCACAGAGTATATTCACCGGTGCCGGTATCGCGGCGGGGGCCAATATCGCGATCGTCTACCTGGTCCAGGCCCTCGACGCGTTCTTGATCGGGATCGGGTTGATGATCTTCGGCGGCGGAATCTACAACCTGTTCGTTCATACCATCCCCAAGGGACAACGCGGGGTGTTCGGGATCCAAAGCATCGCGCATCTGAAGAGCTTGCTGGCGGAGCTCGTCGTAGTGATTTTGATCGTGAAATTCCTGGAAGAGGCCCTGCACAGCGAAGGCGGCTATCAATGGAATGTCCTGGTTCTGCCGGCGGGCGTCCTGCTGATCGCCATCGCAGTTCGAATCCTGCAGTTAAAGGATTCCGATCATTAGCTGACCCTGTCGATCCCCGGCTGGTCGGCGTGCTTGACGTCGATGTGATCTACAACCGCACTCGATTGCACTTCACCCCCGGTTACATCTCTCCTGTGCAGTGCATGAAAGACTGGCGCGCGGCTCAGTAGGGGGAAGATCAGGTAGCATGAGCACACTCCCTATGGAAGACGGAGACCCGGGAGAGCCACGATCCGTCGGAGGAAGGTCTATCGAAGGATCCGTCAGCGAGGCGCCAGCTGCTCGATCAACTCGTTGGCCGCCTCGCCCATGGCCATTGCGAACGGAAAATCATACTGATTGATGGCGACGAACACACCGACCCCGTGCATCGGTGCAAAGGCTGCATAGCTGAAAACGCCCTGCATCCCGCCGGCCTTCTGCAGGATCAGCGGACGACCCCCTTGCGGCTGCATCACGACCCAGCCGAGGGCCATAGCGTCCATGTGGCCCGATTCGTCCATTCCATAGACAGGGTCGAGGTTGTCCCGAAACAGGTAGGCCGCGTGACTGAGCGCGCGGGCTTCGGCCCCCTTCTCTCCGAAGCGGTCGAGATTCCAGGTTAGAAAGCGCAGCATGTCGTTCGGGGTCGAAAGGAGACCGCCCGACCCGTAGGTCCCGGGAGAGGTCTTGATGTCCGGCAAGGGCTCGCCCTTGAAGCCGTGCCCCTGCATCAGGTTCTTGCGCTGCTCATCCGTGGGGTCGAAGGTCGTCTCCGACCCGACCCGCATCAGGGTGTCGCCACCAGGCTCTGTGCCATCCTTCCGCGTCTTGCAGAATCCGGCGACCGTCGTCTCACCGTTTCGGACTGCTCCGGTAAGGAATCGAAGTAATCCTTGTCGGCAGGTGCTGCCGCCGCGGAGCCAGCTCCTCCGAGGAGCAACGCGCACAGATTCTATCGATCCTTCTGCTGCTGGAGTTTG
>CAYYHR010000319.1:0-4311 GCA_964471705.1 uncultured Chromatiaceae bacterium
TTATTGGCAGATACAGGCGTGTCAGGTGTGGTTTGGCTGGTCGACAGGGTGTTGCTGCCGCAGTTCCTACCGTAGCGGCAAGACGGCTCACCTGCAATTTCGCTCCGCGTTTCTCGGAGCAAGACCGAGCATGGATGCTCGATCGCCGAATCGCGAACGGCCGGCGGAACACCAGGATCACCGACGCCGCGGTCAGGTCCGGATCAATTTCGCACCTGTTTTCGAACGGACCAGGTGTGGGTCGAGCCACATCCACCAGACGAGTCAGGGCTGCACAAGAGCGTGACGTCAATCCGGCGCCACGCAGACAATCAATGCGCGAGCCGTTTCCGGAGCTTATTCAGCGCGTCATTCTCGATCTGCCGAATCCGCTCACCGGAGACCCCGAATCGCTGCGCCAGATCACGCAACGTCTCCTTCTTTTCGGACAGCCAGCGGCTTTCCAGTATGGCTTTGCTGCGCTCATCCAGCTTGGAAAACTCGGCGAACAGGCGCTCGCGCTGATCTTTCTCGGTATCCGCATGCTCCAACAAGGCCGCGGGCTCCATTCGCGTATCCGGGAGGTAGGCTGCAGGGGCCGATGGCGCCTCGTCGTCGTCCTTATCCGATGCGTCGAAGGTCACATCCGAGTTGGCCATGCGCGATTCCATCTGGAGAACGACTTCCGGCTTTACGCCGAGCTCCCGGGCGACCTCGTCAACCTCATCACTGGAGAACCAGCCCAAGCGCTTCTTCCGGCTGCGTAGATTGAAGAACAGCTTGCGCTGTGCCTTTGTCGTGGCGACCTTGACGATGCGCCAATTGCGCAGGATGTACTCGTGGATCTCGGCTCGTATCCAGTGAACGGCGAAAGATACCAAGCGAACACCGAGGTCGGGCTCGAAGCGGCGAACCGCCTTGGTCAATCCCACGGAGCCTTCCTGAATCAGGTCAGCCAACGGCAAGCCATACCCCAGATACCCCCGTGCGATGCGAACGACGAACCGAAGGTGTGACAGGATCAGCCGCCGCGCAGCGTTCAAGTCGTCGTGGTCACGCAAGCGTTCCGCGAGGTCCCTCTCCTCCCCGGCAGTCAGCACTGGCACTTGGTACGCGGCGTTGATATAGGCTTCGATGCTGCCTGTCGGGAGCAGTGCGACATCTTTGGACATTTTCGTTTCCTCTGTTCAACCTTGAGACACTAAGCTCTACACGAGACAAATATAACCAATATTTCCAAAGTGTCAAGATTTTGTCCAGAACAAAACCCGCTTGAAATGTGTTCATATCCATTGCAATGCTGTTTTTTTTAGGTTGGCCGAGCGCTCCGCGTCCCAGTTTCAGGATGGCTGCGATGGGGTGGATGACTGAAGGCTGCTCGAGAAAAAGCGCCGGAATCCGTGGATGGCTCTTGCCGGCAGCGAATGGCCCTCGTGCCGCCCGGAAGATGGGGCGTTGCAGGTAGTGTGCCGGGTCCCCCGAGGCTGCGGGGAAGAGGAGCGGCTTCGGTGCGATTCGAAAGGTAGAGATTGGACAGGGTCTCGAGCGCGAGGGCTATTCTGGACCCCGGCGTTCTCGCACCTGAGCCTGTAAGGAGAAACGCGTAGGTAGCGAGCGATGCCGGGCGAATGCCGGTATCCGAGCTTAGATCGCGTTCCTGAGGCTCATCTCGTCAGGATGTGGATTCAGGTACACCTGCCGTTCCATGTAAGGATCCGGATGCCGCCGGAAATAGTGGCGAAACAAGGTGATCGGAACGATCAGCGGCACCTGGCCCCGACGGTAGGCATCGATGTTGTGTGCGAGCTCCTGCTTGTCGTCACTGTCGATGCTGCGCTTCAAGTATCCGGCCATGTGCTGCAGCGTGTTGGCATGGCGTTTTCGCGTCGCGCGGCGTGCAAGCGCGGTCATCAACTCGGTGACGTACATCAGCGATACGGCCTCCAGATCGACGCCGCGAAGGTCTGCCAGTAACCGGCCCATGCGCTGATAGGCGGCTTGGGAGTGCGCCATGACCAGAAATTTGTGATCGGAATGGAACGCAATCAATGCCCGGCGTGAAAGGCCCTCGGCGATCAGATCCTGCCAGCTTCGAAAAACGAATACTCTCGTTAGGAAGTTCTCTTTCAGTATGGGGTCGTTGAGCCGCCCCTCTTCTTCGACGGGAAGCAATGGCAAACGCTCCATCAAGACCCGGGCAAAAACTCCCTGACCCATGCGTTGAGCAACGCCGCCTTTTTCGCTGTAGACCTTCACCCGCTCCATACCGCAGCTCGGCGAGTCCTTTTTCAGGATGTAACCGCTGATATCGCCGAGGGACGGAACCTTGTCCCGCGCGAAGGATTGGAGACGACCGGTGACATCCATCGTCGGATCATCGGTCCCTACAGCTCTGGGCGAGTCGGGGTCGCCGACGAGCCGAATCGGCGGGCGCGGAATGCCGAGGCCGATTGCGACTTCCGGGCAGACCGGAACATAGTCGACGAACTGGGACAACGAGCCGACGAGAAACCGGTCCTGCTTGTGTCCGCCGTTGTATCGGACCTCTTGTCCGAGAAGACAGGAGCTGGCGCCGATCTTCACACGCGGAAAGCTCCGCTTTGCTTGGGAATTCGTGCTCATATTTGCTTCTCCGTGCCCGGTTCCTGGTTACCGAAGTCGTTCGAGGGGAGCCCCAGAACGACGAAACCGCGATCCTAGTAACGTCGGTACAGGGCCTCGGGCCCTTCGTACTGGCCGGTGAAGGCGCACTTGCTCGCGGTATTGACGATCATTACCACCTTGCCTTGGTAGCTTTCGCAAAGGTCGACGACCTCATCGGCGGCCAAACGCCGCTTTTCGAAGTCCAGCGCCGGTGCGCAGGTGTCCGCGGCGACGCCCTGACCGCTGGTCATTATCAAGAAAAGCAACGCCAAGATTGCGATTGTCTTCACGGCCCTCTCCTGTACTGATATTGTCCACAATAAAATCTGTTCCTTCCTGCTGCTTTGCAACAGCGTCCTCATCGCAAGTGGAACGCAGAACGGATGTTTCCTATATCCGGCACTCCGGGCAATCGCGTGCCATTCGCAGGGACGGTGCAGACACGGGCTCCTCCTCGTATCGACCTTGTACAAATAGGCTCGAAATACTGGCCTGTGTGTACAGACTTTGCACGAGAAAGCGTAGTCTCGTATCATCCGTGTATATCGGAAAAGCGCCACGACTAAACGCGCGAAATGACAACAGACAAGCAAGAGTCCAATTTTCGAATCGGGGCTGTCTCCCGTCTTACGGGAATCCCGCCGGACACGCTCCGCGTTTGGGAGCGGCGCTACGACCTGGTGACGCCGATGCGCTCGGAAGGCGGCGGCAGGCTGTATTCGCAGGAAGACGTGACCCGCCTCAGTGTCATCAAGCAACTCGTGGACAGCGGCCACGCGATCGGAACCATCGCCGAGCTCTCGATGGAGCAGCTGCGCGAGCGTCTGGCAGATAGTCGGCTGAACGATCGGGGTATTGTCGCTGCGCGGCCAATTCGAATAGTGATCCTGGGCGCCACCCTGCCGCAGCGCCTCCGAGCGGAACTGGAGTCTGAACAGGGCGAGACGGTCGAGCTGGTCGGCACCTATCGGAGCCGCGAGGAGTTCCTGAGCGTCGAGCCTGCACAGGATGTCGATGTGCTCCTCGTCGAGCTGCCCGTCCTCGATGGCAAATCGGCTACCGAGCTGCGCGAGCTCAGCAGGCATTCCCGTGCACTGAGAACACTGGTTGTCTTCGGGTTCGGCAGCGCGGAGATCGTTGCGCAGCTCGAACGTTCCGGGACAACGGTCCTGCGCTTCCCCGTGACCTGGGGGGAGGTACGCGTGTTTGCGGGTGCCGAGTGCTTTCCGCAGAAACAACCGCAACCGGCTGGGTTGGCCGACATTGCAGCCGGTCTGATCCAAGAGCCGCCTGAACGATTGTATGACGACCGCCAGCTTGCGTTGGCTGCAACGATATCGACGGCGATCAAGTGCGAGTGTACGCATCACCTGGCGGACCTGATTCTATCGTTGTGCCACTTCGAAGAATACAGCGCCCGGTGCGAGAGTCAGAGCCGTGAGGACGCGGCCCTGCATGCCTACCTGCACTTGACGACCGCCAAAGCGCGCCATCTCATGGAGCAGGCCCTGCAAAAAGCGATCGAAGTCGAGGGAATCGATCTGGATACTCAGCCTTCGCAGGAAATCTGACGTCGAACGGTAGGACTGCACCCGGTGTTTGATGGATTTTTACGTGCTTAATGAGGGCTCTTGCGCTCGACAACACTCTCATCGAGTCACGCCGTGCGGATTGCAGTCTTGGCGATTC
>CAYYHR010000320.1:0-4306 GCA_964471705.1 uncultured Chromatiaceae bacterium
GAGCCCCGGGAGGCCATCGCCCTGGCCGTCGAGCGCCTCGGCATCCCGGATGCGGCGGTGGAGCGCTACCTGCAGGCCTCGCTGATGAGCATCGGCGGCTGGGCGGCCTGGGCCCGCTATCTGCGCTGGCAGGCCGAGCTCGCCGGCGAGCGGGATGATTCCATCCTCGATCTGCTCGCCATCCGTCTGATGTGGGACATGCTGCTCTTCGAGGAGAAGCGCTCACCCGCCCTGGTGGCCCGTTGGCGGGGGATGCTGGCCGCCAGCATGCGCCCGCCATCGGCCAAGCGCCAGGCCTCGGCCGAGATCGACCGCATCATGCTCAACGCCATGGAGATCGGCTTCCAGCGCGACCTGATCGCTGGGCTGACCAGCGTTTCCGGCGAGAGCGCGCCAACCCGCCCGGCGGTGCAGGCCGGCTTTTGCATCGATGTGCGCTCCGAGGTCTTTCGCCGTGCCCTGGAGACCGTGGCACCCACGGTGCAGACCGTCGGATTCGCCGGCTTCTTCGGTATCTTCATCGAGTACGTGCCCCTGGGCTCCAGCTCCGGGAACACCCACGTGCCCGTGATCTTCAATCCTGCTTACCGCATCTGCGAGCGGGTCAAGGATGGCGACAATCAGGGCGTGCAGGAAAGGCGCCGGCGGCGCATGGGCCTGACCAAGGCCTGGAAGGGCTTCAAGCTCTCCGCTGCCTCCTGTTTTTCCTTCGTGGAGTCGGCCGGGCTGATGTACGGCCCCAAGCTGCTGACCGACAGCTTCGGCTGGAGCCGGACTGTGCCCGACCCCCATGGCCAGGGCATCGACAAGCAGCTCAGCGAGCGCATCGGCCCGACCATTGATTCCATGCCCGAGGGACAATGCTGCACGCAGCACGGCGAGTCGGGCGGCATCCCCGAGGCCGATCGGGTCGGCCACGCCGAGCGCATCCTGCGTGCCATGTCCATGACCGAGGGCTTCGGACGCCTGGTGCTCCTGGCCGGACACGGCAGCACCACGGTGAACAACCCTCATGCGACCGGACTGGACTGCGGCGCCTGCGCCGGTCAGACCGGCGAGGCCAGCGCCCGGGTAGTGGCCGCCCTGCTGAACGACCCGGTGGTGCGCGGCGGTCTGATGGTGCGGGGCATCGAGATTCCGGAAGACACCTGGTTCCTGGCCGGCCTGCACGACACGACCACCGACACCGTGCAGCTGTTCGACACCGACGATGTGCCCCGGGCCCTCGCCGATGACCTCGCCCAGCTGCGCCAGTGGCTGGAGCAGGCCGGCGACCTCACCCGCATGGAGCGCTCGGCGCTGCTCGGTATCGGCGGGCTGCCGGACCGGGCGGTAGAGGCGGACGTGCAGCGGCGCAGCCGCGACTGGTCCCAGGTGCGCCCGGAGTGGGCCCTGGCCAACAACGCCGCCTTCATCGCGGCCCCGCGCGCGCGCACGGCGGGCATGGACCTGGGCGGGCGGGCCTTCCTGCACGAGTACGTCTGGGAGAAGGACGAGGGCTTCGGTATCCTGGAGCTGATCATGACCGCCCCCATGGTGGTGGCCAACTGGATCAACATGCAGTACTACGGCTCGGTGGTGGACAACAGGCGCTTCGGCAGCGGCAACAAGGTGCTGCACAACGTCACCGGCGGCGCCATCGGCGTGCTGGAGGGCAACGGCGGCGACCTGCGCGTCGGCCTGCCGCTGCAGTCGCTGCACGACGGGCGGCGCTGGGTGCACGAGCCCCTGCGCCTGAGCGTCTTCATCGAGGCCCCCCAGGCCGCCATGGACGACATCATCGCCCGCCACGACCTGGTGCGGCAGCTGGTGGAGAACGGCTGGCTGCACCTGCTGCGCATCGGGGAGGACGAAGTTGTCTACCGGCGATTGGCCGGCGGGCAGTGGGAGCGCAGCGGCAGCATGACCCTGGCGGAGGCTGCCTAGTGGCGACAGGCGCGATGCTGCCGGGTGTCCGCCGTGCCGATAGGCAGGCAAGAAGGTGCTCCGACCCGGGCGCGGCGGCCTCGGCGACAGGGGCGCTGACGCCCGAGTCGGCGCGGCCATTCAGATCGATGATTGGAGCGGAGAATCGGACATGAGCGACATCGAGGTAGGCATCATCATGGGCAGCGATTCCGACCTGCCGGTCATGCGGGGCGCCGCCGAGGTGCTTGAAGAGCTGCAGGTCGCGGCCGAGATGACCATCGTCTCGGCGCACCGCACGCCAACACGCCTCTACGAGTACGCGCAGAATGCCGATTCACGCGGCCTGCGGGTAATCGTTGCCGGTGCCGGCGGGGCGGCGCACCTTCCCGGCATGGTGGCGGCCATCAGCCCGCTGCCGGTGATCGGGGTGCCGGTCAGGTCCTCCGCCCTCGGAGGCGAGGACTCGCTGCTGTCCATCGTGCAGATGCCCCCGGGGGTGCCGGTGGCCACGGTAGCCATCAATGGGGCCCGCAACGCCGGCATCCTGGCGGCACAGATCCTCGCCACTGCCGACGCGGCGCTGGCGCAGCGGGTGCGCGAGCTCAAGGCCGGGCTGGAGCGGATGGTGCTCGGCAAGGTGGCCGACTGGGAGCGCAACGGCCCCTCGTTCAGCCGCTGATCGGGGGGCTGCTCTCCCGTCTCTCACACCGGCGGTTCGCCCCTCCTCCGGGCGGACGGCCTCCCGCACCGCGGCTTTCCGGCCTGTCCGATGCTGCCTGCATGAGGTGGCTCGGCTCATCCCATATCTCCCTCTATCCCAGCCTGTCCAGGCTATCGACAATCGTCTATCTGATTGAAAGGGTATATCTATTTTACCCTTTCCCCGTGTATCCATAGACTCCCGCCCCACGATTTTTCGAAGCCTAGCAGAGCTCGGCAGTGCGATCGATCCGTCTTCTCCGCGGTCGAGATCGCAATGGTGTCGGCGGAACAGATGCCCGATCGGGACCAGTCGGCAGAAGCGAATAAGGGTGAGCCATGATCCGAAGCCAGGTCGCAGTGTGAGCTGATGGAAGGCCTTGTCGCAGTCGTCTTCCTGCTGCCGCTCGCCGCAGGCATCGCAACCTACCTGGCCGCACCCGCGCTGAAACGGGACAGTGTCCGCATCAGCATTGTGGGCATGGTCGCCACCTGCGCCATCGCGGCCTTGCTGCTCGGATCGGCGCTTGCCGGCAAGCCCGTCGGCGAGGTCCGTTTGGGGGCTTCCTGGGGTGTGCTTCTCTTCGATCCATTGAGCGCCCTGATGGCCTTCGTCGTGTCCGCGATCAGCCTGATCGTCCACGTCTATTCCATTCGCTACATGGCGGAGGAGCCCGGCTACCCGCGCTTCTTCGTCCTGCTGGACCTGATGACGGCCGCGCTGCTGCTGATGGTGAGCGCGGGGGATCTGATCACGCTCCTGATCGCCTGGCACCTGATCGGAGTACTGCTGTATTTCCTGCTCGGTCACGACATGACGAGTCGGAGCGCCCACCGGTATGCCGCCTGGACGCTGCTGACCTACCGCTTCGGCGACCTGCCGCTGCTGCTCGCAGCAGGCCTGCTGTATCACGCCTTCGGCACCTGGTCTCTGCCGGACATCTTCTCGCACCTGGACAGTGTGCCGGATACCAGGACCCTGTTCGGCCTGCCCCTCGCCGATACCGCCGCCGCCCTGGTGGGCCTCGCGGCCTTTGCCCGCTCGGCCCAGTTCCTGCTGCATACCTGGCTGCCCTACACCATGAGCGGACCGACGCCCGTGTCCGCCTTGATGCACGCGGGGATCGTCAATGCCGGCGGCTTTCTGATCAACCGGTTCGCCCCGCTGTTCGTCACCACCCACGGCGTCCTGCATTGGATCTTCTTCGTCGGTCTGGTCACCGCGGTGATCGGCTCGGTCCTGATGCTGGCCCAGAACGACATCAAGAAGGCGCTCGGCTATTCGACCATGGGCCAAATGGGCTTCATGATCATGGAGTGCGGCGTCGGCGCCTTCTCGCTCGCCGTCTATCACCTGTTCGCCCACGGGCTGTTCAAGGGCACCCTGTTTCTCGGCGCGGGCGGGGTCATCAGCGAGGCTCGCAAGGACGACGGTGTGCCCAAGGACGACCTCTACACCTTCGTCATCGAGCGCAGGCCCGCTCGACGGCGCCAGCCCTGGCTGCTGATGGCAGCCGTCACCCTGGCGGTGCCCGCAATCATCCTGGTGCTCGCCCACTGGCTGGTGGCGAACGACCTCTTCCAAAAGCAAGGTGCGGTCATCTTACTGTTCTTCGGCTGGGTGACCGGTGCGCAGCTGATCTTCTCCACCTACCGCATGCGCACCGAGAACACTTGGCGCCTGATGGGGATGATCCTG
>CAYYHR010000321.1:0-4305 GCA_964471705.1 uncultured Chromatiaceae bacterium
TGCCCATGCCATTACCCATAAGTCCGGCAGCCGATCCCATCTGTGGACGCAAGTGCTTGATCTGCTGTCGATGACGTTTGCGGAAGCAGTCTACGGTAGGGATTGTAAGCCCCTGATCTGCCGAAATCGCCGGACTTATGGGTAATGGTATGCCTCTATGCCAACCAGCTGCAGTTGTACTTCAGCTCCTTTGCCTACGTCCTGGAATGTGCTCTGCGCCGGCTCGGGTTGCATGGCACCGAGCTGGAGCATGCACAGTGCGGCACCATTCGCACCCGCTTGCTGAAGGTCGGGGCACAAGTGTGGGCGAGCGTGCGCAAGGTCTGGATCTCTTTCTCCGAAAGCTTCCCGCTGGCGCGCCTGTTCATACAAGCCCTACGCAACATCCAAACCGCACCTGTCCCGATCGATTCATCCTGATCCGCCTGCCGGCGAAAAAGTGACAATACCCTTTGTCATTGACAGTGCTCGAAGATGACGCCTGCGGGCGGCAATGGTCAACTGCCGCTTATCCCATGAACTCCACCAGGTAGTCACGCTCCGCTGAGCCTCGACATGCGGCTGTTTACCTGCATCGGAGCTTGCGTCGTATGCCAGACGATCCGCTCCTACATCTCAACCCCAAACGCCCCGCGCAATGTCGACGCTTTCCGTCGCGGACCTATGCCGCGTGGCACTGGTCAGCGAGCGGACGCTGCGATACGCCTTCCGCGACGAGCTGGAACTGAGTCCGCTGGCCTTTCTGCGCCGATTGCGGCTGCACGCCGCCCGGCGCGAGCTGATGAATGCCGAGGGGGCAGCCCCCGGATTGCCGACATCGCCTACCGACAGGGCTTTCTGGAGCTGGGGCGCTTCGCCGCCGACTACCGCCGCCTGTTCGGCGAGCTCCCGTCCGAGACCCTGGCCCACCACCGCGCGGTCGCCCTCTCCCCCTTGCTCCTGGACTAATCACTCATCTTCCATGCCTCCAGGCTGGCACCGGTTGCAGCTCGATGAGATTTGGCCTAATTTGGCCAAATCAGACCAGATCCATGGGGAGTCTCCATGCAAAGCGTTTCCGCCCACGACGCCAAGGCCCGCTTCGGCCAACTGCTGGACACGGCCCTGCGCGAGCCCGTGGTCATCGAGCGCCACGGTCGAGCCGTCGCCGTCGTGTTCTCCAAGGAGGAGTACGACGAGCTGAACGACATCAAGCTCCAGCAGCTCCGCGCAGAGATCAACCTGGGGCTCGTGGACCTACAGCACGGTGCGTATACCGACTACGAGGCCAGCGAGCTGCCCAAGCTCGCAGAGCGAATCAAGGCCGCTGGCCGTAAGCGACTCGCGCAGAGGTGATCTATCGGCTTTCGTCCCGGGCGCAAGCCGATCTCGCCGAGTTCTGGATCTACTCCGCCAAACAATGGGACCACGGGCAGGCCGATCGGTTTGTCGATGCGCTGGTGAGCCGCTTTGAATGGCTCTGTGACAACCCTGCACTCTGGAAGACCCGGCCAGACATCGCCGAGGGGCTCCACAGCTACCCCCAGCGGAGCCACGTGATCTATTTTCGAGCCCATGGCGATATGCCGAAGGTGATCGAAATCGTGCGCGTCCTTCACGGGCGGATGGATCCTGCCAACAACGTCTGACAAAGATGTTGGGACATCGGTGTTTGTGGGTGAGAGGACGGGTGTTGTTCCCCGCATCTGGGCCAGACGTTCGGGTCATGCGATTACACGAATGCGTGATTGACTGCCCCCGCTCCCCCTTTCTGCATGCAACAATGCGAGACCTGTCCCCCGCCCGCGAGGGTTGGAGCCCCTGGAACAGGATCTTTTCTATGCTTGTTCCATAATAAGCGAAGCCACGAATCCAGACGCTTGGTAGTGCTTTGGGAGCAGCGCTACACGTTCCTCTCGTCTCGGCTCTCCGCTTCGCGTCTACGAATGAAGTCCAGGTCCCTGTGGATGCGGTGCAGGCTCGCCTCCTTTCTCACCTGCCGCAGGGTCACGTTTATACCCGGTGACGAGGCGCGAATTGTCTTTCAGACTTCCAGGCCATTGCGCCAGTCCTGATCGTCGCGGTCGAAAAGGCGCGTAGCTTCCCTAGGACCCCAGCTCCCGGCTGGATAGGTCTGGATAAAGTCACTCTCAGTCGACCACAGCTTGAGCACCGGGTCGACGACCCGCCAAGCCCAGCTCACCTCGTCGGAGCGCAAAAACAACGAGTGATCGCCTGCGATGACGTCCAAGATCAGGGCCTCGTAAGCATCGATTTCACTGGAGGCAAGCACGCAGCTGCTGGCATCCAAACGCTCGGTCTGTGTCAGCATCTCCAGTCCGGCTTGCTTGACCTGCAACTCTACGCGGAGACATTCGCTGGGTTGGATGTTGAGCAGGATCCAATTTGGCTTGAGCTGCTCGATCGCCGTGTGGCGAAAAAGCTGCTGGGGCGGATGCTTGAAGCGGATGCTGATCAGTGAATTGGTCTTCGCCATGCGCTTTCCGGTGCGCAGATAGAAGGGGACATTGCGCCAGCGCCAGTTGTCGATGTAAAGCTTCAACGCTGCATATGTCTCAGTCGTGCTAGCCTGCCCTACGCCCTGCTCTTCCAGATAACCAGGCACATTTACGCCCGCCACATCTCCACCGCGGTACTGCGCGCGGAAGGCGTGGGCGTGAACGGCTTGTCGGGGAATTGGCCGAATTGAGCGCAACACCTTCACCTTTTCGTCCCGCAATGCTTCTGCATCCAGACTCGGCGGCGGCTCCATGGCCACCAGGGTGAGCATTTGCAGCAGATGGCTCTGGATCATGTCGCGCAGGGCGCCCACGCCGTCGTAGAATCCGGCACGCTCCTCGATGCCGCGGGCCTCGCTGTGGGAGATCTGAACGTGATCGATGTAATTGCGGTTCCATAGCGGCTCCAGCATCAAGTTGGCGAACCGGAACACCAGTACGTTCTGGACCATGCTCTTGCCAAGATAATGATCGATGCGGAAGATTTGATCCTCCCCGAAGTGGCGATGCAGGCGCTCTTCGAGGATGCTCGCGCTCTCCAAGTCGTACCCAAACGGCTTTTCCACAACCAACCTCGTCCAACCCACGCCTTGTTCGTGTAAGCCTTGCGCAGACAGCTGGTCGACCACTTCACCGTAGTGCCCGGGGGAGATCGAGAGGTAAAAGATCAGATTTGGCGGCATCCTGGGATCATCGCGCACACGAGCACGCAGGTCGGCGTAGGCCTGCGGGTCCTCTAGGTCACCAAGGATGAAGTGAAGTCGGTTCGATAAGCGATCAAAAACACTGTCATCGAGGGCGCCGCGAACGCGACCTTCCAGGGATCGAGCAACCTCTTCGCGCCAGCGCTCATCTGACCATTCACGGCGCCCAAAACCGAGGATTCGGGTGGCGGGCGCCAGCTCCTTCGCCAACTCTAGATGATAAAGGGCCGGAAGCAGTTTGTTCCGGGCCAGGTTGCCGGTCGAGCCGAAGATCACCAGCGAGCAAGGTTCAGTCAACATGCTTCTCTTCCCAACATTCTCCTCTGCGCCGTTAATATACTGAAGTAATTTCGAATTTTCGGTATTTTCATTGGCCAACAATTGCGAAATTTTCTGTCAGCAATCACCGCAGCTCGCAATGATATTTCCCCGGGTTACTGAAAAACGCTCCACAAGCCTTCCAGAACGCATCGAACGTCTCGTAGTAGCGGTTGTACAAAATCTTTTTCTTGAAGAGGCACTTGCAACACTCTGCACTCAAGCGCAATTTTGCTGAATTCAGCGGGGAAGAGGAGGGTCCAGGTCGTTCTAGACGATAGAATATTGGCTTGCACGCCAAAACAAAAAAGTGCCGGGAAATGAGCTCGTTACGAGGAAGCTTAGTGCAGTATTAGTTGAATATACAAGGCTCCCTGTTCCCCTGACTGAAAGATGAGCTTGGCGAGCTCACTGAGAAGCAGCAGCAACTGATTTCGATCCTGGAGCTGGTGCGAGTAGAAGAGTTCTTGTCCCAGGGGTTGGTTATCCCGGACATCCGCCGGAAGATCGCACCGCGATCGCACAGGCCTTCATCGCCAAGCAAGTCTACAACATGCCCACTACGCGCGTGCTCCTGGATCGGCTCACGTCGGACGAGAAATTGCGCCGGATTTGCGGTTGGGAACACAAGAGCAATGTTCCCAAGGAATGAACGTTCTCGCGAGCCATTGCCGAGTACACGCACTAGCAGCCTGTCGGGCTTGCCCCTCACGAGCGCGGGTGCCGAAGCCGAAGAGGCCATTTGTTGCAAAAAAATAGGATTTATGGGCCAAAAGTGAAGATTT
>CAYYHR010000322.1:0-4305 GCA_964471705.1 uncultured Chromatiaceae bacterium
CAGATCACGGATTGAGGTAGTACTTAAATGCATGTGCCCCGCGGTATGGCGTCTTGAATGGTGTAGCCTCCCACCAGCGCCTGACATAATCGAGATCTGCATTAGCGATTCGTTCGAGATTCTTCTGCGTTCGATCAAAGTACTGTTCCGAGCGCGACAGCACACCCTTTCCTACCTCATCGGTCCAGAACAGTTTTGCGAGCTTGTAGTGACGAATCGGTAGAATACCCCTTTTTCGCGGCAACAATTCCTCTAACGTCAACTGCTCGCCGTGCCGATACAGAGTGTGGAATCCCTGATTCAAATCGACTCCAATGTCAAACCGCAGCAGTGGAATCTTGCGCAAACAGTCGACGGTCCCGAATATTCTATAGCGCACATCCACGGAGAAAGCGATTGGCCACCGATCGCCAAACGCCCACTTGACAGGCTTGAGGCTCTGATAGCCGGTATCATCATTTGCGGGTCTTTGGTAATGCCAGTCCATCCTCTCTACGAAATTGGCTCCATCTAACGCGACACGCCCCGGTCGCGGCATCATATCAAGCAACAGTCCCGGAAAGTGGCTCCAGCTCTTACGATCCGCCATCGCGATCAAATCTCGAAGCGGCGAATTCCCAGTCTTACCCCCACCCTCGATGTCGAGAAATTCGTCGATATCGAGGGTCAAGACCCAGCTCCCGGGAAGCTGAAACGCCCCCATCAATGCCCTGAGCCAAAACACTTTCGACGTACGAAACGCTCCAAAACGTGGCTCCAGCCAGAAGATGTCGTCACCGAGCAATGCTTCACGCAATGGCGGCGACGACCCGTCATCGACAATCACGAACCGCTCCACCCCAAGCAACCGGTAATGGCGAATCCAAGGCTCTAGATACTGCAGATTATTCCGATTTACTGCGTATAAGGTAACTGCGTCATTGGGTTCCAGGCCAGCCGCCGGCAATCCGTTGAACAAGTAGCGCAGGTTCGAATAGCAACTTGCAGTTCGCACATATCGTCGCTGCCAGTCCTGCATTCGCTCCTCGAACACGGCCCTAGCGTCGCGCGTCATGGAAAATCGCCAGCACGTATAAGAGGCGTTGAGATTTTGGAAATGGTGCAAAACCTCGTCGTCATCCACGTAATTTTCTCCACGCGGATTCAATGGAGCTTGCTCGTAGCGAAAGTGGATGGCCCGCCGCTTTGGCGAAAGATTGTTCAACCTCAAAAAGTCGCGGCACCATTTCGACAGCTCGAAAATGTTAACCCCTTCGCGGGACACAAAAATCAAGTCTGGATCAGCCGCCAGAAGTCTCAGGATGACCGCCAACTCGTCAAATTGACGCGGAAAGGTCTCGTCCACATAAGGCCGCGTGCGATAGATGAGTGCGGGAATCGTGAGACGCCCCGAGGTACCATCACCCCATTGACCTGAAAAGTGATGAATGAGGAAACGGCGCGACGTGTCTGACACAATTTGCAGGGTTTTCTGTGCCTCGTCGACGGTTAGAAAATTATCGCCATCGAGACTTGAGTAGTAATCCCCGCTAATGAGGTCGGAAAAGGCGTTCTTTGCCCAGGAGAAATGCCAATAGGGAAGCGGTTGGAACCTCTCGAACCGCAATAGCCCAGCGTCCAGCGCCTGCCTGAAGTTCGTCTCGACCCAATTCTGACAATCGTCGCTCTCGTCGAAGTTTCCGATGACCAGCTCAGCTGCCCCGCTGAGCTGCGCCATAACGTCCACGTTATGGAAGAGCGTAAGCTTGAGATCATCTAGGCGGTTCAGGATAGGAATACAGTAGGAGATGCGCGCCCTACGGCTTTCAGTATCAATGTTTGTGCTCATGAACGTGCTCCAAGCGAAGTTTTCCTGACCTAGCTGTGCCGCACCCATGGGTCGAACCAAGTTCGGGGAAGAACCACTCGCATTCAACGGTGCTTGTCGGAGGCGCCTTACGTGTCCCCGGCCCCCGGAGCATCGCGCTGCTCCCGCAAAGCCTCCAGTTCTTCAAGTAGAAACCGAGCCTGAGTCTGCCAGTAATGAGCATCGTTCGGCGAATATTTCTGGGCCACCGTTGGTGCACCGATGGTTCTCGGTTCCGCATAGGGCAAGCTCCGGCCAAGGCCGGAGATGTCTTTTCGAGCCTCATTACGAACCGTGCCGCGTGTCGCGCCGCTTGGCGTACCGCCGATGCCTGCCGGTGCAATGCCGTCTCGGACGATGGGGATCGCCGAGGTCTGCCCGGCAGTTAGGAGGGCCTCCACGGCCAACGGCCTCACGAGCCGTTTGTCGATGCTACGGTAGCCCTTGGCACGCGACCGCGACAACAACAGCTTTGTAGTCCGCAGTGGGCCTGTGAGACGCCACGATGTGCTGCTCAGCACAGACTCCAGTTCCAGTTCGAGTTGTCTCAGGTACTGTGGGAGCTGCTTCATCATTGCATCAATCCGCACCTTCAACAAGCTGTTCTCTTCCTCCAGCGAATGCGACTTGACGTCCAGCATGCGCGCCCTCTTCTCCGAGTCGTGCAGGAGCTGCTCGAAATCCGCTGCCTGCCGCCTCGCCGCCTCATTGGCCTCGATGGCCGCATGAAGCTCTATCTTCGTTTGCTTGGACTCATGCTCTACTCTCGACAGCTTCGACTCCAGTTCGTTGCACTCTATCTTCAACTGCGTCGCTTGCTGCTGAGCGGCTTCTAACTTCGCCGCTGTAGACTCCCAGTGGTGTGCCGCTAGCGCCCACTGCTTTTGAGCTTCACTGACTCTTTGCTCGGATTCTACCGCACGCCGCTCCAACGCTGCCAGCCTATCGGCGGCCTCGTTAACGGTTCGAATCTGTCGCTTAAGTTCGGTTTCATAGTACCCTGCCCGTTGCTCTTCATGTCGCACGTTGGAGCGCAACGACGCATCCACGATTCGCTCAAGAACGGTGCCATCTGAATAGGTGATACCTCGCGCAGATTCCGGTGGGTGCGACACCCAATGCAAAATCTCTTCGGCACGCGCATCGAAAGTAAAGGATTCTTGAATCGACTGCCATTTGTCATGGACACGTTCGAGGACTGAGCCATACTCGGCCTCACAATAATCAAGGGCCGCGCGAAATTCGGCGCCACAGCCGGCATAAAGTAGCGCGTCGCCGAACAAACTCCGGAGTTCTGGAAAGTCGTCACTCAATACAGGAACGCCGCAGCTCAGGCAGTCAAAGATGCGGTTGTTAACATAGCCGATAGAGCGCATGTCGAGCCAGTGATCGTTCAGCGCCAAGCGTGCGTTGCGATACTTTGTGCCGAGCTCGTCGTTCGCAATATGTTCTGCCTGAACAAGGTCCGCGAGACCGAAATGGCTCCAAGCCCGTCCCACGATTTCGACGGACGACTTCGACTCGTGTATCCATTGAGCCATGTCGCGCCGGATACCCCGGCTGTTTGCGACGTAGATCGTGCCCCTTCGCGTCAACACTTGTTTGCGGAGCAATTGCTGCGACCCATGGAACAGTTCGGGGTCCGTGCACTGCATGGCCACTTCCACCGGCGTGGACGAAAGTTGGCGGAGCAACCGCGCATGCAAGCGAGATGCCACCAGAACAAGGTCGTAGGCGTCCATTTCTTGTTGTGTCACGTCCAATGGGTGGCTAAGTATCCAAAGGATGCGGAATCCTCCGTTAGGGGGCGACCATGGACGTAGTCCCCGCAGAACCAGCACGATCCCGTTTTGTGGCTGATCGACCCAATTTGGCCAAAATTCCTGCACGACTTCGGCGCCGCGCCTCGCGAATGCGGCCGCAAGCGAGTGGCCGAAGTAGTCGTCTCCCCATCGCATCGGTCCGTTCAATTCCGGGGCAGGATTCTTGATGTAAACGTTCATTTGTCGAAAAGAGCAAGAAAGGGGGCGGAGCCGAATGGCACTAAGCTAAGGTCTTGATCTCAAAAATCAGTAGGTTACATGCTCTAGCAAATTGGAACCTCCTGAAAATACGGGAGGTTTTCGACGGTATTCCGGGACTATGGCAGGTCTCTCTTCCCTTCGTCGCTTGTCGGCTGTCAGAATTACCTATAACTAACTGTTTTCGAAAGAACAGGCCGCTTAATCTTGGTGCCATTCGGGTTGTCATTCGGGTCAGAGCCCTTTACTTCCAGTACATTCCCTTCAACACCTTTGGTCGTAAGCGTTCAGCCCCTGGCGTTCGTTCTGGCCAACGCCACGGTGTATGGTTACCCGATGGCAGCTGGCAGGACCGGAAGGGGATTGCCTCGGCGGCGCTCGCGTAAGGTCTCGGCAATGAATGCCCAAGGCGAGTGACCGCGTTGGCGGCAGGTCTCG
>CAYYHR010000323.1:0-4272 GCA_964471705.1 uncultured Chromatiaceae bacterium
CGCCAAATCCGCCGCATCGTGCCTTGCGCACGACGGATAAAATGCTTAGATGTTACACGGACTAAAACGCAGTTTATGCCTATATGCAGTATATCAACTCGTTCAATGATGCAGTAAGGCTTACCGCAAATTGGATTTCAACCCAAAGCCTAGTTGAATTTTCTACAGTACGGGGCTCCTCCACCGCGGTGTTGTATCCTTGCGTTGTTCATATTCCATATTAGGATCTCAGAGCCGTCATGGTGTATTCGCCAAGCGGCTAATACGCGCTCAATGAAGCCTATAAAAGAGGATAACTTAAGCCATTGTTTTTGCGGTCACACAGAAAAACCGTCATCCTGCAAACGCCGGATCGGCGATACCGGACGAAGTCGCTGGGCATAGAAGCAATAAGTGCATCGTGGTATTGTCAAGGAATGTCGATTGAATACACACGAAACATCTTTTTTTGCGAGCTTGACGGACCGCGCCGCGATCGCACCGTCGTTTGCACCATCCTCGTGTACGAGGGGGCCGAGCCTTGAGCTTTCTCGACCACATCCGGGACTGCAACCGGTGGGAGCCCTCGGACTTCCTTCCCTTCAGGCTCGACGGCGAGCGTCTGGGGCATGTGCGGCGCTCCTTCGCCGGCCACCTCGAGCGATGGCCCCGGGTGTTCGCGATCTCGGATGCCGAAGTCACCTGGGCCTATCCGGCCCCCGGCTTCGAGGAGCGCAGCCGGGTGATGCAAGAGGTCCTGGAAGATCTGGTGCAGATGGGCGCCATCAGCCACCTGCAGGGCGAGCTGTACCCGGTAACCGGTGGCAACCGGGACCAGGCCCGGATGCTGATCGACCGTGCCGCCGCCCCCCACTTCGGCGTACGCGCCTTCGGTCAGCACATGAACGGCTTCGTGCGCGAAGGCGACCATTTGAAGATGTGGATCGGGCGGCGCTCGGCCAGCCGCCGTGTCTATCCCCTGCACCTGGACAACCTGGTTGCCGGCGGGCTGCCCTGGGACCTGACCCTGGCGGCCAACCTGCGCAAGGAGTGCCGGGAGGAGGCGGGTATGCCCGAGGCCCTGGCGGACCGAGCGCGACCGGTCGGTGCCGTGACCTACTGCCGCGACTCGACGCGCGGGCTCAAGCCGGATGTGATGTACTGCTACGACTTGGCGCTGCCGCCGGACTTCGAGCCGCGCTGCACAGACGGAGAGGTGGAGTCCTTCTACCTGTGGCCGGTGGAGCAGATCATGGAGACGGTGCGGGAGACCAGGGACTTCAAGCTCAACTGCAACCTGGTCATCATCGACTTCCTGGTTCGGCACAGCTATATCTCGCAGGATTCACCGGATTACCTGGAAATCATCCAGGGGTTGCACTCGCCCTTGCCTTGAGGCATGGATTACCCTGTCGCCAAAATCTCACCTCCAGTCCAGGGCGAAACGGCCCCTCCGTGGCCGGCCCGAGAGCAGTATTCCATGAGCCAGATTTCAATCGAACGTCGCCGGACCGTCCCGGTGCTTATCGGCGATGTCTGCGTCGGCGGCGCATCGCCGATCGTTGTCCAGTCCATGACCAACACGGACACCGCGGACGTGGCAGGAACCACGGCCCAGGTCGCCGAGCTGGCACGGGCAGGCTCCGAGCTGGTGCGCATCACGGTCAACAATGAGTCCTCGGCCCGGGCGGTGCCGGCCATCCGCGAGGGGCTCGACCGGCTGGGGCTCAGCGTGCCCCTGATCGGCGACTTCCATTTCAACGGCCACCGACTACTCACCGATTATCCGGACTGCGCCCAGGCCCTGGCCAAGTACCGCATCAACCCCGGCAACGTGGGGCGCGGTGAGAAGCGCGACAGCCAATTCGCGACCCTGATCGAGATCGCCTGCCGCTACGAGCGGCCGGTGCGCATCGGGGTCAACTGGGGCAGTCTGGACCCGGAGCTGGTCGCCCGCCTCATGGACGAGAACGCCAAGTCACCCGCCCCCAAGGAGGCCGACGAGGTGATGCGCGAGGCCATGGTGCTCTCTGCGCTGGAGAGTGCCAAGCGCGCGGAGGAGCTCGGCCTCGCTCGTGAGCGCATATTGCTCTCCTGCAAGATGAGCGGGGTGCAGGATCTGATCGCCGTCTACCGGTCCCTCGCCGCCCGCTCCGACCATGCACTTCACCTGGGGCTCACAGAGGCGGGCATGGGGTCCAAGGGCATCGTCGCCTCCACTGCGGCCCTGGCGGTCCTGCTCCAGGAAGGCATCGGGGACACCATCCGCATCTCCCTGACACCGGAGCCCGGGGGGTCGCGCACCCGCGAGGTGATCGTGGCCCAGGAGATCCTGCAGACCATGGGGCTGCGCTCGTTCGCCCCCATGGTGGCCGCCTGCCCCGGCTGTGGACGCACCACCAGCACCTATTTCCAGCGCCTGGCCAAAGAAATTCAGGAGCACCTGCGCACGCAGATGCCCCGGTGGCGCAGCCGATACCCGGGCGTCGAGTCCATGCAGGTGGCCGTCATGGGCTGCGTGGTCAACGGTCCGGGCGAGAGCAAACAGGCGAACATCGGCATCAGCCTGCCGGGGACCGGCGAGCGGCCATCCGCCCCCGTGTACGTGGACGGCGAGAAGGTCGCGACCCTCAAGGGCGATCACATCGCACAGGAGTTCACGCGCATGGTGGACGAGTATGTCCGAGCCCGTTATTCCACCCCAACGACGTAGGATGCGGTGAGCGCAGCGAACCGCATCGAGCGAGCCGCATCGATGGCAACTGACGTGAGATTCTCGTGACGAGAGCCGTCGTCCTCCTGAGTGGAGGTCTGGACTCCACCACCACCCTGGCCATCGCCAAGGCGGAGGGCTTCGAGCCCTGCGCACTGTCCTTCCGGTACGGCCAGCGCCACCGGGTGGAGCTCGAGTGCGCAGCCCGCGTGGCGGAGTCCCTGGGGGTGCGCGAGCACCTGATCGTGGATGCGGACCTGCGCCGGCTCGGCGGGTCGGCCCTCACCGCCGACCTGGAGGTCCCCAAGGATCGGAGCCCGGACCAGATGAGCGACGGTATCCCCGTCACCTATGTCCCGGCGCGCAACACCATCTTCCTCTCCTTCGCCCTGGCCTGGGCGGAAGTATTGGAAACGAGCCACATCTTCATCGGCGTGAACGCCCTCGATTATTCGGGCTACCCCGACTGCCGTCCCGAGTACATCACCGCCTATGAGCGAATGGCCGACCTGGCAACCAAGGCTGGCGTGGAGGGACGCCAATCCCTGCGCATCCACACGCCGTTGATCCGGCTCACCAAGGCGCAGATCATTCGCCGGGGCATGGAGCTGGGTGTCGAATATGACCTGACCAGCAGCTGCTATGATCCGGGGGCCGACGGTCGCCCTTGCGGCCGCTGCGACTCCTGTCGGCTGCGCGCCAAGGGCTTCGCCGAGGCGGAGATCGCCGATCCGCTGCTGGTGAGATTCGGAATCTCCACAGCATGAGGCTCACCCGCGGCGGCCCCATCCGGCTGTGTGCTGTCCCGACCTGCGGCACGACCCGTTCGCGACATTCACCGCATTCATTTCTCCCTGTATGACCTACAGCGTCAAAGAGATCTTCTACAGCCTTCAGGGGGAGGGCGCGAACAGTGGACGGGCCGCGGTCTTCTGCCGCTTCGCTGGCTGCAACCTCTGGTCGGGACGCGAGCAGGACAGGGCCGAGGCAATTTGCCGCTTCTGCGACACGGACTTTTGCGGGACCGACGGTGTCGGGGGCGGCAAGTACCGAGGCGCCACCGAGCTTGCCGACCGAATTGCCGCGACCTGGACGCCGGCGTCCGCAAGCGCCGCCCCCCACTTCGTGGTTTGCACAGGCGGCGAGCCCCTGCTGCAGCTTGATGGGGGGCTCGTCGCGGCGCTACATACCCGTGGCTTCGAAGTGGCCGTGGAGACCAACGGCACCAAACCGGCTCCCCCGGGTCTGGACTGGGTCTGCGTCAGTCCGAAGGCGGATACGCAGCTCGCGATCCGCTCGGGCAATGAGCTCAAGCTGGTCTTTCCCCAGGCGGGCGCCCCCCCGGAGCGCTTCGAGCACTTGGCCTTCGACCACTTCTTCCTGCAGCCGATGAACGGCCCGGCGCTCGCACAGAACAGTCAACTCTGTCTGGATTACTGCAGGGCGCATCCCAGGTGGCGGCTCAGCCTGCAGATTCACAAGCTGCTCGGAATCCCTTAGCCGATCCGGGCTTCGAGCGCTTGCCGCCGTCTGCTCTGCGCGGGATCCGCATCTCATGGTCGCGGGGTCGCGGGGTCGCG
>CAYYHR010000324.1:0-4246 GCA_964471705.1 uncultured Chromatiaceae bacterium
TCTTCATCCTCCAAGCGCTGTCTGGTCGGGCGAGCGAAACCCGGATGTGCCGATCGACACCGAGCTTGAGGCACGGCCCGCGACGCGTATAATACCTTTTTCCGCACGATTCTTCTTGCTCCCTTCGTCTAGCGGTCTAGGACGCTGGCCTCTCACGCCGGTAACAGGGGTTCGATCCCCCTAGGGAGCGCCAAAATCATCCGCATACAGGTCGGTTCCTGATCGGCTGCTCTTTGCCCATGTCTCGTGACAGAAATTCGCGTTGCGCTCAGGCAAGGGGCTTGTCACGCCAAGCCGTGGTTCGGTGCCGCTGTTGCCGATTCTTCGGGCCTCTTGCTCCCGGCTCGCTGTTGGTATTCGATAATTCGGCTTTCAATCCGAGTACTTGCAAAGCCGAGGCACAGACATTCAGCGATTGCTAAACTGTCGTAAGCTTTGTCGTAAGCCTTCACCCCAATCCGTTCGGACAGATCCTTACAAAGAGTTTCCCATGAACACCCCCGAAGCCGCGCCGGCCCTCGACTCGAGCCCCGATGAAGAGGAGACGATGCCCGATAGAACGCCTCCCGAGGTGCCCAAGATCGACCTGGACGACCCTTCGCTCTATCTCAACCGGGAGCTTACCTGGCTGGAGTTCAACCGCCGCGTGTTGAACGAGGCGGCCGATCCACGCACGCTCCTGCTGGAGCGGGTCAAGTTCCTGGCGATCGTCAGCAGCAACCTGGACGAGTTTTTCATGAAGCGCATCGGCGGGCTCAAGCAGCAGATCGCCGCGGGTGTGCACAAGGCGTCCGTGGACGGGCGTACCCCGGTTCAACAGGTTCAGGCCTGCCACGCCATGTGCCGGGAGCTGCACGCGGAGCAGAAGCGCATACTCGACGAGCTTCTGGCCCTGCTCGAGGTCCACGAGATCCGTATTGCCAAGGTGGCGGATCTGCCGGAGGCGATCCGGGATGAGCTGCGCGAGCATTTCAGCATCAACATCTTCCCGATCCTCACGCCGCTGGCCATGGACCCGGCACACCCCTTCCCCTTCATCTCCAACCTTGCCCTCAATCTATTGGTGACCCTGCGTTTCCCCGGCGGAACCGAGACCCATATGGCGCGGGTGAAGGTGCCGGTGAGCAAGGACATGTCCCAACGACTGATCCCGGTGGGAGGCGGCCAGACATTCGTGACCCTGAACGATCTCATCGTCAGCAACTTGGACATGCTGTTCCCGGGGATGGAGATCGAGTCCTGCGAGATGTTCCGGGTCACGCGCAACGCCATCGTGGAGCCTGCGGAGGAGGCGGCGAACGACCTCTTGGAGATGATCGAGACGGAGCTGCGGGAGCGCCATTTCGCGCCCATCGTGCGCCTCGAGGTGGAGAAAGGCATGGACTCGGTCCACCGCGGGATGCTCGCCGCGGAGCTCGGCCTGAACGAGGCCGAAGATGTCTTCGAGGTCGAGGGCATGATGGCGATGCGCGACCTCTTCGAGCTGGCCGCGCTGGATATCCCCGTCCTGCACGACGAGCCGCACCGCTCGGTGGATCATCCCCTCCTCGGGAAGGACCGCCGCAACATCTTCCACATCATCCGCGAGAACGGCCCGCTGCTGCTGCAGCACCCTTACGAGTCCTTTGCGACCAGCGTTGAGCGTTTCATCGAGACGGCGGCGGAGGACCCAAAGGTCCTCGCCATCAAGATGACCCTCTACCGCACCTCGGCCGAGGGCAAGATCGTCGACTCCCTGGTCAAGGCTGCGCGCAACGGCAAGCAGGTGGCCGTGCTGGTGGAGCTCAAGGCCCGCTTCGACGAGGCTGCAAACATCCGCTGGGCACGCCGGCTGGAGGGCGAGGGCATTCATGTCAACTATGGGGTCCTCGGCCTCAAGACCCACTGCAAGCTCATCTTCGTCGTGCGCCGAGACTACTCCCAGCTGCGTCGCTACTACCACGTGGGAACGGGGAATTACCACTCGGGCACGTCCAAGCTCTACACGGACCTGGGGATGCTCGGCTGCGACGAGAACATCGGGCAGGACATCACGGAGCTCTTCAACTACATCACCGGCTACTCGCCGCCACCGAGCTACCGCAAGATCCTGGTCGCGCCCTATCGGATGAAGAATGTCATCCAGGAGCGCATACGGCGTGAGATCGTCCATCTACAGGAAGGCCGCGACGGGCATATCCAGATCAAGATGAACGCCTTAGAAGACGTGGGCATCACCCGCGCCCTCTACGAGGCCAGCCGCGCCGGTGTCAAGGTCGACCTCATCGTGCGCGACACCTGCCGCTTCCGCCCGGGGATCCCCGGTCTGTCCGAGGGTGCGCGGGTGGTGAGCATCGTTGGGCGCTTCCTCGAGCACGCCCGCATCCTCTATTTCCGCAACGGGGGGGACGAGGAGTACTATATCGGTTCGGCGGATATGATGCAGCGCAACCTGGAGAGCAGGGTGGAGGTGCATGCACCGGTGGAGGACCCGGAGATGCGCCAGGAGCTGCGCCTAATCCTGGACGTGCAGCTGGCCGATCAGCGCTCCGCCTGGGCCATGCAGCCCGACGGCACCTACGTGCAGCGCCGCCCCCCCGACGAGACTTCCAAGGGCGCTCAGGAGACCCTCATCGGCGTGGCAGAGCGGCGCCTGGCGGCCGCCTCCAAGCACAAGGAAAAGAAGATCCGCTCGCGGCTGCTGAACCACTTCCAGCGCCGGCTGCGAAGCAACTGGGAGGAGGGCTGATGCGGCTCGCCGAGCAATCCGGATGTTGAAGGAGTCAGGCCCGCAAACCCCTTCGAAGCTGGAGATCCTCCTGGGCCGTGCGGCGGAAGTGATCGTCGGCAAGGAGCACGAGCTGCGCCTGGCCCTCGCCTGCCTCTTCGCGGGTGGCCACCTGCTCATCGAGGATTTGCCCGGCGTCGGCAAGACCACCTTGGCCCACTTGTTGGCGAGGCTGTTCGGGCTGCATTACTCGCGCATCCAGTTTACCAGCGACCTGCTTCCCGCCGACATCGTTGGCGTTTCGGTATTCGAGCGACGCAACGAGGGGTTCCACTTCCATCCAGGCCCCATCTTCGCTCAGGTGGTTCTGGCGGACGAGATCAACCGAGCGACCCCCAAGGCCCAGAGTGCGCTGCTGGAGGCCATGGAGGAACGGCAGGTCACGGTCGAGGGACAAACCCGGGCGCTCCCCGAGCCCTTTTTCGTCGTTGCCACCCAAAACCCGGCCTTTCAGATCGGAACCTTCCCGCTCCCCGAATCCCAGCTCGACCGTTTTCTCATGAGAATCCAGCTCGGCTATCCGTCAGCCAGTGCGGAGAAGGTTCTGCTCGCAGGGGAAGACCGTAGACGGATACTGGAAAGGCTCCAGCCGGCGCTGCCCCCGTCCGAGCTTCAGAATCTGCAACGCCAGGTGGAGCAGATTCACTTGGCCCGATCGATCATTGAATACTGCCACCGGATCCTGGTCTTCTCGCGCCGCTCGACCCGTTTTCTGCATGGACTTTCGCCCAGGGCCGGACTCGGCATCCTGCACAGTGCAAGGGCCTGGGCACTGATTGCCGGGCGCAGCTTCGTCATTCCCGAAGACGTACAGGCGGTGTTGCCGGCCTGCGTGCCGCATCGGCTCGTGGGCCGCGGGGACGAGGGTCCGGCCGGTCCGGGGCAGATCGCGGAGTACCTGCTTCAAGGGGTACCTGTTCCCTGATCCTCGGTGGCATTGTCGAAGCGATTTCCGATGGTTCCCTGTTAGGCGGACCGGGCAATATGACCTCTGTTTTCCAATCGAGCCATCGGGTCTTCGTCCGAGAATGAGGGCAGTTGATTGATCGGACGTACGCGGACAGGCGAGCAGACACCCTGGCTCGCACGCCTGGCGCGCCGCCCGCCGGTCGATTCCGGGGGGGCTGTACGACTCGCCCGCCGCTACATCTATATCCTGCCGACAGGGGTGGGGATACTGCTGGGAGTCGTCCTGATGCTGATGCTCCTCGGCGCCCTGAACTACCAGAACAACCTTGCGCTTCTGCTCACGTTCCTGACGGCTGGTGTCGCCGTCGTCAGCATGTTTCACACCTGGCTCGACCTGCTGGATCTGAAGATCGCCGGAAAGGGGGGGCCGCCCGTGTTTGCCGGGCAGGAGGCCGTTTTCTCCTTTGTGTTGGAAGAGGATCGGATGCGGGCACGTGCAGACTTGGCGATTTGCATCGGCAAGCGGACGACGAGCCCGATCGCTTTGGACCGCAACGCCTCCTGCTCCGT
>CAYYHR010000325.1:0-4201 GCA_964471705.1 uncultured Chromatiaceae bacterium
CCGGAGGCCGAAACGGAGGGATACTTCCACATAGGCGGTTGGATTTCCTATCCTTCAAGCGTCGGAGCATGTCCCCTGCATCTTGGCTGCATCGACGCAGCTGTTCCGAAGAGAGACGTCGCGCGCGGACTCATCCATGCGGCTATCCCCCGGCCCCCGTTTGCGAACCCCGTCCACTTGCGGCTGACTATAGCAGTCGGGCAACAGGCTGCAAGGAAGGTCAGGGGGAAAGGCACCGTCCCGGCTTACCAAAGGCGGGCGAAAGGATCCGCACGGCGGCAAGTCCATCTGGCCACCCCGACCCCTTGCGCCGTCCGGCGTCCACGGGGTCCAGACGGCGGAACCGCGCTTAACCTGTGCGCCGCCTCACTGTGCGCCACCTCACGCAGGCGGCTCCTTTGGCATCGGTGGCGTGACGATGTGCAGGTCGCGCTGAGGAAAGGGGATCTGAATTCCCGCCTCGCGGAAGGCGGCATCGATGGCGAAGTTTAGGTCGCTCAGCACCGTCATGCGTCGGCTGACGTCGCGCACGAAGGCACAGAGCTCGAAATTCAGGGAGCTGTCGCCGAATGACAGGAACCACACGTAAGGCTCGGGAACCGCGGGGCTGCCCTGTACGACGAGTGGATGCTCGCGCGCCAGGCGCAGCAGGATCTCCTTGACCTGCTGGGTGTCTGACCCATAGGCCACGCCCACGGGCACCTTCACCCGCCCGTGGGTGTCGCGCAGCATCCAGTTGGTCACCGCGCCGGAGATCAGCTCCGAGTTGGGTACGATTACGTCGGCGCGGTCGAAGGTCTGAATCTGCGTCGAGCGGATACTGATGCGGCGCACGTAACCCTCGGTACTGCCGACGACGATCCAGTCACCGGTCCGGACGGGGCGCTCGAACAGCAGGATGAGGCCTGACACGAAATTATTGACGATGTTCTGCAGACCGAAGCCGATGCCGACCGACAAGGCGCCGGCGATGATGGCGAGGTTCCGAAAGGCGACGCCGGCGACGGTCAGGGAGACGATCCCGGCGGCGATCATGACGCCGTAGCCGGTGATGGCAACGGCGGCCTCGCGTGCGCCGCGCTCCAGGCGCGCGTGCGACAGCCGCTGGTCGAGCCGGGTGCGCGCCCAGGTCCCGAACGACAGCAGCACCGTGAGCATCACGAGCGCCAGCAGGATGCGCAAGGGCTCGACCGTGACGTTGCCGACGCTGAAGCCCTCGGTGGCGGCGTGCAGCAGGGCGAGCTGCATGCTGCTCGGCAGGCCCCAAATGTGCAGCAGGGCAAAGATGAGCGCGACCCAGACGAGCACATGAACCAGGATTCGCAGCCAGAACAGTCCGGGCACGAAGTCTTCGTCGCTGATACCGAGCCGGCCCTTGAGGCGGCGCTCCCAGGCGTGCCGGCCCTCCTCCAGGCTGTCGACCAGATCCCCGCCGAGCGCTGCGGCCAGCCATGCGAGCAAGAGGCTGACAACCGTCAGAACGACGCCGCCGACGATGAATGCACTGAGGTTGCGGTAGCCCGCCCACTCGGCGGCGAGCCCTGTCAACAGGGCGAGCACGATGATCAGGCGCGCAACGCCGACCCCCTGCTTGCCGCGCAGGCGGCGGATCAGCCAGACGGTCCAGATCAGGTTGAGCACCAGCAGGGTGCCCCACACCGAGCGCGCGACGAGCACGAGGGACTCGCTGCCGGCCGCGGCCAGCGGGGTCGCGAAGAGGAGCGCCCCCACCAGGCCGTTGAGCGCCAGCCAGTGCAGCGACCGGCTGAAGCGACGCGCCAGCGGCTGCGGGAAGGGGAGATAGGACCGGGCCGGCGGCGGCGGATTGAAGCTGGCGCGTATCGCGACCAGCGCCAGGTGATAGCCGAACAGGGTAAAGCTCGCGCCCGCCAGCAAGGGCCAGCCTGCCGGCGGCGCACCGATAACCAGCCAATACAGCGACCACAGCCCGCTGATCAAGAGCCCCGGACGATAACGGTTCAGACTCAGCAGGATCGCCTGAAAGACCGCCCGCGCCAGATCCTGCTCGGGATCGACGGGGGCGACGTCGGCCAGCCGGCGGCGCCGGACGAGCCCGCCGGCCAGGCCAACGACGGCGAGCCCCGCGAGCCACGACAGGGTAGTCCCACCGTAGGCACGAAAGTGATCAACCAAGTCTTTCACATCGAGCAGTTTGCTCGGCTGGCCGATCTGTGCCAGGAGGTCCTGGAAGGCCACGCCTGTCGGGGTGCCGCGCTCTATGAGTGTGCCCGTAAGACGCTCGTCTTGCGCCTGCTCCAACTGGCGCAACAGGTTCGCACTGTTGATCTGCAGCACGCGACAGGCGGCGAGCTGTTGTGCGCTCTGCGTTTGTTGCCGCTCCAGCTGCAGCCGGGTGGCCGTGACGTCCCACGCCTCGCCCTTGACGGCGGAACCCAGCGCCTTGATCTGCGCGCGGTTGCGGCTCACCCTGGCCTCTTGCGTGCTGATGCACTGGTCGGCGGCGGACTTGTAGCCGCTGATCGTTTGGGTGAGCTTCTTGAGGGCCACGTCGGACAGCCGCCCGGGCTGCAGCCGAGCGCCGATACGCTCGACCGCGGCTTGGTCGGCGCGCAGCTTGTCGCTCTCCTCCGTGTCGGCTTGTCTTGCGCTGGAGGGCGGCGCCGCGCCGCCGGAGCCGGCGTCTCCAGCAGCAGCGACCGGCGCAGAGGGCGCCGTGGCAGCACTCGCATTCGTATCCGGGCCGGCAGCAAAGGCCGGCAGGCTGGCCAGCATCCAGACCAGCGCAAGCAGCCAGGGCCAAATCCCCGGGAGCATGCGGGTGACCGCCGGGCCCCTCGTTTTTCCGGCAACCCTCTGCGTTGCAATCCGAACTCTAGCTCTTGTGTTCATCCCATTCCGGCGGTTTCGAGACAATGGTGGCCGACCCCGCAAGGACTGAGACCGTCCGGCAACAGGCCGAGAACGGCACGTCCCTGCGCCACGGGAACCGCTGACGCGGTCAGCGTCTCCATAGACGTTGTCCAGCCCGCGGCGGTTCCCTCGCGGTGCGGCCGCGGCTGCCTGTCGACCCGTCCATAACCCTTGCCCATCCAACGAGGAAATCCCGTGCTACATACCAACCGTTCCCGCAGGGTCGGACTCCCGCCCGGCACCCTCATCGACGAGGTTATCGCCACACCGCCCCGGCTGCGCCTCCTTAACTACCGGGACGGGGAGCTGGTCGAGGCGGAGCGGCCCGGGCTGGCCGAGCTGCAGCGGCTGGCCGCCGGGGGGGGACGAGGGCGTGGCCTGGCTGCACGTGCAGGGGCAGCCCGACAGGGCCTTCCTGGAAGAGCTGGGCGAACGCTTCGGCGTGCATCCACTCGCCTTGGAAGACATCCAGTCGCGGGGGCAACGGCCCAAGCTCAACGAATACGCCAAGCACGTCTTCATCGTACTCTCGACAGCGCGCTGGCAGGGGGAGGCCGTGGCGCTGGAGCAGATGAACCTCCTGCTGGGCGACGGCTATGTCATCAGCATCCATGCCTCCGACAACGACGTCACCGGGATGCTGCGCGAGCGCCTGGCGCGCTCCCAGGCACGCCTGCACAGGCACGGTGCGGACTACCTGCTCTACGCCCTCATCGATCTGATCGTCGACCAGACCTTCCCCGTGCTGGAGACCTTTGGCGACAGCGTGGAGCAATTGGAGGAGCGGCTGGTCGTAATGCTGGATAAGGAGACCCTACCGGCCATCCAGCACGCCAAGCGTACGCTGATGAGGCTGCGCCGCCAGCTCTGGCCCACGCGTGAGGTGATCAACAGCCTGCTGCGCGGCGTGGACGACGAGCCGTTGCTCCACGCGGACCTGCGGCCGTTCCTGGGTGATCTGTACGACCACACGGTGCACCTGATGGATCTGCTGGAGACGTACCGCGACCTCGTGTCGGGCCTGATGGACATCTACCTGTCCAGTGTCAGCAATCGCCTCAACGAGATCATGCGCACCCTCACCGTGATCTCGACTCTGTTCATCCCGCTGACCTTCATCACCGGCGTATACGGGATGAACTTCGGCAACGACACCGGCAGTCCCTGGGCCATGCCGGAGCTGCGCCTCTACTACGGCTATCCGCTGGTGTGGCTGGTCATTCTGCTGGTAGCGGTGGGGATGCTGATCTTTTTCGACCCGGACACTACCGATCGAATCCGGGGTCAGTCCTTCTGCGGCTGCCAGGAC
>CAYYHR010000326.1:0-2079 GCA_964471705.1 uncultured Chromatiaceae bacterium
CCAAGTGTGCTCCGGTTGCTCGCACAGGACCTGGATCTCCCAATGCACACCGTCCAGGCTCAACGCCCGGGCGTGTTCCACCTCTGCCTCCTGGATGACTCCCCGGAAGGGATTGAGCTGCCGCACGGCATAGCAGAGGGATTGTCCTGACACTGCCCTGTCCGCCCCGGCTTCGCGCCTTCAACGGTAAGGCCGCAGGTACCACCACTCGAAGCCGCGCTTCACCCAGTGGAGAATGCGCATGGAAGGCAGCACCAGGTTGTGCTTCTCGTTTCGGGCCACCAGCATCCCGCGGTCGTTGGCGTCGACGATGCACAGCAGCTCCACCCGGAAGGTCTCGGTCGGCTGCTTGCCCGCGAGCTCGGCCAACAGGTTGGCAGAGGCCGCATTGGCCTGCAGGTCCGCCATGTGGGCCTGCTTGGGCATCCAGGCGGGTCCCGGAAAGCTGCCCGAGTCGCCGACGACGTAGACCCGCTCCAGCCCCTCCACCCGGCAATGCCCGTCGGCCTTGATGAGGCCACCTTCGGAGCGTGGAAGATCCGTGTTGTCGAACCACTGATTCCCGGTCATGCCCGGCATGAAGAGGATCAGGTCGGCGTCGATCTCGCCGCCTTCGGTCATCACCTTGGTTTCGGTGAACCCCTTTAGCTTATGGCCGAGATGGGCCTGGATGTCATACTTGCGCATCTCCTGCTTCAGGCCCTCGACGGCCTTGGGGCCGAGGCGTTGACCGGGCTGCTCCGCCGGGGTGAAGAAGACGAGCTTGAAGCGGTCGCGGCGGTTCTGCTTGCGCAGGTAGCGGTCGATGCCGAACAGGTACTCGAACATGGGGCCACCGCGCATTGCCGACGGCTCCTTGGGATTCGACGCGAAGCCCATGGCGATGGTGCCGCCGTCCATGGCCTTCAGACGGTCTCGGATGCGCTCGGCGGCGACGATGCCCTCGCACGGGGTGATGGCGTGCTCGATGCCGGGCAGCTTCTTGATGAAGCGTCCGCCGGAGGCGATGATCAAACCGTCGTTCTCGACGTCTCCTGCCGTGGTCTCGAGGATGCGTCCGCCCTCGCGCAGCCCGGTGGCCTCCGCGGCCAGGTGCTCGACGCGCTGACGGCGGAAAAAATTTTCGAGCGGGACGCGCAGGTCCTCGGCGGTGCGCAGACCCGTGGGAATCCAGATGAGCCCCGGGTAATAGAGGAATTCCGCCTTGGGGCTCACCAGCGTGATTTGCGCATCGGCGGCGGCCTTTCGCAGGGCTCGCACAGCGGTGAGGGCGCCGAATCCAGATCCTACGATGGTGATGCGTGACATGGGGATCTCCAATTACTGCTGTCTGCAGGTGCTGTAGCGAAGCCGGAATTCTACCGCCTAGCTGCGGGCAAACGGTCTCGGATCAAGGGCTCGAGACCGGGCCAAACATTGTCCAGCATGAGGGGTTGCGCCCGGGCGTTGGGGTGCATCCCATCCTCCTGCATGAGCCCCCAATCCTGGGCGACACCCGCCAACAGCCGGGGCACCAGGGCCACTTGCTCGCGCTCGGCAACCTCTTCGAACACGGCTTGAAAGCGGTTGGTGTAGACCGTACCGTAGTTCGGCGGCAGGCGGTTTCCCACGACCAGGATCCCCGCTCCGGACGCCTTTCCCAGCCGTACCAAACGGGTCAGGTTGGCATCGATCTCCGCGAAGGGAATCCCGCGGAGCCCGTCGTTGGCCCCGAGCTCTAGGATCAGCACCGCTGGGGAGTGGCGCTTCAACAGCGCCGGCAGCCGCGAGACGCCCCCGGCGGTGGTGTCGCCGGACACCCCGGCATTGACCACCCGAAATGGATAGCGGCGCTCGCCGAGACGCCGCTCGAGAAGCCAAACCCAGCCGGTCTTTGGCGGCAGCCCGTAGCCCGCGCTCAGGCTGTCCCCGAGCACCAGGATCACGGGCTGGTTGCCGGATCGGGCGTCAATCGGAAGCAAGAGGCTGGCAAACATCAACAATGGAGCCATGATGGCAGAGAAACGCAAGCTGGTCTCCGGGGCCAGGGGGCTGAGCAAACATGTTACCGGCCCCAGCGGTCTTTTGACCATCCTCCAG
>CAYYHR010000326.1:2179-4174 GCA_964471705.1 uncultured Chromatiaceae bacterium
GCATCGGCCTGCGGCTGCTCCGGCGCGATTGGCGCAGCGGTGAGCTCTCTCTGCTGGGCGCCGCCCTGGTGCTGGCGGTGGCGGCTATCACGGCGGTCGGCTTCTTCACGGACCGGATCGAGCGGGCCATGGAGCGCCAGGGCAGCGAGCTCATCGCCGCCGATCTGGTCCTGGTCGGATCCCATCCGATTCCCACCGGCTACGCCGCTCGCGCCCACTCGCTGGGCCTGGAGACTGCTGACACCCTCGAATTCCCCAGCGTGATCATGGGGGCACGAGGGCCCCAGCTGGTTCAGGTCAAGGCAGTCGACGCCGGGTATCCCCTGCGTGGTGCGTTGCGGGTGCGCCGGGACGTGCAGGGTGCCGAAGTGCAACCCGCGACGGGACCCAGCCCCGGGGAGGTCTGGATCGAGCCGCGTCTGCTGCACCTCTTGGAAGCCGCGCCCGGGGACGAGGTCGGTCTCGGGGAAGCGCGGTTGCGTATCGATCGTCTGATCACCTACGAGCCGGACCGGAGCGCCAACTTCTTCCGGCTCGCACCGCGGGTCATGATCGATCTCCGGGACATCCCGAAGACCGGCCTGGTCACGCCGGCGAGCCGCGTGCGCTATAGTCTCCTGATAGCGGGTAACGAGAAGGCAGTGGAGAGCTTCAGGCGGAAAATCGCTAGGCGGCTGCCCCCCGACATCCGCCTCGTCGAGGCCCGGCAGGCCCGCCCCGAATTCTCCTCGGCAATGGAGCGGGCATCCCGGTTTCTGCACCTGGCCGCGCTCGTCACCCTGCTGGTGGCGGGGGCGGCCATCGCGCTGGCGAGCCGCCGGCTCGTGGAGCGCCAGATCGATGCGGTGGCGCTGATGCGCTGCCTGGGGGCACGTCCCCGTTTGCTCACCCGGGTCTTCGCGCTGCGCCTCGCCCTGCTCGGCATCGCCGCGAGCGCGGTCGGCTGCCTGCTCGGATACCTGCTCCAGGCCGGTCTGGTCATCATCTTTGCGGACTGGCTCGGCCCCGGACTGCCCGCGCCCACGCTCCGGCCAGTGGCGGTGGGAATCGGCACCGGGCTGGTCGCCCTGTTTGGTTTTGCACTCCCTTCCCTGTTGCAGCTCGCGCGGGTCCCACCGCTGCGGGCCTTGCGCCGGGAGCTGGGGGCACCGCCGGTCTCCGCGGCCGTCTCGGTGGCGACCGCCGCCGGAGCACTGGCCCTGCTGATCTTCTGGCAGGCTGGGGATATGGGATTGGCCTGGAGGCTCTTGGCCGGAGTCGGCGGTGCCCTGGCCGCACTGGCGGCGACCGTGGCCCTGCTGGTCCGCGTCGCCGGCGCCTTGGCGGGGCGGGCACGGGGAATCTGGCGACTGGGCCTGGCTTCGCTGGCGCGGCGTCCCCTGGGCGCGATGTTGCAGATCAGCGGGCTCGGGTTGGGGATCCTGGCCCTCTTGCTCCTGGCCCTGGTGCGCGTCGATCTGCTGCGCGCCTGGCGGGACAGTCTGCCGGAGGATGCCCCGGACCACTTCCTGATCAACATCCAACCCCACGAGGTCGAAGGACTGCGCAGATTCTTCACGAAAACGGGAATCCAGGATTCCGGTCTGTTCCCCATGATCCGAGGACGGCTGGTCCGCATCAACGATACCGCGGTTACCCCAGATGACTACGAGGATCCCAGGGCGCAGCGGCTGGCGGCACGGGATTTCAACCTGAGCCGAGGCGACCGCCCCCAGGCCGACAACCGGATCACCGCGGGTCGCTGGTGGACGGGGCCGGATGCCCCACCGCAATTCTCCGTCGAGGAGGGTCTGGCCGAGACCCTGGGGATGAAGCTGGGGGACAGGCTCGGCTTCTGGGTGGCGGGACGCGAGATCCAGGCCCCGATCACGAGCCTGCGGCGGGTGCAGTGGGACAGCTTCAACGTGAATTTCTTCGTCATGGCGCCGCGCTCCTTGCTCGGAGACGAGGCCGCGACCTACGTCACCAGCTTTCACCTACCCGACGACCGGGAGG
>CAYYHR010000327.1:0-4163 GCA_964471705.1 uncultured Chromatiaceae bacterium
TGCTCGCGCTTAAGGCTCAGCGTAGCATCGGGGAGAGTTGTGGGTAATGGTATGAGCTCCTGATAGGTGGCGTTCGGCTGCGGGTCGTAGCGACAGGCATTGGAAACACCGCTGCGCAGGTTGTCCGGGACCAGTAATTCGACCACCCCGCCGAAGAAGGCGAAGGCGCGCTGATGGGAGGCGATCCAGTGGGGCAGTTCCTGTGTCCAGGTGGCCTCGGCATAGGTGTAGCTGGGGTAGGCTCGGGATACGTGTAAATTTTTATCACTACGGACCGAGGGCGGTGCTGGTGCCTCGTGAACCGTATCGTCAAAGCCTTGGCATGACGAAGCCGGCTTGGGCGAAGTGCTGGTCGAAGGCGAGCGCGATCTTCAAGTCCATGCGGCGCATGACGACGAAGGAGACGCAGTCCACCAGGCCCCATTGCTTGTCGGTGTGGCGCCGGTACAGATCGAACGCCGACTCAAATAGTTCAGGCGTCAGGTTCACTACGGTCACGCCTGTCGACTCGCGCAGATCCGCGATGATCTGTACGGCAGCGTCACGATCCATCCTCGACAAGGCGTTGCCGATCTCCAGCAGCACGGCGTCGGTGACGACGATTGGCTGGTCATCGAACTTCTGCGAGAGTGCGACCGCTTCGGCGTGATGCTGATCGTTCTCGTTAACCAGGGCGAGGATGTAGCCGGTGTCGACGAAAACGGACTCAGGCATCGCTTTCGCCGACGACGTAGGCGTCATGATTGGTCGAAAGATCCGATGGTCCTTGGGTTTTCACTCGTCGCAGCCGCGCAAAGATCGTCTCTTCCGCATCGGCGGCCTGGGGCTCGGCATCGACCAGGACGACGCGCACCCTCTTGCCGTCCAGAAGACGGCGATGCTCGGGCGGAATGTCGAGAACGCCGTCGTGGGCGACGGCCTGAAATTCTATTGCATTCATCGTTCTGGATAACCTGTTCTGTAGAGAGTTGCTCAAGCTTGAGGGCGGATCCCGTGCCCCGTACCCTCGCTGCTTGCTGTGTCGAGCTTCGGATCGTGCCGGATACGTTTGACGATATCCCCGACCACTCCGCGCCCGATCTTCGCACCGATGCTCCGATGAATATCGCGCACGCTTAGATCCGTCGTTTTTGCCAACTCCTCGACCCGTGCAACGACCGTCGCTGGCGTTCGCGGTCGACCCAGGTGCTTCCCTCGCGCCTTTGCCGCTTTCATGCCGGCCGTGACCCGTTCGCTGATCAGAGAGGACTCCAGCTCTGCCATGGCACCGATGAGCGTGAACATGGCCTTACCCATGGGCGAGGTGGTGTCGATTCGGTCCTGGATGCTCACGAAGCGGATACCCAGGTGATCGAACTCCTCCAGCGCCGTTAGCAGGTGCCTGGTCGAGCGGGCGAAGCGGTCGAATTTCCACACCAGGACGCAATCGAACGCGTAATCGCGTGCGGCCTGCATGAGCGCGTCGAGCTGCGGGCGCCCCTGCTTGCGTCCGGAGACCGCCACATCGAGATATTCCCGGACGATCTCGAGGCCCGCGCGCTCGGCGTAGGCGCGCAGATCATCGAGCTGCAGATCCGGTTTCTGATCCGCCGTCGAGACACGCATGTAGACGGCGGTGCGGTTGTTCGCGACCATTTTTCAGTGGAACATCCGTCCGAATATGTATACCTTTTCGGCCAGCCAAATTCGGCCACGCCAACCGTGGTAAATCAAGCACTTTCTGGCCGGCTGGGCAAACCCTTTTTCGGACACCTCGCGAGCCTCTGCCATGGCCTCCATCGACCGGACCGCATATCCCCGATTTCGAGCCCAACTTACCGACGCAGAGCTGGAGGCCGACTACACCTTGAGCGAGGACGAGGAGACCTTCGTCCGCCGAAACGCCCGAGGGGGTGTCGGCCGGTTGTCGATGGCGGTCAGTCTGAAGACGCGCCAGCGCTTGGGGTACTTCCCGGCGCTGACCGATGTTCCTGACCAGGTCAGGCTACACATCTCCACCGGGCTCGGTCTCGAGGATCGGGTCGAGCTGCTGGATGGCGTGACTCAGGCAACGACGTTGCACCGATACCGCGAGGCGATCCGCAAGCCCCTCGGCAGCCGTCCTTTCTCTCACGGCGGTCGCGAGGTCGTGATCAAAACGGTGCACCGCGCCGCCCAGGTCATGAGCGACCCCGCGGACCTGATCAGCGCGTCGGTCGAGGCCCTGATCAAGGACCGGATCGAACTCCCTGCGTTCAGCACCCTGGATCGCCAGATCGGCACCCTGCGCCAAGCGATCCATGATGAGCTCTATGCCAGGGTGGATGGGGCTTTGAGCGAGGTTCAGCGCCAAATCCTCGATGCGATGCTGGAGCACCGGACCGGTGAACATCTGAACGCCTTCTCCCGGCTGAAGGAGACGCCGGGGCCGCCAAGTTTGAAGCACCTGCGCCTGTGGATCGACCGGCTCGCGGAGCTGGATGCCGTCCTCGATCCCCGGCCGCTTCTGGGAGACATCCCCCATACCAAGATCCGCCAGTTCGCCGCGGAGGCAAAGGCTCTCGAGACTGGCGACTTACGCGATGTCTGCCAGCCTGGCCGACGGCACACCCTGCTGCTGTGCCTCCTGCACCAAACCCAAACCGAGACACGCGACCAACTCGTCGAGATGTTCATCCGCAGGATGCGGCGAACGCGTAACCGTGCCGTCGACCGGCTGCACAAGATGCAGAAGAATCAGCGCGCGATCGAGGAGGCGCTGCTCGGGGTCTTCGGCCAGGTCCTGCATCATGCCGGCGCCACGGACGCCGACGAGGATCTTGGCCGCAACGTGCGGCATTTGCTCGCCGAGCAGGGCGGCCTCGAGACGCTCGGCGCACAGTTCCATGCGTTGACCGCCTACCATAACGACAACTACCTGCCGTTGTTGTGGCCGATCCACAGTAACCACCGGAGCGCCTTGTTCCAATTGCTCGATCTGCTGACGCTGGGATCGTCGAGCGCCGACATGCGGTTGTTGGAGACCTTGGATGTCGTTCGCCAACATCAGCGCAGTCGCCGCCAGGTCTTGAACATCTCGCTGGACCTTCGCTTCGCCTCGCAACGCTGGCAAGCCTTTGTCCAGAAAAAGCAGGACGGCGAGATTCTTCTCGACCGCCACGCCCTTGAGCTTTGCGTCTTCATGTACCTGGCCGAGGCACTACAAAGCGGTGACTTGTATGTGGTCGGCTCAGGAGCCTACGACGACTACCGTGCGCAGCTTCTTCCCTGGAACGAGTGTGATCGCAGGCTCGACGACTATGGCGCTGCAGTGAAGCTGCCGACGGATGCGACCGGCTTCGTCGCGGAGTTGCGAGAAAAGCTGGGCAAGCTGGCCAAGAAAGTCGACGCTGGCTTTCCGGACAATAGCGCGCTGCGGATCGACCCGGATGGGAGCCCGCATCTGGTCCGTCAGGCAGCCCAAGCCTTGCCCCAAGGGCTCTATGCCTTCGAGGAAGCGATCCGAGTCCGGATGCCGGAGCGACATCTGCTCGATGTGCTCAAACATACCGAGCATTGGTGCTCCTTCACACGACACTTTGGCCCCTTATCGGGGTCAGACGCCAAGCTGGACGACGCCACCAAGCGGTACCTGTTCACTGTCTTCGGAATCGGTTGCAACCTCGGCGTGAACCAGACCGCCCGCCACGCGCCGGAGAGCATCAATAGGCACTCGCTGCGCCGGATCAACGCTCAGCACGTCAACGTCGAGAAGCTCGATGCCGCCTCCGGCGATATCGTTTGCGAGTACGTCCGGTTTGATCTTACCCGGCTCTGGGGAAAACCGAACGTTGCCATCGCCGATGGGACGCACATGGAACTGCGCGAGAACAACCTCCTCGGCGAGCAGCACATCCGCTACGGACGCTACGGGGGCATCGCCTACCATCACATCTCGGCGACCTACATCGCGCTGTTCAGCAACTTCATCGCCTGCGGGGTTTGGGAGGCGGTCTACATTCTCGACGGGTTGCTTCAGAACCGCTCGGATTTCGAGGTCGACACCGTCCACGCCGACACCCACGGGCAGAGCGAGCCGGTATTCGGCCTGGCGTACTTGCTTGGCATCGAGCTTCTGCCACGCATGCGAACCTGGAACGACGCAATGTTCTATCGGCCGGATGCTGCGTCCAAGTACAAGCACA
>CAYYHR010000328.1:0-4158 GCA_964471705.1 uncultured Chromatiaceae bacterium
GTAAACTTTCGATAAGAACGAAAACTTACGCTAAGGGCTCTGCCTGATCGACTGCAATCTGTTGCGACCTGCAAACATAGCGATTTTGAGCCCAAATTGGTTGACAATATCCGGGGCTTCGAACCCACATTGTTTTGCAAACAGCCCAGATTAATTGCCAACAGCCTGCAAACATCCGGGCTGGCCCACATTACCTGCAAATCGCGTAGTCAGGCGTTGATTCAGTGGTGAGCTTCTGAGGTTCACGCCCGATAGGTTCGAGCTGACGGAAAAGCGGTTCACCTCACTTGCGCTGCCGCGAATTGCTCGGCGAGAGAGTCCATCTGTTCCTTGAGCACCGCGCAGGCCGCCTCGGCGTCGCCAGTCTTTAGCGCTTCTAGCAGTCGGTGGTGCTGATCGACAACGACCGCGCGCTCGCGAAACCGAAACACCACCATGTTCATCACCGGTTGCAGCGCTTCGATGACTGTCACCATCACCAGCTGGAGGATGCGGTTGTTCGTGGCATCCACCAGGGCGCGGTGAAAGCGCACGTCGGAGGCGCAGAAAGCCTCGTCGCTTAGATCTCCCTGTGCCTGCCTGTTCAGCTCCTCGGCCATGATTGCGAGCTGTTCCGGATCACGGTTTTGCGCGGCCAGGCGGCAACAAACGAGTTCCAACTCTCGGCGCGCCTGAGCGACATCCGCCAAGTCGAACTCTCCCAGTCCCACCCCGAGCATGGCGGTTGTGGCGAGCGCATCACGCATCTCCTCCTGGCTGGGACGATTGACAAAGGTGCCGCCCGCCGGTCCGCGGCGCGATCTGATCAGGTTCTGGGCGGCCAACCGTTTCAGTGCTTCCCGGATCGTCGGACGCGAAACTCCGTAGCGTTCTGCCAACTCCTCCTCTCCAGGCAAGCGATCGTCCGCCCGCAGGCGCCCCTCGACAATCGCCTGGCGTATCTGCCGGGCGATCTGCTTGGGAAGACTCTCGGTCTTCAGCGGCTTGTAGTTGATCACCATGAAGGGCATTTTCCATATTTGTTTGACATTTATCAAATTGACATCTAGCGTATGTCCACCAGCACAAAAATCCCCAGCGGGGACAACGAACACCAGAGGAACCACCATGTCCAACACCTTCAAGGCCCTGATGCTCACCCAGGACGACGCCGGTAAGACCATCGCCGAGGTTCTTCAGCTCAACGACGACGATCTCCCTGCGGGCGATGTCTTGGTCGCAGTCGACTACTCCAGCCTCAATTACAAGGATGGCCTGGCCATCACCGGCAAGGGTAAGATCGTGCGCACCTGGCCGATGGTACCGGGCATCGACCTTGCCGGCTCGGTCCTGGAATCGGATTCCTCCGACTATGCCGCCGGCGAACAGGTCGTGCTCACCGGCTGGAGCGTGGGCGAAAAGTACTGGGGAGGGTACAGCCAGCGCCAGCGTGTGCAGTCCAGGTGGCTAGTTCCGTTGCCCAACGGGCTCGACGCCCAGCGGGCGATGGCCATCGGTACCGCCGGTTTTACAGCCATGCTCTGTGTCATGACGCTCGAGGAGGCCGGCGTTACACCGGACAAGGGAACGGTGCTGGTCACCGGCGCTGCTGGCGGCGTGGGCAGCGTGGCGATCGCCATTCTCGCCAACCTGGGTTACAAAGTGGCTGCGGTGAGCGGCCGTCCCGAGGCCGAAGACTACTTGCGGCAATTGGGCGCCACCGAGTTTGTCTCGCGCGAGGAGATGAACCAGCCTCCCCGCGCCCTGGAGGGGCAGCGTTGGGCCGGTGCAGTCGATACCGTCGGCAGCACCTTGCTAGCCCGGGTGTTGGCGGAGATGGACTACGGTTGCTGTGTTGCGGCCTGCGGCCTTGCCGGAGGAGCGGACCTCCCCACGACCGTAATGCCCTTCATCCTGCGCAATGTGAGCCTGCGCGGCGTGGATTCGGTGATGTGTCCCGTGGAGAGGCGCAAAGAGGCCTGGGGCCGTCTGGTGCGGGACCTGCCCGCACACGCGCTCGGTGAGATCGGCCAGACCATCAGTCTGGAGGAACTGCCGGAGATGGCCGAAAAGATCATCGCGGGAAAGGTGCGCGGCCGCGTGATCGTTGACCTCAACCGTTAACCCTAAAAAGAGTAGTTGAACCCGTCAGTCGGTGGCTTTCCACCGCCTGTCCGACGCTCGCTGGGGCGTCGCGCGATTATCCTGGCGCAGGGAAGAGCGCCGGCGGTTGCAGTTGCCGCCCGTGGAGGTACTTCACGAGCGCCTGAGAGAGCACCCGACACCAACGTTGCAGCGGCGTCAACTGCTCCGCAGTTGTGGTCAGGGTTTTAAGGAAGCCGGTGATGTTGCGGCAGGCCGTCTCCACCCATGCCGCCGCGGCGTGGGAATGGCTGACGGCGACGCGCGTCTGTCCGCTGTGGCGGGTCAGTCGAGCCGGGGCATGCAGCAACAGGGGGTGGCTGGTGAGCGATTCGGTGTGCTTGTTGTGATCGGCCAGACGCACGAACAGGCTCCACCAGTTGTAGACCAGCGCGGTCATCCGGGCCATGAATCGACAGCGCTTGAGGTCTTGGGTGGTGAACCCACCCCAGCCCCAATGGTTCTTGAGCTCATCGAAGTTGTTCTCGCAATCGGCGCGATCGCGGTAATGTTGAGCCAGAGTAAGGATCTCATCGTCCAGCGAGGTGACCAGCACGGCATACTCGTAGACTTTGACCTCGTCGCTGACCTCGGCAAAGCTCAGTCGCAGCTGCTGGGGATCGGTTTCATCGACCACGGCCAGCTGTTTGGCCAGGGGCCGGCGCAGCACCACCACGCGCCGCTTGCGGCTCCAGCCCGACAAACGCAGCTCCGATTCGCCCCCTTGCCAACCCTGGCCGGCGTCCGTCCACTCGGCACCACGCATCAAGCGCTCGACGAGCCTCTTCACCCGGAAGATCAAGCGCAGCTTGAACAGGTACCCGAGCCCCTCTTGCTCGGCGCGGGCCATGTTGCCTTCCGTTCCCCAGTCCTTGTCCCCACGGATAAACACGGGCCAGTTCTCCCGTCCCAACCGCTCGAGCAAGGCCCACAGTCCCGGTGAGCTGTGTTTGGAGGCGTGTCGGTTCCCCGCCTGCACCTCCACCTCCAGCGCCAGACGCAGGTTGGCGATAAGGAAAGTATGGTAGGTGTGCGACGGGCGCCCTGGTTTGTGCGGGTTGTAGCCCAGCTCCGCCCCTTCCTGGTGACCGTAGAGCGGTTTGATGGTGACATCGCCGTCCAGGATCCACGGCTCGCCCAGCAGTGGTGCATAGACATGATGCAGGTGCCGCTGCAGCCACTCAGTCCCTTTTGTCTCATCGAGCTTGATAAGGCTGCCCCGCACCGAGTCCTCGCTCACCACCTTGCTCATACCCAACAGCTTGGCGTTGATGTATTCACCGCGCAGCGCGCTGATGTGGGCGTAACGCCGATGACCGGAAAGAATCGAGAGGATGGCCGTGCCCAAGACATCGCGCTTGTTCGGCGCATTGGGGCTCGTCCAGCGCAGCGGACACTCCTCCACCCACGGATCGAACAATCCGCTGACCTTCAGATACTCGGTGAAGAACGGGAGCTGGCCCAGGGGCGTTACTGCCGCCTGCGAATCCCACTCCACGTGGATTCGTCCGCCGAAGGTGTCCACCGCCACCGGCTCGGAAACCGGCACCAACGCGCCGTTCTTGCTCTCACCCTCTGGGTGAGCAATTATGTCTTTCATATGCGCCTCCTTGCGCTGCAATTTCAACCGGTTAGCCTATTCAATGGTAACTTCTCAATAACTAATGGCGTGTTTAAAATCAAAGACATAGTGTCATACGCCACTGCGTTGATGAGCCTCGATTGCGCCTTTGTGTGATCGGCATCGAGACTATGTCATTGTTTCTTCGTGTGTCAGATGCCTCTGATGGTGTCCACGCGTCTTGGTAGGCATCTGCAACCTATTGATCCAACAGCTACCACCGTTTATTGAGAAGCTACATTCAATGCAAGGTTCAACTGCTCTTCTTAGGTTAACAGCTTGGATGGGGTTGCGGCCGACTGCGAACAGCTTCACAAAGGTGACACCGCCGATGCCGCTCATCATTTCCGGTCTTGACGTTTTCGTCCTCAAGGCCTCAAGCGACTCTCGCCCCCATTGGGTGAGCCACTTCTTCG
>CAYYHR010000329.1:0-4155 GCA_964471705.1 uncultured Chromatiaceae bacterium
TTCTCGCCCTCACCCGGGATGAACGCGGCGAGGGTTGGGGGCGTCTTCTGGAATTCGAAGATAGAGACGGTGCAACACACCGCTGGGCTGCTCCGTGCAAACTGCTCGCCGGTTCGGGCGAGGTACTCCGGACCGAGCTCCACCGGCTGGGGTTGGCGATTACGACGAACCCCGAGGGGCGGCGTCGCCTGCTCGATTACGTGCAGGATTGCGCTCCTCGAACGCGTGCCCGGAGTGTGACTCGAACTGGATGGCTGAACGGGAGCGTGTACGTACTTCCGGACCGGACCCTAGGGGAGGGGGCGGAGCCTGTCATCTTCCAGTCCGAGACCACCGAGGCACCAGCGTTTGCCACCCGCGGTACCCTGGAAACCTGGAAAGAAAGGATCGGCGCGCTGTGCGTCGGTAACTCCCGGTTGCTCTTCGGGTGCTCATGCGCTTTCGCGGCACCTTTACTGCAGCTGACGGGTGGTGAATCAGCCGGTTTCCACCTGAAAGGGCTTAGCACCAATGCCAGCTCCAGCGGAAAGACCACTACCCAACGCATCGCCGCCTCGGTGATCGGTGCCCCTGCCTACGTCCAGAAATGGCGGGCGACCGACAACGCTCTGGAAGCCGTCGCTGAGCAACACAACGATGCGTTGTTAATTCTCGATGAGCTGGCCCAGATCGAGCCCCGCGCAGCTGGAGAAGCGGCTTATCTGCTAGCCAACGGTGCAGGGAAAGCCCGGGCGCAGCGTACCGGGGACATTCGCCCAGTGAAACGCTGGCGCCTGCTCTTCTTGTCCAGCGGCGAGATCGGGTTGGAGGAGCACATGGCTGCCGCCGGGAAGCGTTATCGCGCGGGACAGGCGGTCCGGATGATCGAGATCCCAGCCGACGCCGGTGCTGGGCTTGGGGTCTTCGAGAACCTGCACGGATACCCAGATGGGGCGGCCTTTGCAACCACTCTCACTGACGCGACAGCGGAATGCCACGGAGCCCCCTTCATTGCCTTTGTCGAGTTCCTGATCCATGAACGGGCAACTTTGCCGAGCAAGGTCCGAGAACTCTGCACCGCCTTCGCGGCGTCGTCTCTGGATGGGCACGACACCCCTGCGGGCCAGGTTCGCCGCGTGGCAAGCCAGTTCGCGCTCGTAGCCGTGGCCGGTGAGCTTGCAACCTTGGCCGGTGCGACCGGCTGGCCCCAGGGGGCTGCGAACGATGCGGCAATAAAGCTATTCCATGCCTGGCTCGATGCGCGGGGCGGTGTCGGCGCCGGCGAGGCGGCACGATTGCTATCCCAGGTCAGGTACTTCTTTGAGCTGCATGGTGAGTCCCGTTTTACGCCTTGGGACAGGCCCCCGGAGCCTACTGCCGCCGATCGAACGCCGCGAACATCAAACCGCGCGGGCTACGTTCGCCGGGTCGAGGAGAGCGGCATGATGACGCTGCGCTGGTACGTTTTTCCCGAGGTCTTTCGGCGTGAGATTGTGGCCGGCTTCGAGCCGAAAGAGGCGACGGCACTCTTGTTGGGAGAGGGGCTACTTATCCCTGGCAAAGATGGGGGACGGACCCGCCCGACCCGCAAAGAGCGGTTACCTGGGGATTCGAAGACGACGCATGTCTATGTCTTCACTGGAATCTGGGCGGACGACCGGGAGGAGGGGGAAGACGATGGATCTTGACGCCCTCGATGCGATCTTTTGCAGACCCAGGTCCGCCTTGGGCGGACCGGAGCCTGTCAGGTCAACTGCGGTGTCCTCTGGAGGTGCCCCTGAACTGCTTGCAGGGACCTATGATGCCTCCGGCGCGGACGGCTCGTCAGAGGTCCGCTCAGAGCGCTCGAGGGTAGGTGAGGATATAGCCGGCTTCCCACTAGCGGAAGCCGAACCGGCTCACCTTCGCCCGATTCCCGACGCTCCCAGCTGGGATGATGAGCGCGAGAAGCTTCACGGCTTCACGCGCGGCGAGCTGTTGGCCTTTGCAAACCCGGTCGAACGCCCGCCCCTGGAAGCAGACGAGGAGGTTCTCGAAGCCTTCGCCATCGCTCTGCGCTTGGCCGAGATCCGAGCCAGCGGCGAGCGGCCGTCCCACTACACACGCCTGGCCTACTGCATTTTCTGCGGCCCCGTCTGGTTGTTTCCAGGGGAAGCCAAGCAGGTTCTTGGCTGCCCGTGGTGCGAGAACACCGCGAACGGCGGCATGGTGCCGCGGCCACCGGTCAGTTGCGCCGACTGTTGTCACTGGCGCGCGAATGTGGTCAACCCGAGCGGGGCACTGGGCTGTTGCCTGGTCGAAGCCCCCGCGAGCAAGCGCCCCGGTTCTCTATGGCCTCGGGGCGAAATCTACTGTGGCGTCTGGCGCCCGACAACTGAGGGAGAACTCCGATGATGTACACGGGCGTATACGGGCGCCTCGGCAAGGACGCTCAAGAGATCAAGACTCGCACCGGAAATCGGATGGCCGACTTTTCTCCGACACGCATGGTTGGAGAGCGCATTTGTGCGACCAAGCACGCAGTGGTACGTTCTACCCCTCGGTAGCATCCCGAAGCGGATTCTGGGGCCCGTGCCCCGGAGAGGCCAAATCCGGTTTGGAGTGTCGCCGCTTCTCGTGATACCCGACGGGACTCCCAGTCGCCCTCGGGGAGTCCAAGCGGCGACAGCCTGTAGGGCCCCGGTTCACCCTGCTCCGGGCCATGGCTTAGGCGTCCAGCCCCTTCGCCTCTGCGGCGGTCACGCCCGCGCCATACGCCTAAGGCGGCTACCGGCCCACGCTACGCTGTTCAGGGCCGGCAGCGCTAGTGGAGAAGAGTATCGAATGCCGAACGAACCTTGGGTCTCCGTCCAAGCCGTCGCGAACCACCTCGGTGTAGCGAAAGACTCGATTTCTCGCTGGATCGACCACAAGGGACTGCCTGCTCAAAAGATCGGCCGGCTCTAGAAGTTCAAGCTCAACGAGGTTGATGACTGGGTACGTTCCGGCGGGGCCGGCGCCCAATAACCAGAAGGACGTGGCAGAGGACAGGGGGAGTGACGGAATCAACATCTCGTATCGACTTTGAACGCCTGCTCAAACTCCGCTTGGCCGTCGCACGCCACGGAGAGATGGATGCCGCCGCGTGGTGGAATACGAAGGGGATCCTCGGCCGTCACGGAGCACTGGTGCTCAAACGCGGATTCCCGTCGACGCACTACTACGCGCAGGCCCGCATCGCCTTCGCCGTCGCTCGCAGCCGCTGCCATGAGCGCTTCGATCCGCCCGGGTGTATGACGCTCTGGAACCTGCCGGCGGAGGTCGAGGACCAGTTCGAGGAGCACTGGAAGGACTGGCTCGACCAGTGCGACCAATGGGCGCCCTTCTTCGACAAGCTCGGCCAGGCGGGAAGCGGCGATCTCCTCTCCGAGCTCAGCGACTTCGGCCTCGTCAACCAGACTCACCTCGACGCGGTCGGCAAGTTGCGCCGCTCGGCCGAAGGCCGTTCAGTGCCTCTGCCTGGCACTCATCAGCCGACCGACGAGGTCATCACCCTGCTTGCCGCTGGATTCGCGCGCAGTGAGAAAGGCAGCCCCGCGATTCCCTATGCCCGGCTCGAGGACTGAGCGTGGACTCCCGGTCAAACGTCGTCTCATCGTTCACGATCGTCAAGGGGTCTCTGATCGAGGAGACCTATTCGATCTTCCGCGATTGGGATTACAGGGTCAGCAAGTTCGAGAATCTGCGTCGCGTCCGCGACGAGAACACCATCGGCGCCACGAGCACGAACTGGGCGCTCAACGTCACGAAGGTGATGAACCGGCGCTTTGATCCAGAAGGCCGCGACAGACCCTTAGTCGAGTTGGCCAAAGCAGGCTGCGACCGGGAGGTTTGGAAGCCCCTGTTGCTCTACCACATGACGCGGGACGAGTTTCTCGTCCGCGATTTCCTCGTCAACTGGCTTTTCCCTCAGTTCCGAGCCGGCGCCTATCGCCTGCGCGCCGACGACGTCCTCCCCTATCTCACCGATCTGCGCAAGAAGTCCGGTATCGAATGGTCTGGAAACTGGAGCGACAGCACCCTCAAGCGGGTTAGCTCGGGGTTGCTGCGCATCGCGACAGACTTCGGGCTCCTGCAAGGTTCCCAGACCCGCGAGTTCGCCTCCTACCACCTGCCGGAAGAGAGCTTCCTCTACCT
>CAYYHR010000330.1:0-4152 GCA_964471705.1 uncultured Chromatiaceae bacterium
AACCGATTGCCAGGACTTCGCCGCCGGCGGTGCGTACCAATTTAAGCTCTGCGATGCCAAATGCTAACAGCGCGCGGCAAGGCACGATTGTCACATTCGTGTCGAATTTCACCGTCCGCGCGCGGCTCTTCGCGGACCCGGAGCAACGGCCACTCAGGCCGACCGGGTTGCTGCTCGCGTCGCGGCGGCGAGCTGACGCAGTCCGGGAAACAGGGGGATGCGTTGTCCGGCCTCGGCCAGGGCTTCCACCCGCGCGGCCAGCTCGGTGAGCGCACTTAGTTGCAGGGTACCGGTGGCGCCGGCGATCTTGTGGGCCTGGACCGCGCAGGCGCCGAGGTCCTGCCGGCCGTAGGCGAACAGGCACTGCTCCAGGTACTCGCGCAGCAGCTGGCGGTGGCGCGCGGACAGCTCCCCGGGCGGGTCGTCCGAGCAGTCGGAAGGCATGGACGCCTTGCCGGGGGCGCTGTCCGAGAGCGCGATCAGCTGCCCGAGCTCGTGCAGGGTGATCGGCTTGGACAGGATCAGGTCGACATCCAGATTCAGCCACAGGTCGAGGTCCGTGAGCAGGATATTGGCGCTGAACAGGACCAGAAAGGTCGCGGGTGCCCGCTGCCGCCATTCGGCGGCCAGGTGACGGCCGTCCATGTCCGGAAGCTGCAGATCGAGAAAGGCCAGGGGGAATGTGCGGGCATCCAGCTCGCGACGCGCACTGGCGCCGTCGGCGGCGACGGTGGTGCGGCAGCCGAGCTCTTGCAGCATGGCCGCCAGGGTGGCGGCGGTGGCCTCCTCGTCATCTACGATCAGGGTGTATGGACGGGCGCCGAGCGTGGCCGACGCCGGTGCGGGCGCCGGGGCAGACTCGGGCGGCTCGTCGGCGGGCCGGGCAGGTCGCCAGGACAGGCGCAACAGGGCCTGCAGGCCGCACGGGTGGTTGGGGCGCAGCTCGAGCCGTGCGCCGATCTGATCGCACAGGCGCAGGCAGTTACCCAGGCCGAGCCCGTAACCGGGCTTGTCGGTCACCGCGGTGGGAACGAGTGCGGCCCGCGCCGCGGCCAGCAGCGGCCCGATGCGGTGCGGCGGGATGCCCTTGCCGCTGTCGATGACGGCAATCTGCAATCGGCGCTCGCCATCCTCCGCCACGACTGCGGAGGCCTGCAGCCGCGCGCCGCCGCTTTCGGTGTACTTGAGGCTGTTGCCGAGCAGGTTGGCCAGGATGCGATGCAGCACCGCGGCATGGCCATCGAGCCAGTGCGGCAGCTCCGCTGCGATGCGCAGCTCGAGTGTCAAGTGGCGAGCCGCGAACAGGGGCCGGTTCAGTTGGACGATCTCCTCAAGAAGCCGCTGCAGGTCGAAAGGGACGGACCGCTCGCCCTGCGGCTGCGCCAGTTTGCGATAGCCCTTCAGCAGGTCGTTCACCACTTCCAACAGGTGTCGGCCGGTGCGCCGGATGAGGTCGGCCTGGGCGGGAGCGGTCCGCGGCGCGGCCTCGATCAGCTGTGCGGACTGGATGATGGCGCTGATCGGGCTGCGCAGATCATGGCTGATGCTCATCAGCAGGGCGTCCTTGGATTCGCTGGCCTGTTGCACCAGGTCGCGCTCCTCGCGCAGTTGCGCGGTCAGCGAATTCGAGCGCTCAAGCTCGGACGCCAGGCGCCTGCGCAGCTCGTGGCCGTAGCCGATCAGGTAAAACACCGGAATCATGGTGATGGACGACGCCCAGAACGGCACATCGACTTTGCGCAGGAGCGCTTCGCCACCCATGAGGTAGTACAGCACCAGGTTACAAGGTATCGCCAATAGGGTCGCGATGGCGCCGCCCCAACGCCCGTATACGCTGGCGAAGTAGTACAGCGGAATCACCACCAGAATCATCGCAGCCGTGCCCAGCCAGGGATTGAGCGCGAAATAGCCGCCGATCACCAGGGCGCCGCCGAGCAGCAAGTGTTGCCAGGAGAGGTGTTTGCCGGAGAGCGGCTCGAGGCTCGGCATGCCGGGCTCAGCAATCGGGATCGAGCCGGTAGCCGCTGCCGTAGACCGACAGCAGCAGCCGCGGGCGGTTGGGGTTGCCTTCGAGCTTGCGGCGCAGCCGGCCCACGAGTGCATCGACCGTGCGCTCTGTGACCGCGTCGGGCTTGTCGAACACCGCCTGCTGCAGCTGCGCACGACTGAAGACCCGACCGGGCTCGGCGCACAGGACGCGGAACAGCCGCGCTTCGCGCTCCGACAGCACCTGGGTGCGGCCATCGGTATGGCGCCATATCCGGTGATCCGGGTCGAAGGTCCAGGGTATCCGTCGTTGCCCACGACCGCTGCGCGTCGAACGAGCCTCTCGGATGTGTTGCGCCAGACGCCCCACCTTGAGCAACAGCTCCTCGGGGTCGCAGGGCTTGGTCAGGTAGTCGTCGGCGCCAGCGCGCAGACCGTCGATACGGTGCTCACGGTCACGTTTCCGACTGACGATGATGACACCGCAATGCTTGGTGGCGGCGTTGCGCGTCAGGGAAAAGTCTTCCGCATCGGGCAGGCACAGGTCGAGCAGCACCACATGCGGGAGCAGCGCATCCAACGCAGCTGAAGCGGAACGGGCATCCGCCGAAGCGTGGGTGCGGTAGCCGGCCGCATCGAGCAGATCGCAAGTCCATTCGCGCGTAATCTCCTCGTCTTCGACCACCAGCACACGGGTCTGTGCGGTCATGCATCCATCCCCACAGGTCGCGGCGCCGGGGTTGCGAAGGCACTTGCAGAATGGTCTTTATGACGCATAGTGTTTGCCTTTGCCTTTTCGTAAAGCGGCATTCCCTGCGTCGCAAGGTGTCACGATGGCAAATTATAGTCAGATTCATGCAGTGACCCGCCGCTCGTCCTGCAGGAGGGGGCTGAGAAGCGGGCGTGTCCGCTCAATCCTCGTTCATTCGCTCAGACGATTCGGACCACGCAGACGCCACGACCACCGTCAGGGATAGGGCAGTCATGGGGACACAGGGTGCACAGGACCTTTCGATTGGGCAGCGGCTCGTAGAAGCGGGCTTCGTGCAGGATGGTCATGTTCACCATTCTCGGAATGTCCGTTCGTCTCAGGGCGGCGTTGCACAGCGAAGCCGCGAGGGCCTGATCACGGATCGTAGTACCAGCCAGTGCGGCGGATCCCGCGGGATGCCTCGGCAGCGCAATCCCAAAGCATACTGGGCTTCTATTGCAGGCTGCGCGACGACACACGTCATGGCCTTCTGCATCATGGCATGCTTACGCTTCCTCCTTGCGACCAAGCTGCGGCGGTATGGCGCTCCATCGCCTATCTATCAGGTTAGCAGCGGAGCGTGAGTCCAGCTGAGCAGTCCGGAGCTTGAGCGATGACCGACTGCTGGGGTCGCGGGGGCGGACGCTGGGGCTGCGGTCATGATCGCCATGCAATGACACGCAGCAGCGATCGGCGTCGAGCGGAGGGAATCGCAGAACACCGACTGTCCGCATCCTGAGCTTCCCCAAAATGCCGAGCCAAAGGCTCCGGTCCATCGAGGCGACCGGGGCTGTGGCTCTCTCAACCGGCGGCGAGGCGCCCGCGCATAAACCCCGACAGGAGCCACAAGGTCGCCGTTATGCTCACGGCGGAGCCCAGGCACCAGAGACAAGTCTCGCCGATTACGAACACCTCCAGTGCCGTGAGCCGCAGGGAGAAGAGCACACCGAACAGGGCAAGCGCCCAGGGGAGCCAGTACCAGCCGCCCCCCCGGGGTGAGAGGTATCTCGCGATCAGCCAGGTCACGAAGATGAGGCCATAGCCGACCAGTCCGATCACGCCCATGGGGAGGCCGAAGAGGTGGGCATATTCGCTTCCCTGGACCCTGGCACAGCCGCCAATGGGGCCACACACGAGCTCGACATCGCCCAGCGCGGCGTAGGCCGTGTAACCGGCGATCGCCAGGCCGGCGAGCAAAACAAGGAGCAAGGCCCGGATCGCGGCGCGGCCGGGGAGGAGGCCGTCCTGTCGCCACAGCCGCACCAGGCTGTGAGCGAGGGTAGCGAGCATGCCGAGGAGCACCACGATGGCCAAGCCGTTCGCAAGCTTGTCCCCGAGCGGCAGCTCACCCGAGGAGGTCTTGGCAGCATCCTTCCCGGCAGGTGGAACCGCTGCACCGGCGACCCGCGCCTGGA
>CAYYHR010000331.1:0-4150 GCA_964471705.1 uncultured Chromatiaceae bacterium
GCCTTCCAGGCCGGACTCGCCCACCCCGAAAGCCTGATCGAGGATCGCCCCACGGGATTCCGAGGCTATGAGCCGACCAACTTCGACAAGGTATTCCATGGAACCCTGACCCTGCGCCGCGCTCTGCAGCTGTCCTTGAACGTGCCGGCCGTGAAGCTGCTGGAGGCAGTGGGACCGGCACGGCTCGTAGCCGGCCTGCGCCGGGCAGGGGCACAGCCAGTGCTGTCGGACGTCTCCCCGCCCGGACTGGCGATCGGTCTCGGCGGAATCGGCCTGACCCTGACGGACCTGGCCGAGGTCTACGCCGCGATCGCCCGCGGCGGCATGCCGGTCGCGCTGCGCGAAACCTTCGACGACAGGGGGCCGACCGGTAGCGAGGCCCCCGTGCTCGACGAGCGCTCCGCCTGGTATCTGGGCTCCATCCTCAGCGGCGCACCCGGGCCTGCCGGTGTGTCCGATGGTCGGATCGCCTTCAAGACGGGTACTTCCTATGGGTACCGCGACGCTTGGGCGCTCGGCTTCGACGGACGACACCTGGTGGGGGTCTGGACGGGACGGCCGGATGCGGCACCCGTCCCGGGGTTGGTGGGTATCGACGCGGCAGCCCCCATCCTGTTCGACGCCTTTGCCCGCATCGGGGAGTCGGTACCTCTGCCTGTAGCCCCGCCAGGCATGCTCATGGCGGCCACCTCGGATCTGCCACCGCCTCTGCGGAGGGTGCGAAGTCCGGGGCCCCCTGAGCTCGACGGGATCCCGGGTCCGGAGATCGCCTTTCCTCCGGACGGTGCCCATGTGGAGCTGGGGACGACCAAGGGCTCGGCCGTCGGCTTGGCCCTCGAGGTGCGCAACGGCTCCCCGCCCTTCACCTGGCTCGCCAACGGGGTGCCCGTCGCCCACGAAGCCTTTTCGCGAAGCTCGCGGTGGCTACCCGACGGACCCGGCTTCGCGACCCTTTCGGTGATCGACGGACGCGGCCAGTCCGGTCGCGTGAGGCTGTTTATCGAATAAAGGGCACCTCGAGATGCCCGTGCGGTACAGGGAAGAGATTTTTCCAGGTCCCATTAAAAAGACCCGGGGCGATCCTTGGCCCTGGGTCATGTCGCCGGGCTTGGTTGGCAGGTCGGTCCATTGGGGGCGATGCGTCTTGCCGGCCCGAGTCTCCTGACTTTCCCTGGTGGCGACAGTTTTATGATGGCACGATCCCCAGGTGCCGTTTGTGCGCGAAATCCCGAATCCGTGTAGGAATTTTCTCGAGCGCGGATTGCGGCTGTCCTTCCCGCCCCCTATCCTCTCCCGGATGCGACCAGAGACCGACCTCTATCCCCCCATCGAGCCCTACGCCACCCACCGCGTCGCGGTGGATGCCGTCCATGATCTGTACCTCGAGGAAAGCGGGAATCCTCGCGGACTGCCCGCGATCTTCCTCCATGGAGGCCCGGGAGCCGGATGCGAGCCGCGCCATCGTTGCTTCTTCGATCCGGAGCGCTACCGCATCCTCCTGTTCGATCAGCGCGGCAGCGGGCGCTCCACGCCCCACGCCGGCCTGGAAGCGAATACAACCTGGCACCTGGTTGCAGACATGGAGCACATCCGCCGTGAGCTGGGCATCGACCGCTGGCTGGTTTTCGGCGGCTCCTGGGGGTCGACCCTGGCGCTCGCCTATGCCCAGAGCCATCCCGAGAGGGTCTCGGCGCTGATCGTCCGGGGGGTCTTCCTGTGCCGGGACGAAGAGATCCGCTGGTTCTATCAGGAGGGCGCCGGCTGGGCCTTCCCCGACTGGTGGGAGGACTTCCTCTCTCCCATACCCGAAGATGAACGGGACGATCTGCTGCAGGCCTATCATCGCCGCCTGACGGGAGACGACGAGGTCCGGCGCATGGCGGCCGCAAAGGCCTGGTCTCTCTGGGAGGGGCGCACCGCCACCCTGTTGCCCAACCCCGATGTGCAGGCGTATTTCACCGACCCGCACGTCGCCCTCGCCTTGGCGCGTATCGAGTGCCATTACTTCGCCCATCATGCCTTCCTGGAGCCGAGCCAACTACTCCGGGACGCCCACCTCATGGCCGAGATCCCCGGGGTCATCGTCCAGGGCCGCTACGACCTCATTTGCCCCCTGCGCTCGGCCTGGGAGCTGCATCGCGCCTGGCCTCGGGCCGAGCTGAACATCATTCGCGATGCGGGCCATTCGGCCTTCGAGCCCGGAATCCGCAAGGCCCTGGTCGCAGCGACGGACCGCTTCGCGCAGCAGCGAGGATGATCGGCCTCCTGCAGCGGGTGAGCGCGGCCCGGGTCCAGGTCGCGGGGGATAGCGTCGGCGCCATCGATCGGGGTCTGCTCGTCCTGATTGGGGTGCAGAGGGAGGACGACGAGCGCAAGGCGGACCGGTTGTTGGCGCGGCTCCTGGATTACCGGGTGTTCCCGGATTCGGAAGGGCGCATGGGCCAAAGTCTGCGGGATATCGACGGGGGCCTGCTGCTGGTACCCCAGTTCACCCTCGCAGCGGATACGCGCAAGGGCACGCGGGCCAGCTTCACGGGCGCCGCGCCACCGGAGGAAGGCCGCCGCCTCTTCGCCCATCTGGTGGAACAGGCGGGATTGGCGTATTCCCAGGTCCAGGCGGGGCTCTTCGGCGCCCATATGCAGGTGACCCTGACCAACGATGGGCCCGTCACCTTCTGGCTCGAAACTTGAGCGATCTGTGCTTTAATGGCAGGCTCTTTCGACGTGCCGGCTGCCAGATCCCCCGACCCCGTGGAAACAGAGAGCAACAAGCGCACCGCTCGCGTGGAGCGCAATACCCTGGAAACCCGCATCCTGGTCCAGATCGACCTGGACGGGGACGGGCACGCAAGCTTGGATACCGGCGTGCCTTTCCTCGAGCACATGCTGGAGCAGGTGGCCAGGCACGGCCTGATCGACCTCTCGATCAAAGCCGAGGGGGACCTGCACATCGACGCCCACCACACGGTGGAGGACATTGGCATCACCTTGGGTCAGGCATTTGCCCGGGCAGTGGGCGACAAGAAGGGTGTCCGCCGCTACGGCCACGCCTACGTGCCCCTCGACGAGGCCCTGTCGAGAGCGGTGATCGATCTCTCCGGGCGTCCCGGCCTGGAATTTCACGTCGACTTCGCACGGCCAATGATCGGGACCTTTGATGTGGACCTTTTCCGGGAGCTCTTCCAAGGCTTCGTGAACCACGCGGCCCTGACCCTGCACCTGGACAACCTGCGCGGGCACAACGCCCACCACCAGGCGGAGACGATCTTCAAGGCCTTCGGACGGGCATTGCGGATGGCGGTGGAGCCCGATCCGCGGATGGCGGGGATCACCCCTTCGACCAAAGGCTCGCTGTAGCCGAGAGGCACTCGGTTTGAAGTCCGCCCCGGAGGCAATCTCATCATGCTGTTGATCCCCGCTATCGACCTCAAGGACGGGCGATGTGTCCGGCTACGCCAAGGTGTTATGGATGATGAGACCATTTTCTCGGACGATCCGGTTGCGATGGCCGGGCGCTGGGTGTCGGAGGGTGCGCGGCGCCTGCATCTGGTGGACCTGAACGGGGCCTTCGCCGGGGAGCCGGTGAACGGCGATGTCATCCGCGCCATCGCCGCGGGCTATCCGGATCTGCCTCTTCAGGTCGGTGGCGGAATTCGCGACGAGGCCACCATCGCGGCCTACCTGGACACCGGCGTTTCCTATTGCATCATTGGCACCCAGGCGGTGAAGGAGCCCGAGCTCGTGACCCGGGCCTGCCGGGCGTTCCCCGGACGGGTGATCGTCGGGCTGGACGCCAAGGACGGGCGGGTCGCCATCAAGGGCTGGGCCGAGCTTACGGAGCATCCGGTGGACGACTTGGCCAAGCGCTTCGAGGACGCCGGGGTGTCCGCCATCGTCTACACGGATATCGGGCGTGACGGCATGATGACGGGGCCCAATCTGGAGGCGACCCGTGCCCTCGCGGAGGCGATCTCCATCCCCGTCATCGCCTCCGGCGGCATCACCGACCTGGACGACGTGCGCGCCCTCTGCACGCTCGCTGACAGCGGAGTAACGGCAGCCATCACCGGCCGCGCCATCTACGAAGGCACCCTGGACTTTCGCGAGGGGCAGCATGTCGCCGACGGCTGTCGCTCCGAGACAGCCGGAA
>CAYYHR010000332.1:0-4133 GCA_964471705.1 uncultured Chromatiaceae bacterium
GTCCGGGTGGGGATAGGCGACCTTGGCACGTCCGTGTTTGCGGTCGATGAAGTCATCCACCATTCCCGACTGCAGGGGGCCGGGACGGAACAGGGCCACCAGGGCGGTGATGTCGTCGAAGCAGTCCGGTTGCAGCTTCTTGATCAGCTCCTTCATGCCCCGCGACTCGAGCTGGAAGACGGCCGTGGTCTCGCAGCGCTTGAGCAGGGCGAAGGCATCCGGATCGTCCATGGGGATGGCGGCGATGTCGATGGGGGGCTCGCCGGCCTGCGCCCGGGCGGCATTCACGGTCATGAGGGCCCAATCGATGATGGTCAGGGTGCGCAGGCCGAGGAAGTCGAACTTGACCAGTCCGGCCTGCTCCACGTCGTCCTTGTCGAACTGGGTGACCAGGTTCTCGCCGCCCGGCTCGCAGTAGAGGGGGGCGAAGTCCGTCAGCACCGTGGGGGCGATGACCACCCCGCCGGCGTGCTTGCCGGCGTTGCGGGCCAGTCCCTCCAGCTTGCGCGCCATGTCGATGATGGTCTGCACCTCCTCCTCGCCCTCGTAAGCGGCCGCGAGGTCCGGGCTCTCCTCCAGGGCCTTGTCCAGGGTCATGCCAAGCTCGAAGGGCACCATCTTGGCGATGCGGTCCACCATGCCGTAGGGATGGCCCATGACCCGGCCCACGTCGCGCACCACGGCCTTGGCCGCCATGGTGCCGAAGGTGATGATCTGGGAGACGGCATCCCGCCCGTAGCGCCCGGCCACGTAGTCGATGACCCGGTCGCGGCCCTCCATGCAGAAGTCCACGTCGAAGTCCGGCATGGAGACGCGCTCCGGGTTCAGGAAGCGCTCGAACAGCAGGTCGTGCTCGATGGGGTCCAGGTCCGTGATCCCGAGGGCGTAGGCGACCAGGGAGCCAGCGCCGGACCCGCGCCCCGGCCCCACCGGGATGCCGTTGTCCTTGGCCCAGCGGATGAAGTCGGCGACGATCAGGAAGTAGCCGGGAAAGCCCATCTGGTTGATGACGTCCAGCTCGAGCTGCAGGCGCTCGTCGTAGACCTTGCGCCGCTCGTCGAGGACCGGCGCATCGCTGCCGATGATGCGCTCCAGGCGCCCTTCCAGACCCTTCTTCGACTCCTCCGCGAAGAACGCTTCCTCGGTCTTGCCCTCAGGGATCGGAAAGTCCGGGAGATGGCTCTTGCCCAGGGTCAGCTCCAGGTTGCAGCGCTTGGCGATCTCGACACTGTTCTGCAGGGCCTCCGGGATATCGGAGAAGAGCTCGGCCATCTCCTGGGGGGTGCGCAAGTACTGCTCGGCACTGTAGAGGCGGGGCCGGCGCGGGTCGTCCAGGGTGCGCCCGTCGTGGATGCAGACCCGCGCCTCGTGGGCCTCGAAGTCCTCGGACGCGAGGAACCGCACGTCGTTGGTCGCCACCACGGGCACGCCCTTGCGGGCCGCCAGCTCGACGGCCAGCTCGACGTGCTCCGCCTCGCCCTCCCGACCGGTACGGGCCAGCTCCAGGTAGTAGCGGTCACCGAACGCCCGGACCCAGTCGTCCAGCAGGGCCTCGACCCGGTCCTGGTTGCCCGCCAGCAGCGCGCTCGCCACGTCGCCTTGAAGACCGCCGGAGAGGGCGATCAGGCCCTCGGACGCCTCCTCGACCCAGGCCTTCTCGACCTGGGGGATACCCAGGTGCTGGCCCTCCAGGTAGCCGCGGGAGATGAGCCGGGTCAGGTTCAGGTAACCGGTCCGGTTCTGGACCAGAACCACCAGCCGGTGGGGCTTGTTGGCGTCCTCGCCGTTGCGGACCCAGAGGTCCGTCCCGGCGATGGGCTTGATGCCCGCCGCTACCGCCGCCTTGTAGAAGCGCACCAGGCAGAAGAGGTTGCACTGGTCCGTGACCGCGATCGCCGGCATACCCTTGGCCGCCGCGGCCTTGACCAGAGGCTTGATGCGCACCAGGCCGTCGACCAGCGAGTACTCGGAATGCAGGTGCAGGTGGACGAATTGGCTGGCCGATGTCACGGAAGGGACCTGTTGCGCGCGATTTTCGGGCTGCGAGTCAAGACGATCGAAGGAACGGAATGGAACAGCGAAGGCCGTCGGTCCGGAGCGGATCAGGCGACATGATACCGGGCAACATCCGGGCCGAACAGGGAGCGGGCGTCACCGCCGGTCGACATGTCGGTGAGCCGTTGACCTGACGGCGGAAGTCCGGCCAGCCACCCCGTGCCCCGTTCCGCGGTACACTGCCCCGGGACCAAAGAATCGGGGACCTGAAGAATAATCGCGCGTAGCCTGGATGAAGCGCAGCGGAATCCAGGAACGACCTGACGAATCAAGGAACCGCCAGGCATGGGCACCACGAAACGTTTCCGCGTTGCGCTCTCCTTTCCCGGGGAGCAACGGGACACCGTCGCCCGGGTGGCCGAGCACCTCGCCCGAACCCTCGGACGGAAGCGTGTCCTCTACGACGCCTGGTACGAGGCCGAATTCGCGCGGCCCGACCTGGATACCTACCTCCAGGCCCTCTATCACGATGAATCGGACCTGATCGCCGTCTTCCTCTGCGCCGACTACGAGCGCAAGGAATGGTGCCGCCTGGAATGGCGGGCGGTGAAGGACCTCATCAAGCGCCGGCAGGCCACCGCCGTCATGCCGCTGCGCTTCGACATGACCGAGATCCCCAGCCTCTTCTCTACCGACGGCTACGTCTGGGCCGGGGATGGTCGGGACCCAGGCGAGATCGCTGAGCTGATCCTCCAGCGCTGGCGGCACAACGGCGGCGTGCTGGACCCCGACCCGGTGCCGGTGGACCCGCCAAGAATCGACATCTCCCACCTCCCCGCCGGCGCCCCGCACTTCCTCGGACGGGAGGCCGAGCTGGCGGAGCTGGACACGGCCTGGGACTCGGCCAGGGAATCAAACGGCGGGACGAGCCCGATCACGGCCATCGTAGAGCTGGTCGCCCCCGGCGGCACGGGCAAGACGGCCCTGGTCAAGCGCTGGGTGGATAGGCTGAGGAATCGAGGCTGGGGCGGGGTGCGGCGGGTCTTCGCCTGGTCCTTCTACAGCCAGGGGACAAGAGACGACCGCCAGGCATCCGAGGACCACTTCCTGGCCAGTGCGATCGACTGGTTTGGTGTGGAGATCGAGCCATCCGCCAACCCGGCAGACAAGGGCCGGGCCCTGGCCGAGGCCCTGACCCGGACCCGCACCCTGCTGATCCTGGATGGGCTCGAGCCCCTGCAATACCCGCCCGGGCCCCTGGCCGGGGAGCTGCGAGCTCCTGGGCTCAAATCGATTCTCAGCCACTTGGCAGGCGCGGGCACACCCGGACCCTGTGTCCTCAACACCCGGGAGCGGGTAAAGGACCTGGCCGAGTGGGTGCTCGGCCAGACCAACCCCAAAGGACCGGTGCTGTGCCTGGATCTCGGCAACCTCTCGGAGATCGACGGGGCGCGGCTGCTGTACGCCCTGGGGGCAAGAAAAGCCGGGGCCGCGACCATCCCGGAAGACGACCCGGAGCTCATGGCGGCGAGCCGAGAGGTGCGGGGCCATGCCCTGACCCTGAGCCTGCTCGGCAACTACCTGCGGCTCGCCTTCGGCGGCGACATCCGGCGGCGGGACCGCGTTGAGCTGGCCGACGCCGACGACGAGACCGGTGGCCACGCCTTCCGCGTTATGGCTGCCTACGAGCGCTGGCTAGCCGCGACCCCAGACGCAGAGGGCAAGCCGAATAGCGAACGGCAGCTTGCCGCCCTGCGCCTGCTGGGTTTCTTCGACCGCCCGGCAGAGCCTGAGGACCTCGCCATCCTGCGGGCCACCCCGCCGATTTCCGGCCTCACCGAGGCACTCTTTCTTGCTCCGCAAGGGGCTTCCGACAACGCGCAGGCAGATCCGGAGCCCATCCCCGATTGCGACTGGAGCACTGCTCTGACCCGGCTCACTGACGCCAGACTCCTCGCCGTCGGGGACGAGGGGCAGATTGATGCCCACCCCCTGGTGCGCGACTACCTGGCCGCGGCACTCATGGAACGCAACCTCAACGCCTTCCGGGAGGGCCACCGGCGGCTCTTCGAGCGCCTGAAGACCACCGCCCCCTATCGCCCCGAGGGACTGGAGGGACTGCAGCCACTCTACCGGGC
>CAYYHR010000333.1:0-4126 GCA_964471705.1 uncultured Chromatiaceae bacterium
ACCGACGAAGTGCTGGGGGCCTTCGAGCGCCTCGGGGACGTGCGATCAGTGCTAGTCTGCCGCGCGAAAATTGCGATAACGCTGCTGACTCGAAAAAGGGCTGACGAGCGTGCGCAAGCCAACGAGCTACTCTGTCTAGCGCTGGCCGATGCCAAGCGCCTGCGCCTAGCCGAGGCACAACAGATCACAGACATCCTACAACGGATGGGAATGTCCTGTCGCTAAGCGGTCGCGAGGAACCAAGGTGGACGCTCACCGATGCCCGACGACTTGGCGATTGCCGCCCCTTTAACCATGAGAAAATCAGGATTTAACCTTGGGAAGAGAGGAATTGAAAGGATATCCGGAGACCTCGTTTTTTTGAAATGCCCCCCGAGTGCCCCGCAGTTTCTTTCCCATCAAAAAAGATATCATCCAGACAGACAGTTGACATCAGATTACATCGGATTGGCTATCCGATGTTGCCATTTCTTGTCCCCTGTTGTAGCCTTTGAGCCGTCCCCCAAGACAAACAGGCCCCGGAGCGGCGGCAACCGATCCGAGGCCCTGACCACCACCCAACCTGTAGAGAGGTTCGGCAATGGCTACCGACAATCCTACCGTCCGCCCGCGTTCAGTCTCTGTCTGGGAGGGCTGAATCATGGCGAACATCGAAAAGCGCTCGGATTCGAAAGGCCGCACCAGCTACCGCGTCAAGGTGCGGTTGAAGGGGCACCCGGCACAGTCGGCAACCTTCGAGCGCCTGACTGACGCGCGCAAGTGGGCACAGGCCACCGAAGCGGCGATCCGCGAAGGGCGGCACTTCAAGACCACCGAGGCCAAGCGGCGCACTCTCGGCGAGCTGGTCGACCGCTACGTTCGCGATATCCTCCCGACCAAGAAGGCCAAGACCCAGGAGCCCCAGATCGGGCAGCTCGCCTGGTGGAAGAACCGGCTCGGCGCTTACGCCCTGGCGGACTGCACGCCGGCCCTGTTGGCGGAATCCCGCGATGCCTTGGCCCGCGAGCAGATCCCGAGCCAAGCGGCGGACCCGGCAAAGGCCGGCTCGCCCCGTTATCGGTCGCCCGCGACCGTCAACCGCTACCTTGCGGTGCTGTCCCACGCCTTCACGGTTGCCGTTAAGGAATGGGGCTGGATCGAGTCGAACCCCTTGGCGAAGGTCACCAAGCCCAAGGAGTCCCGCGGACGTGTCCGCTACCTGTCCGACGAAGAGCGCGAGCGGCTGTTGCAAGCCTGCCGTGAGAGCAAGAACCCGGATCTCTACCCCTCCGTGGTTCTTGCCCTGTCCACGGGCGCTCGGCAAGCCGAAATCATGGGATTGCGCTGGGCGCAAGTGGATTTCGCCAGGCGGGCGGCCCTGCTCGAAGAGACCAAGAACGGCGAGCGGCGGGTTCTTCCCCTCACCGGCCATGCCCTGGAGCTGCTGCGGTCGCGCGCCAAGGTCCGGCGCATCGATACCGACCTGGTGTTTCCCGGTGCCGACCCGAGCAAGCCTGTCGATTTGCGCTCCCCGTGGGAAGCGGCTTTGAAGCGGGCGAACGTCGAAGACTTCCGCTGGCATGATCTGCGGCACTCCGCCGCGTCTTACCTGGCAATGAACGGGGCAAGCCTTGCCGAGATCGCGGCGGTTCTCGGACACAAGACCCTCGCCATGGTCAAGCGGTACGCCCACCTTAGCGAATCGCATACCACGTCCGTGGTGGAGCGGATGAACGCGCGAATCTTTGGAGAGAGCGGAGTGTGATGCCCGATTCACCAAAGCTGGATTTGCACCTTGCCGTTCACGAGGCAATCCAAAAAAGGGGTGTCCATTTGAGTGCTGTAGCCACTACGGGTTGTAGCAATTCTATTGGCTGTCCAGATGCCGCCCGGAGACCACGCCAGCATCTCCGCGGAATTGCTGGGATAGTCGCCTCCCGCTTGCAGATGGGAGGCAGGCGTTAGCTTCGGCATCTCTATATTTTGTGTCTACAGCACTGAGATGGATACCCCTTATCCAAAATCCAACCGGGCGCTATACGTTGCCTGTTTCAGGAGAGGCATTAGACATTGACACTGGCAACGTCTTTGGTCTTGCACATGGGTTTCTCTACGGTGCCACCGAGGATGAAGCGCCTCATTTGAGCATAAGAATTTCCCAGAGAGAACCTATCCGCAAAAGACCGCTTGGAAGACCACGCAACGATGCCAGACGCATCGCAGTTGCGCTTGCCCATGATTTGTTCACGAGGATTTTCGGGATGAAGAAAGGGCAAGCAAATGAACAAATCGCAAAGTTTCTGCACTATGCCGGTGAGAGGGCATGCCATTACCCATAAGTCCGGCAGCCGATCCCATCTGTGGACGCAAGTGCTTGATCTGCTGTCGATGACGTTTGCGGAAGCAGTCTACGGTAGGGATTGTAAGCCCCTGATCTGCCGAAATCGCCGGACTTATGGGTAATGGTATGGGTGAGAGGGAGGTTCGCAGGATACTGAAGCACCATGCCACAGAATCACTCTTGCGGGCTCCCGACGGAGCGCTGTTAGCTTTTCAAGCTGATTCAGGAATGCGAGATTCAGTAATTATCTTGCTCGTTGCTGGTTACGCTTTCGCCACGGACAAAGACACTTTGAGCGTCGAGGGAGACGGTTGGGCTTGGAGTCCTGGAGATAGCTTGGTCCTCTACAAGCACTGGAAGCTAGAAGGCCCTTTTACGCCGGGTAGGAAAGCGAAGCCGAACTCCACGTACATTGGGCACTTAAATTCTGCTCTTCTCACGCCTCACTCCCCAACAGGGGGGCAATACCTTCCGTCCGGGGCGTCGGTTATGGCTCCATACAATATTTGAAGGTATCAGTGCAAAACATGCTAATCAGACATGATTTCATGCTTAGGAAATGGCTTTAGTTTATGCATGTATCATACTTAAATATAAAGATATAATAGAGAATTACAAAGAGGGCGCGCATCTTGTTAATTGCTTAGTGACGTCAACCAAGCAATCACAGGAGAGCCCAGATGTCACTATTCAAGCGGATCACCGCGACCCTGACGACCAGGGTCGGCAACTTGGTCAACGAGCTGCAAAACCACGATGCCGTGGTCGAATCCGGAATCGCAGAGATGCGCCAGGCCTACGCCAAGGCCAAGGTGCGTTTCACACGTATGACCGCAGAGGGAGAGCGTCTTCGCCGCAAGCTGGAGGAGCAGCGCCGTGATGCGACGGCGTGGCGGGAGCGGGCGCTGGCCTGCAAGGACGAAGAAAAGGCGCTGGAGTGTCTTCGCCGAGACCGTCTGGCCAGCGGCCAAGCCACCTCACTGGAGGGGATGTTGGAGCGCCACCGGGAGTTCGAGGGCCGCCTCTCCCGGGAGATCGAGGCAGTGTGCGCCCACATTGGAGAGTTGGAGCACAAGCGCCACCAGATGCGCAGCAGGGAGGCTACCGCGGACGCTGCCTGGAGCATCCAGCGCATGGAGGAGGGTAGGAGCCTGGACTTGGAGGACATCTTCGAGCGCTGGGAGATGCGGGTCACGGAGGCGGAGCTGACTACCGATACTTTGCCGACCCGTGATCCGTTGGAGGCGGAGTTTATCGCCGAAGAGGAGCGTGCCTCACTCGCGGAGGAGCTGGACGAGCTCGAGCGTGCAAGGGAGAGCCGCCATGAAGACTGAAGCTCTCACCGTGACGTGCCTCGACCAGGTCGAGATCGAAGCTTCTTCGCCCTCCGTGCCGGACGTTCAGGATGACGCTCCCCTCCCGGGCGGGCAGAGGGGCAAGATGCGCCTGCCCACCCTTGCCGGTCTGCTGCGTGGAACCGGTGCCATGGTCATCGCCGTCGCCTTCGCCATCTTCACTGTTCAAGGGCTGGCGGGATGGCGACGAGCTTTCCCGCTACCTGCTGCTCATGGGCAACACCCTGGTCCTGACCTTTGCGGGTTTCGCGAGCGGTCACTTTCTGCGCGAAAATAAAGGGGCGCGGTTGTTGATTTCCCTGGCCCTGGCCCTGGCCGTGGTCCCGGTCAACTTCGCTTTCCTCGGCAGCATGACCTACGACGAGCTCACCTGGGATCCGGGCGTGACCGCCAGGATGGCGATGCATCTCTTCATCCCCGCCGCACCGGGTGAGGCACTTTCAACCGTAAC
>CAYYHR010000334.1:0-4114 GCA_964471705.1 uncultured Chromatiaceae bacterium
TTCATCGGGGGAGTGCTCTTCTTCGTGCTGGTCTACTTCCTGACCAAGCTTTACGCAGCGCAGAACTATGATTTGGTCTCCTTCTACCTGCTGGACGGCTGTATCTACACCATACTGTTCTGGGTCGGCTGGATGCTCGTGGGCAACCTCTTTCCGCTCGGTATCCTGTACCATCCGGTGCATGGGAAGAGCAAGGTCTGGATCGCCTCGGCCTGTGGCATGGTGGTGCTGGGAGGTCTTGCCAGCATGTACGTCATCATTATCGGTGGCCAGGCCTTTCCGATGCCGCTGTTTCCCAATAAGACCGTCCTCGAGTCCAGCTTTCATGATGGCGTCCGAGGTGCCATCGCTTCCTATGTGCCGAGCACGCCGGAGGTCTTGTTGGGTCTCGGAGGAGTGGCTGTGGCCTTGCTGATTACTGCCGTTGGTGTGCGTGTGCTCCAGTTCCTACCCGAATCGCTGGCCGACCGGGACGTGGACCCCAATGCTGCAGCCGAGGCTTGATACTCTCGGCGCTTTCGTTGAATGGCGAAAAAGCGCCATAGAACGTCAGGCGCGCTCGAAGGGTCGGGAATGGGGCGCCCTTCTGGTGGGACGGGCAAGGTGCTGCCTCGCCTTTTTCTGACCGCCGTGCTTTAGGCTCTTCCGCGTTCGACCTGTAGCAAAGCCACGGCTTTGCTTTCGCGTCATGCCATGGCCCACGTCTACATCTCAGCTGCCCACAAATCCTCGGGGAAGACGACCGTATCGATCGGCCTGTGCCGCGAGCTTCGACGGTTGGGGGTATCCGTCCAGCCCTTCAAGAAGGGACCGGATTACATCGATCCCCTTTGGCTCGCCAGGGCATCGGGCCGCGACTGCCTCAACCTGGACTTTCACACCATGGGGCGGGCGGAGATCGGCGGTGCCTTCGCAGGTACCCTGGCGAATGCCGATCTCGGTCTGATCGAGGGCAACGTAGGTCTGTTCGACTCGGTCGATATCGGGGGTAGCAACAGCAACGCGGCATTGGCAAAGCAGTTGGATGCCCCAGTGGTCCTGGTCGTGGATATGCAGGGTATGGGCAGGGGGGTCGCGCCTCTGCTCCTTGGATATCAGTCTTTCGATCCGGAGCTGACAATCGCGGGTATCATCGCGAACAAGGTCGGCGGCACGCGTCATGAGACCAATCTACGCCGTGTCGTGGAGCACTACACGGATTTGCCCATGCTCGGTGCAGTGCATCGGACCGCGACCATCGAGATCACCGAGCGCCACCTGGGTCTCATGCCCAGCAACGAGGCGGAAGAGGCGGACGAGACGATCGAGCGTATCCGCGCGTTGGTGGCTGAGCAGGTGGACGTCCCCAGGGTATTGAAGATTGCCCGGTCCACCCCATCGCTGCCGGTTGCCGAGGACCGGGGCGAATTTTCTCCGGTATCGGGGGAACGGGTCCGCATCGCCATCGCGCGGGATGATGCCTTCGGCTTTTACTATTCGGACGACCTCGTTTCGCTAGGTCATGCCGGAGCGGAGCTGGTGAGCTTCAGTCCAGTCGGGGATCGGGATCTGCCGGATGTCGACGGGCTCCTCATCGGGGGAGGGTTTCCCGAGTTTCGACTGCGCGAGCTGTCCGAAAACCGGTCGATGCGTGCAGCAATTCGCGACTTCGTGGAATCGGGGAGGGCCGTTTACGCCGAATGTGGCGGTCTCATGTATCTGTGCAGCGAGCTGCACTGTGGGGATCGTCGGGGTGCCATGTGCGGCGTGCTGGGGGCGGATGTTGCGATGCATGAACGCCCGCAAGGAAGGGGGTATGTCCGGTTGCGGGAGAGCGAGGCATTCCCATGGTCCGGCGCTCCAAACAGGTCGCGGGATATCAATGCCCATGAGTTTCATCATTCCGCCATCATGAGCCCGGACCCGGCATGGACCTTCGGCTACGAGGTTTTGCGGGGAACGGGCATCGATGGTCGCCACGACGGTATCGTTTACAAGAACCTGCTCGCCGCTTACAGCCATTTGCGCGACGTCGGGGGGAACGGCTGGACAGGCCGTTTTGTGGAACAGGTTCGGGCCTGCCGTCGCTGATACAGGTGTTGGGAGCCTTTTCACGATCGGGGTAAGTGGCACGTGGCTCAGCACGGCCCCATGGGGGCTCGATGATGTGGCCCCGAGCATACGCCCTAAGCCTATCGCAGAGGTGGAAAGACCATGTTTAAAGTAACAGAAGCCGCGGCCAAGCAGGTTCTCAGCGCCGCCAAGCAGGGCGGTACCGAAGGATTGTCGCTCCGCCTTGCGGCCAGCCAAAAGCCGGACGGATCCATCGATTACCATATGGGCTTCGACGATGCCACCGACGAGGACATCCGCATAACCTCGCAGGGGATCGATATCGTAATGGCACCCGAGTACACACCCCTGCTGGCCGAAACGACCATGGATTTCGTGGAGATCGAGTCGGGACAGTTCAACTTCATCTTCCTCAACCCGAAGGACGCCAATTACAGTCCACCCCTGGAAGGCTGATGACGCCGAATTCCGGACAAGGATCCTTTGTCGAAGGGCCGGCCATCCCTGATGCGACTTAGGCTCAGATGACCGAGCTTAGCAGCGAAGACACCTTTCGCCTCAACGTCCTGCTGGCGAACAAACCGCTGGCCGTTCGTGTAGATGAGTCGAAGATGATCGTCTGGGGCTTGTTTCATAAAGGCGAGTCCAAGGTGTCCCTCAATCCGAACGGACGCCCCGAGCAATATCTGCGCAAGGTCAAGGAGCTGATCTCCGGACATATCCTGGGCTCTCCTGGCGGCTACCCGATCTATCTGCGGCGCTGGACCCGCATGGGCCAGATGCGTGACGAGAGCCTGGAGCAGCTCTTGACGCTGGGCGAGCCGGAGGCGGTCGTAGCGGCAGTGTGCTCCCCTGGTCTGACCGATGAGCTGGCAAGGCGCGCCTGGTGGGCCATGGAGGACGCCGAGAACGCGCGCCGTATGCTCGCCAATTCGGAGATCGTCGCCGGAACCATGGGCAAGGTCCTGTCCCGTTACCTACTGGAGTTTCTCCCTTTCGAGACCGAGACCGAGAAGATGATGGACTCGGTTCGGCTCGTGCTTCAGCCCGGCTTGATCGAGGAGACGGACCGCTTGTCCTTGTGGAAGAAGTCCGCCCGCAAGCAGGCCTATCTGGTGGGTTTCCTGCAGGCATCTCCGGACGATCTTCCGGAGCCGGTGCCGGCCCGCAGGGATGCGGAAACTCATGCAATACATCTTCGACCCATGGCGGAGGCCGGTAATCCTTGTGCCGCCATGCTGTTGCGCGTGCACTCTTCGTCCGGGCAGACGTTTCTGCGGACACTATCCACGGTGCTCGCAAGACCGCCTACCCAGGAAGTAGTCGAGGCGACTCTGGACTTGGCTCGCGAGTACTTCTCCTCCTTGCGTCCGGGCGGCGACCCGGACTTGCCGCTGGACGATCTTTCGAGTGATTCCCAGGTTTACGTCGGCGCCGATGCCCCGGACAGCGTGTGCGCTTGCGTGACGGCAGTGCCAAGCCTCCGGCGGGAGGTTTCGGCAATGCGTCTCTTGTCCGGGTTGGGCTACGGAGTGCTGCGCCCCCTTCTGCGAGACTCCACGGCCACCGGCAGCCTCATGCGCCGCAAGATCGAGCCGCTCACCAGTCCGCTGTTGGAGCGGATCGGGGTGCTGCAGGGGCGGATCGGCGCTTAGGCGATTGCTGTCAAATATTTTTTCCGGCAATCGCCTTGGTGAGTCTCCCTCGTTACCGAATGGAAGAGTAAGACCGGGCCGGGCTTTCGGCGGGTAGCAGACTTGGAGTCCGAGTCTCAGATTCGGAGCAGCAGCCGGGTTGGCTCTTCCAGGGTATCCTTGATGGCTACCAGGAACTGGACAGCGTCGCGACCGTCGATGATGCGGTGGTCGTAGGACAGGGCGAGATACATCATCGGGCGGATCAGAATCTGGCCGTCGACCACCTGGGGCCGGTCCTGGATCTTGTGCATGCCCAGAATGGCGCTCTGTGGTGGGTTGAGTATCGGCGTGGACAGCATGGAGCCGAAGACGCCGCCGTTGGTGATGGAGAAGGTGCCGCCGGTGAGCTCCTCGAAGCTCAGGCT
>CAYYHR010000335.1:0-4111 GCA_964471705.1 uncultured Chromatiaceae bacterium
GGCTGCGCATCGCCAACCCGGCAAGCGATTCGAAAAGGGGTAGACTTTGGGATGTTGATCCGAAAACTCGGAAGCCCTAACCGCCCACATCCCACAGACGCCCATGTCCATTGTCACCATTCCCTTCGGCGGCGAGCCCCACGAGCTGAATGTGCCGGACCGCAATCTGGCGGAGGTGCTTAGCCCGAGCGAGAGCAGGGCCCTGCCGGACCTGGACGCGGCCATCGAGGCCGCGCTGGATGCCCCTATCGACCAATTTCCTCTCGAAGCCTGGGTGAAGCCGACCGACAAGGTGCTTTTCGTCAGCGACGATACCACGCGTCTCACGCCGGTGGACCGGATGCTGCCGGCTCTGCTCCGGCGCCTGGATGCAGCCGGGGTGCCGGACGCGAACGTCGAATGCATCATGGCCCTGGGCACCCACCGCTACATGACGGAAGGGGAGATGCGAGTCAAGGTCGGCGACGACATCTACGAGCGCATCCGGGTCTTCAACCACGAGTGGCGGGATCCCCACGCCCTGGTCGATCTGGGCACCTCCTTCCGGGGCACGCCCCTGCTGGTGAACCGCGCCGTGGTCGAGGCCGACCTGGTCATCGGACTGGGCACCATCGTGCCCCACCATATTCCGGGCTACTCGGGCTCGTCGAAGATTATCCAGCCGGGCGTGTGCGGCGACCGCACTACCGCCGAGACCCACCTCTTGGCCTGCGAGAGTGGCGGTGACTCCTATCTCGGCATCGAGGACAACCCGGTGCGGCGGGACATGGACGACATGGCGGACAAGGTGGGCATGCAGACCATCTTCAACGTGGTGATGAACGACGCGGGCGGAGTCGTGGGGCTCTTCTACGGCGACATGCGCAAGGTATTTCGGTCGGGTGTGCAGCTGGCGCGCAAGATCTACGGGGTCGAGTACCGGGAGGTGCCGGACATCGTCCTGGCCAACTCCCACCCCTGCGATCTGGACTTCTGGCAGTCCCACAAGTCCCTGTACCCCGCACAGCGGATGGTCAAGCCGGGGGGCACCATCATCGTCGCCACCCCCGCCCCGGAGGGGGTCAGCCCGGTGCACACCGAGCTGCTGGACTTCACGGCCTGGCCGTCCCAGGACATCAAGGCCGCCTATCGGGACGGGCGCCTGACGAACGGGGTCGCCTGTGCGCTCGCCATCGCCTGGGCCATGGCCCGGGAGCACGCGTCCATCATCACCTATTCGCCCGGCATCTCGCCCGAGGAGAAGGTCGCCCTGGGCCATGCCCATGCCCCGACCCTCGAGTGGGCGGTGGAGGAGGCGCTGCGCCGTCAGGGACCGGACGCGCGCCTGACGGTGCTCACCCATGCCCCGGAGATGCTGCCTATCGGTCCGGTCGGCGGCTGAAGGCACATGCGGTCCGGTCCGGAAGCGGTCGTCATCGCCGACGATCTCACGGGTGCCGCCGACACCGGGGTGCAATTCGCCGCCCTCGGCGCACCTGTCTACCTGATGCCCCTCGAGACTCTCTGGCTCGACCGCCCCTGGATGTCGGAGGCGGCTGGTATCAGCACCTACACGTCCAGCCGCCAGCTCCCCTCCCGGGCGGCGGCGGAGCGCCTGCGGCGGGTGGCCCCGGTGCTGGCCGACCTGCGTCCGCGGAGGATCTACAAGAAGATCGATTCCTGCCTACGGGGCAATCTCGGGGCGGAGATCGACGTTCTGCTCGATCTGCTCGGGCTCGACGCCGCCCTGATCGCACCGGCCCTTCCAGCCCAGGGCCGGATCACGGTCGGCGGCGTTCAACTGGTCCGGGGCGTGCCTCTGGCGGAGACGGAATTCGCCAAGGATCCCATCGCGCCCATCAACTCCTCAGTGGTCGCGGAGATCCTTGTGTGCCAGAGTCGCCATCCTGTCGGTGGGATCCGTGTAGATGAGTACCGCGACCCGGACCGCTTGGAGGCGGCGGTCCAAAGGGAGCTTGGACGTGGCTGCCGGCTGATCGTCTGCGACGCGGCCGAGCAGGCGCATCTCGACCAGCTCGCGGGGCTGGTGGTCCGGAGCGCCGGTCGCCTCCTGCCGGTGGGCTCCGCCGGCTTGGCCGCCAGCCTGGCTGGACAGTTTTTCGCGGACCCGGCAGTTGCACCCTTGTCGGTTCCCGCCGTCGATCGGCTCCTACTGGTCTGCGGGACCGGCTCCCGGGTAACCCGCGGACAGCTGGACATCCTGTTCAACAGGTACCCCGGAACGCGCGCCGAGCTGAAGCCCGAATGGCTGATCGCCGCCTCGCCCGAAGACCGTCACCGCCGCGCCGGCGAGCTGCTGGACGCCTGGACCGGAGGCATCCTCGCACTTACCATCGGCCTCTTGCCGTCCGAAGGCTTGACCGTTACCCCGGCACAGGCCGCCGCGGGCCTGGCCGTGCTGACGGAGCTGGCCTCGCAGATCGTTCGGGCAGGCCGGGCGGATGGTCTCTTCCTGTCGGGCGGCGAGACGGCCGATGCCTTCCTCCGGGCGTCCGGCGGAGAGGCCATCGCGCTGGAGCAGGAGCTGCTCCCCGGACTGGTTCTGGGGCGATTGCTGGGCGGTCCAGCAAACGACCTGCCCGTTGTCACCAAGGCCGGCGCCTTCGGCGAGAAGAGAACACTTGTCGCGCTCTACGAGCGCTTGTCTGCAGGAGCGGGATCATGAGCGAGACCGACAGACCGCTGCTCGGCATCAGCATGGGCGACCCGGGCGGCATCGGCCCGGAGATCTGTGCCAAGGCGCTCGATTCCCAGACCGCCTACGATCTGTGCCGCCCGCTGGTGGTCGGAGACGCGGAGATCCAGCGCGACGCGGTGCGCTTCTGTGGCCTGGATCTCCAGGTGCGAGTCTGCGACCGGCCTGGAGACGGCGATTACCGTCACGGGGCCATCGACCTCCTGGACCTGAAGAACCTGCCGCTGTCGGAGCTGCAACTGGGAACCGTCACCGCCGCGCAGGGCAGGGCGTCCTTCGAGTACGTGGCCAAGGTCATCGAGCTGGCCATGGCGGGGGAGATCGACGGGACGGTCACCGCCCCCATCAACAAGGGGGCCCTCAATGCGGGGGGCTGTCACTATGCGGGACATACGGAGATCTACGCGGATCTGACCGGGACCAGGGACTACAGCATGATGCTGGCAGAGGGCGACTTCCGGGTCACCCACATCTCCACCCACGTCTCCCTGCGGGAGGCCTGCGACCGGGTCAAGACCCCCCGGGTGCTGAAGGTCATCGAGCTGACCCATGAGGCCGTGCGGCGCATGGGTATCGCGGAGCCCCGTATCGCCGTCGCCGGCCTGAATCCCCATTGCGGCGAGGGCGGCCTCTTCGGTACCGAGGACGACCGGGAGATCGCCCCGGCGGTGACCGAAGCACAGGCCGCCAGCATCCGCGCCGAGGGACCGCTGCCGGCGGACACCCTCTTCTCCAAGCTGCGCGGCGGGCTATACGACGCGGTAGTGGCCATGTATCACGACCAGGGCCACATCCCCACCAAGCTGCTGGGCTTCCAATACGACGCCAAGACCGGGCTTTGGGGGCAGATGTCGGGGGTCAACATAACCCTGGGCCTGCCCATCGTCCGCACCTCCGTCGACCACGGGACGGCCTTCGACCAGGCAGGCAAGGGCACCGCCAATCCTCAGTCCATGCTCGATGCAATCCGCCTGGCGGCCTTGTTGTCCCGCAGGGGAAAGAAAGGATGACGAGCGATGCTAATCCGAAGACCTTACCGCGTCGATACGCTCGTCCAAATCGGGTGGTGCGTAGAACACGAAGGCGCGACCAGGCTTGCGTTGATCGAGCAGGCCCATGCTCGCCAATCCGGTCAGATCGGTGCGGGCGGTCTGGGTCGTGATCCGATGGGAACGTTTGTGACTTTCCACCGTATATCCGTGTCCGGCGTGGCGAAGGGCGTGGCTGAGCAGTGCCGTTTGACGGTGATTGAGCTTGTCCGCCAGACGCGGGGTGTGGCGGAGCAGACTCTCGGCGCTTCGCTGCTCGCTCATCTTGCGCGCCAGATATTCGTGCAAGCCTTCGATTGCCTGCTCGATCATCTCCAGCTGATGGATGATGAAGTAGGTGGCGTCATTGTCGTCGGTCTCGGTATGA
>CAYYHR010000336.1:0-1431 GCA_964471705.1 uncultured Chromatiaceae bacterium
ATCAGCGAGGCCCTCGGCAGCGGCTGTGTCCTCATCGAGCCGGGCGCCGGCAGTGCCGCCAAGGTACGGCTCTTTCTGGAGGAGCTGCGCCCCAGCGCCTATGTGCCGTTGGACATCTCCGGCGACTACCTGTACCGGGCGGCCCACGACTTGGCCTACGACTTCCCCTGGCTGGACATCCATGCCGCCTGCGTCGACTTCGCCCACAGCCTGCAGCTGCCCGAGAAGCTGCCCGAGGCCCACAAGGTGGCCTTCTTCCCGGGCTCCAGTCTCGGCAACTTCGAGCCGGATGCGGCCGTTCGCTTCCTGACAGAGGTATGCGCGGCGGTGGAGGCGGGCGGCAGCCTGCTCATCGGAGTCGACATTCCCAAGGACGAGGCCATACTCGACGCCGCCTACAACGACCGGGCCGGCGTCACCGCCGGGTTCAACAAGAACCTCCTGGTACGCATCGCCCGCGAGCTGGACAGCGACGTCGAACCGGACGAGTTCGAGCACCTCGCCTTTTATAACCGCGAGGCCGGGCGCGTCGAAATGCATCTGCGCTCCCGCCGGGCCCAGCAGGTAAGGGTCAACGGAGAGACCTTCGCCTTCGAGGCCGGCGAGACGATCCATACCGAGTGCTCCTACAAGTACGATCAACTGCAGTTTCGCAAGATGGCGGAGCGGGCCGGTTTTCGGCACGAGCAGGTCTGGCAGGACAGCCGGGATCTCTTCCAGGTGCACTATTGCTCGGTTCCCGACTGAGACCCGCGTGCCCTCCGCCAGCGGGAGCTCGACGGATAGAGCTCGTCCGTGCCGGAAACCTCTATAATCGGCAACCACACCTTTCGTTGCGCCGAGGCGTTACCCGATGACCGAGACGACCCACAACGTCGATCATGCCGAGATCGGCAAGTTCGAAGAGCTCGCCGCCCGCTGGTGGGACCCCAACAGCGAGTTCAAGCCGCTGCACGACATCAATCCACTGCGCCTGGACTACATCGACCAGGCGGCCGGGCTGAACGGCAAGGACGTCCTGGATGTGGGCTGCGGCGGAGGCATTCTCTCCGAGAGCATGGCGGCGCGCGGGGCACGGGTCACGGGGATCGACATGGGGGAGCGGCCCCTGCGGGTCGCCGAGCTGCACACCCTGGAGTCAGGCGTACAGGTAACCTATCGCCGGGCTCCGGTGGAAGTGCTCGCCGCGGAGAGTCCGGTCGCTTTCGATATCGTCACCTGCATGGAGATGCTGGAGCACGTGCCGGAGCCGGCCTCCGTCGTCGCCGCCTGCGCGCGGCTCGTGAGGCCCGGCGGCTGCGTCTTCTTCTCCACCCTGAACCGCAACCTCAAGTCCTACCTGTTCGCGATCATCGGAGCCGAGTACATCCTGGGTATGCTGCCGCGCGGCACCCACGACTACGCGCGCTTCATCAAGCCCTCGGAGCTGGA
>CAYYHR010000336.1:1531-4109 GCA_964471705.1 uncultured Chromatiaceae bacterium
TGGAAGTTCCCCAACCGGGCAACGCCTCCGGGCTCGTCCGCCTACTACAGCCTGCGCTTCGCCCCGCGGGAGCTGCGCGACGAGCTGGCGGCGCTGCTCGCTTGGCGGCACCAGGTGTGGGCGGTCCTGGAGGATGTCTCGGACCCCGGCTTGGCACGGATCAAGCTCCAGTGGTGGCGCGAGGAGCTTGGGCGCACCTTCGCCGGGGAGGCGCAGCATCCCTTGAGCAAGGTCCTGCAGCCGGCGCTGCAGGGGCATGGCCTTCCGCTAGCCCCCTTCATCGGCATCGCGGACCAGGTGGAGCTGGAGATCCTGCGCCGGCAGCCCGCCGACGAGACCGAGCTGGACGCCGCCTGCGACCGGGACCTGGGGGCCCTCTTCGAGCTCATCGCCCGCTGTCACGGCCTGAGCGAGGCCGGCATGCTCCGGACCACGCGCCGCCTCGGGGGATTCTGCGCCCGGGTCTATCGGATCCGCGACAGTGGCGCCCTGGCCCGGCAGGGCCGGGCGGCGCTTCCCGTCGAGCAATTACGCAAGCAGGGGCTCTCCGCCGAGGCACTGACCGAGCACCGGCATCGCTCCCGCCTCCCGGACCTGCTCCCACCCGCGGCGGCCCGTGCCCGTGCCGTCCTCGCGGAGTCGGACGGCATGCGGGAAATGCCCGCGTGCCTCCGGGTACGCGCCCGCATCCTGGAATCTCTGCTCGGCGAGCTGGAGCGCGCCGGCTTTGCCGTGGCCGATCGGCGCCTCGGGCTCACACCCCTGCGCAAGCTTTGGCTCGGCTGGCGGGAGAGCCGTCGAAAATGAATGAGACGCGCACTTCCGTCCCCTGTCACCGAGCACCGAGCACCGAGCACCGAGCAAACTGGAAATCACCTGAGCTACCAAAATCCCGTGGAAGACTATCAGCCAACACCCGATCTACTGGCCGGCCGCGTCATCCTGGTGACCGGGGCCGCGGAAGGCATCGGCCATGCCGTCTCGCTCGCCTGTGCGCGGCACGGTGCGACCCTCGTCCTGTCCGACAAGGAGCAGCACGACCTGGAGCCCCTCTACGACCGGATCGAAGCCGGTGGCGGCCAGGAGCCGGCCATCCTGCCCCTGGACCTCGAGCGGGCGGATGAGAAGGGTTGCCAAGAGGCGATCGAGCTGGTCGGGCGAGAGCTCGGGCGCCTCGACGGCCTGGCCCATTGCGCCGCCTTCGCCCCCTTTCTCAGCCGGATCGACGACTACGACGGGAGCGAATGGGAGCGCGTCCTGCGCATCAACCTGACGGCCCCCTTCCTGCTCACCCAGGCAGCCATGCCTCTCCTGCGGGCCTCCCCGGACGCCTCGGTCGTCTTCACCTCGGACCGGGTCGGACGCAAGGGCTTGGCCTACTGGGGCGCCTACTGCGCGGCCAAGTTCGGAATCGAGGGACTGATGCAGACCTTGGCCGAAGAGACCAGGAACAGCAGCAACATCCGGGTCAACAGCATCGACCCGGGAATCGTCCGCTGCGGCCTGCGCGCCCGCCTCTACCCGGGAGAAAACCCGAACGGCTTGCCCGGTCCGGAGACGGTGACGGGCCGATACCTCTACCTGCTCGGGCCGGATGCCAAGGACGTAACGGGACGCAGCCTCTAGCGCTGCTTTGCTCAGAGCGACGAGTCGTGATCGTCGCGGTCGGGCTTCGTCAAGTCCGGCTCCGCGGCTGATAGTTGTCTGGAATCAGAACCGTCGGCGCGCATTGCGAGGGATCCTTCTCCGGAAAATCCAGCGTATAGTGCAATCCGCGGCTCTCGCGCCTGCGCAGTGCCGAGCGGATGATGAGGTCCGCCACATCCACCAGGTTGCGCAGCTCCAGCAGGTCGTTGGTCACTCGGAAATTGCCGTAGTACTCGATGATCTCCTGGCGCAGCAGATCGACGCGTCGTTTGGCGCGACGCAGCCGCTTGTTGGTACGGACGATACCGACGTAATCCCACATGAAGCGGCGTAGCTCCTCCCAGTTGTGGGCGACCACGATCTCCTCGTCCGGCTCGGTCACCCGGCTTTCATCCCAGGGTGGAACTTCTCGATGGGAAGAGGCCCGTCCCATCTCCGACTCGATATCCCGTGCCGCGAGGGAGCTGTAGACCAGGCACTCCAGAAGGGAGTTGCTGGCCATGCGGTTGGCGCCGTGCAATCCGGTATAGGACGCCTCGCCGACGGCGTAAAGCCCCGGCACGTCGGTGCGAGCCCGCCGGTCCACCAGGACCCCTCCGCAGGTGTAGTGGGCGGCGGGTACCACGGGTATCGGCTCGCGGGTGATGTCGATGCCGAGCTCCAGGCAGCGCTGGCGAATGGTCGGGAACAGACTCTCGATGAGCTCGGCTGGACGGTAGGAGATGTCCAGAAAGAGGCACTCGGCGCCGAGCCGCTTCATTTCGTGGTCGATGGCGCGGGCGACGACGTCCCGGGGGGCCAGCTCCGCCCTCTCGTCGAACCGCTGCATGAAGCGCTCCCCGTTCGGCAGCAGCAGCCGTGCCCCCTCGCCGCGCAGGGCCTCGCTGATGAGGAAGGACTTGGCCTCCGGGTGGTAGAGGCAGGTGGGGTG
>CAYYHR010000337.1:0-4100 GCA_964471705.1 uncultured Chromatiaceae bacterium
TCCTTGGCCACGCCGTCCACTTCCATGGTCTCGGACTCGTCCACCAGGTCGAATAGCGATGGGAATGCCTGGCAGAGGCTGACGCAACGCCGGCAGCCGTGGCAGATGTCGAATACCCGCTCGAGCTCTTTGAAGAGGTCGCCCTCGTCGTAGAACTTGGAATCGGTCCAATCCAGGGGGTGCCGGGTCGGTGCTTGGAGGCTGCCTTCGCGTGTGGTCATGTCGTCGGTCCTGCTTGCAGACAAGTCGGTCAGGGGTGGTGGGGCCCCTCCCGGGGACGCGCTGAGAAGAAGCGCGTCGGGAGGGGTCGAGCGGCTCGAACGTCTGCCGGAATCAGGCGTCCAGGCCGTCCAGGGCTTTCTGGAAGCGGTTCGCGTGGGACCGCTCGGCCTTGGCCAGGGTCTCGAACCAGTCGGCGATCTCGTCGAATCCTTCCTCACGGGCCGTCTTGGCCATACCCGGATACATGTCGGTGTACTCGTGGGTTTCGCCGGCGATGGCCGCCTTCAGGTTGTCTCCGGTGCCGCCGATGGGCAGACCGGTGGCGGGGTCGCCCGATGCCTCCAGGTACTCCAGGTGGCCGTGGGCGTGTCCGGTCTCGCCCTCGGCAGTCGAGCGGAAGACCGCGGACACGTCGTTGTAGCCCTCGACATCCGCCTTGGAGGCGAAATAGAGGTAACGGCGGTTGGCTTGGGATTCGCCCGCGAAGGCTTCTTTCAAGCTCTGCTCGGTCTTGCTGCCTTTGAGATCCATATGGATTCCTCCGAATTTTTCGGGTTGGTTTGAGAAAAACGCAGGGAGAGTCCTGCGCTCCCTGACAAAGGTATAGCTGATACCTTCGAGTTGCTAATGGGTATTTCTAATCTGATTGATAGGTGGCATCTATTGATTTGCATCGATGCCAAAAAAAAGCCGGTCCTGTACACTGCGGCCTTTGTGGGAGCAGCGAGAAGCGCCCCCTCTGCGACCTCGTGCCTGGCCCGGGGTATGGACCCAGGGTATCGGTTGTCGTCGGAGCCCACGGTCGATACACGGATGCACGGCGAGGTCCTTGCGGTTGTCCGTGGGCAGACTCGTGTCGCGATCGGGGCCGAGTCTGGGGAAGGCCGAGAAGTCGAGGCGCCCGGCGGGAAGGGCCGGCACTCCGCACGAAGGTTCGACTGACTACGGCGAGTTTCCTAAGAAGATGAGCAAGATGAAATTTGCAGTCTGCCTGCCCGCAGCCGTTGCGATCGGATGCGCAAGCCAGCCCCCGGCCCAGATCCCGCAGGAGCTCGCATCCGTGGCTTCGGAATCACGGGGTCAGGGCATTCCTACTTCTGCTCCCGCAGATGGAGGGGCTGCCGAGCGAGTGACCGATCAACAGGGGCAGGGCTTTCCCTTGCTGGCGGGAACGGCCGAAGCGGGCGGCGACAATTACTCCGACAGGGTCATGTACCAGGAGCTCAGCGGTCTTCCGCCGGCCGAGTCTAGGGCGCTTCGCTTCCATCTGGGGAATCAGACCTTCGACTACTTCGAAGACGGCGACCTGATCCGCACGGGACCCATCTCCTCAGGCAAACCCGGTAAGCACACACCGACAGGGAAGTTCGCAGTGCTAGGCAAGGACAAGGACAAGAAATCGAGCCTGTACAAGAACGAGATCGGCACACAGGCCTGGATGCCCTATTCGCTGCGATTCCACGGCAACTACTTCATCCATGAGGGCTGGCTGCCCGGATATGCGGCGTCCCACGGTTGTATTCGTTTGGGATACTACGACGCCAGGCTGCTGTTCGAGCGGATGAAGATCGGGGACTCGGTAACGGTCAGCAATTGATCCTTTAAAGAGCTGAAGCCATGGCCGAGAGTGTCCGCATCGCTACCCGCAAGTCTCCGCTCGCCCTGTGGCAGGCCGAGCACGTGGCCCATGCCTTACGGCGGGTGCATACCGATTTCCAGGTGGAGATCATCGGCATGAGCACCCGCGGCGACAAGATCCTGGATGCGCCCCTGGCCAAGATCGGCGGTAAGGGCCTGTTCGTGAAGGAGCTGGAGCAGGCGATGCTGGAGGGCCGCGCGGATATCGCGGTGCACTCCATGAAGGACGTACCCTCGGACTTCCCGGAAGGTCTGCGATTGGCGGCGATCATGGAGCGGGAAGATCCACGCGACGCATTCGTCTCCAACCGCTACGGTGCATTGAGCGACCTGCCCGCCGGTGCCCGTGTCGGTACCTCCAGCCTGCGTCGTGCCTGTCAACTCGCCGAGCGGCGTCCGGATCTGCAGATCGGCCCTCTGCGCGGTAATGTCCAAACACGGCTCGGCAAGCTTGACGCCGGGGACTACGACGCCGTGATATTGGCCGCCGCGGGACTCGTCAGGTTGGGGCTTGGAGAGCGAATTCGCCAACGGCTGGAGCTCGACGAGAGCCTCCCGGCCATCGGCCAGGGGGCCATCGGCATCGAATGCCGTGCGGACGACGAGCGCGTCGATGCCCTCGTCACTCCCCTGCATCATCCCCCCACGGCAGACCGGGTGACCGCCGAGCGGGCCCTGAACAGCCGGCTCATGGGCGGCTGCCAAGTGCCCATCGCCGGACATGCGGTGCTGGAGGGCGATGGGCTCTATCTGCGCGGTTTGGTGGGCACGCCGGACGGCAGACGTGTGCTGCGTGGGGAGTGTCGAGGACCAAGGTCCGAGGCGGAGCAGATCGGTAAGGACTTGGCGCTCGACCTCATCGGGCAGGGAGCGCGAGAGATACTGGCTGCTGCTCTGCAGGAACGTCCCTCCGGCAGCGGTTAGAAGCCGGGAATTGCAGGCTATACTGGCATAGATTCCCGGAGCTAAATCGCATGGCACTTCAAACCCTGTACGAATACAGCTTCGACGACTTCCTCGCCGTTGAGCGCCAGGCAACCGACGAAAAGCACGAGTACGTTGCCGGTCGCGTTTACGCGATGACTGGTGCGACCTACAACCACAATCTCATCGTGACCAACCTAGCCTCCGAACTGCGCACCCGCCTCAGGAAACGTCTCTGCTCAGTCCTCGCCAACGACATGCGCGTACGCATCGAGACCGCCGACGCCTGCAGGTATCCGGATATCGTTGCACTCTGCGAGGAGCCCTCGTTCTACGACGATCGTAACGACGTCCTGTTGAACCCGGTGCTGGTAATCGAGGTCCTTTCTCCCTCTACCGAGGGCTACGACCGCGGTGAAAAGTTTGCGGTCTATCGGATGTTGCCCAGCCTGCGCGAATACGTGCTCGTCGCCCAAGACCGCTTCTGCGTCGATGTGTTCACCCGCCAAGACCGCGACCGCTGGCTGCTCACCGCGTACAGCGACACGGACGACGAGGCCCTTTTCGATTCGGTCCAGTGCAGGGTTCCACTGCGCGAGATATACGAAAGGGTACAAATCGAGACCCGAGAGCCGATACCCTCCGCTACGAACGGGTAAAGATTCGGCAGCGGCCTTACGGCCCTCGAGAGAGTGGCTTCATCTTCAGATGCGTCTGCCCAGGAGCTATCACGACAACTCCCACAGAGTCGTCCCAGCGTTATCGCCCATCGCCCAGGACTCCCCCGCACGCGCACGACCAGGATTGCCCCTTGTCAGACGACATCGAGCTCTCTTGCCGCCTCGTCCAACACCTGCTCCGATATGCCGCGTCGTCGCAGCGCCTCGATAAGCCGCGCAGTCTGGGTACCCGACATCTGCGCCTCGTCCCGTCTCAGCCCCTCGCTTATGTACGACTTAAGCAGGGTCTGATAGCCCCTGAAGCCCTTGTGGGGGGCTATCTGCTTGAGCGACTCCACGACGTCCACCGGGATGCGCATCGTGATCGTCGTCATCTGTCGATCTTTCTTCAGGCGATTCTTCGTGCGTTCAGTCAACATAGATGCGCTCCTCATCGGGGTCTGCGCGCCGCGCTGAAATGATTCGGATGTAGGTGGACTTCCCCTCGATGTGAACCACGTAGAGCAGCCGACCTGTCGAATCGAAACCGATTACTGCATCACGAGCCTCGTTGCGGCGTGAGGCATCGACCAGAACGAACAGGGGATCGGCAAAGACCGAAGCCGCCTCCTCAAAACGCACTCCATGCTTTGCCAG
>CAYYHR010000338.1:0-4089 GCA_964471705.1 uncultured Chromatiaceae bacterium
GCTCGCCCAGCGCCTTGCCGATTCTGAGGCCCCCTTTGGTCGGGTGCCGCTCTCCCTCTTCCTCATTCAGACCGCTGATCCATCCCTCCTTCGGGTCGTCGGCTCGATATCGCCCAAGGACGTGGTGCACCTGATCGACGAGGCGCAGGGCGAGTGCGCGATAGGTCTTCTCGCCGGTATGCCGATCGAGCTCCATGAAGTTGCAGACGGCGAAGGCGTCGGTCCACAGGTATCGCGTTGGCGCGCCTTCCCCAAGTAGGCCGGTGCGCTCGGCAAAGTCCGTCATGAGGTCGCGGACAATGGTCGTTGTTTCCTGTTGGCTCATAGCCATTGGCAAGTTCTCCGCGAGTCCGATTTGTTTTCCGCCGGTCGCATCGGCCTGTTCGGAGAGTACGCCATTGCGCTTACCCCCTCGCGTCGGGCTCGGATTCGAACACCCGTGCCAGATCGTCACGCTCCGGCAGCGGGCACGGTTCCCAACCTGATCGGGTCCGTTGCAGGACCCGCGGGGGCCCCTCGGTAACCTCGCCGATCTCCGTGCAGGGGATGCCTTCTTGTTCGAGCGCGGTGCTGATACGACCCGCGTCTGGCGCTGGCGAGGTGAGAAGCAAGGCTCCAGAGGCGATGGCGGTGAGGGGATCGATTGCGAAGGCGGCGCATACTTGCGCAGAGAGCGGCGTGACCGGCACCGCGGCCGGATCGAATCGCACGCCCCGTCCCGAAGCCTGGGCAAGCTCCCACAGGGCGATGGCGAGCCCGCCCTCGGTGGGATCGTGCATGGCCGTCACCCGGCCGGCGTCCAGGGCCAGCTGGGCGTCCCGGGTCACCCCGATTCCCGGGTCGTTCAGGTAGCCCTGGGCCTTGACGATGTCGGCGTTGGTCAGGACATCCCTCAGCTGGGCCGACCGCTCTCGGGCGAGGATCGCTGTGGCCTCGATGGGTACGGACTTGGTTAGCAGTAACCGATCCCCCAGCCGGGCCCCGCGGGGGGTGACCAAATGGTCGCGTTCGACCAGACCGAGAAGGGCCCCCACCGCCACCGGGCGGTCGAGCCCGTAGGTGATCTCCGTATGGCCTCCGACGAGGGCGATGTCGAGCTCCCTGCAAGCCTTCCCGATCTGTGCCATGAGCCGCTCTGCCATGGCCTCATCCGCGGCGTTCTCGGGCAGGAGCAGTGTGACCAGCAGCCAGTTGGGTGTGGCTCCGGTGGTGGCGAGGTCGTTAGCGTTGACCTGCACCAGATAGTCGCCGAGCTGGTCGGTGGCGAAGGTGATCGGGTCGGACTTGCACACCAGAAGCTGCTCGCCCAGATCGATCACGGCGCAGTCGAGACCCACGCCCGGCCCCACCAGCACCCGCGGGTCGTCCAGTGGGGCGGCGACCAGCAGTCGGGCAAGCATCTCCGGCGGCAGTTTGCCGACCGGGAGCGATGGTGTGTCACGATGGCGCATGACGTAACTGTGCCAGTGGTATGGCGGGCTGTCACGATCGATCGTTTCCGGCATTGGGATGAACCTGGGCCGGCTGAGGCACGTGGTCGGTTTGCCTTGGAGGTCTACGGGCGGCATCGCGGGCAAGGGCGTTGGCCACCTGATTGAACCGCCGGGGAACGAGCCGCAGCTGAAGCCGCCGCAGGGGTCGGGCTGCCTGTCGCACGTCGGACAGGGAGTCGTCATCGCGCCGATCCTGCCAGAGGTGGACGAGCGCGGGGCAGTCGGTGTGCATACGCAGGTAGCGCGCACCCCGAGCGCCCGCCGTCTTCACCGTCGCCACGAGGGCCGCCAACTCGGCGTCCAGGGACGACAGTGCGCCGGCCGGCTCGCCGAGGGCGGCGTTCACCTCGTGGTGGGGGTTCATCAGTACCAGGCCGATACCGGCGCGCTGTCCACCGGCGTCCGTGGTGCTGGAACCGTCGCACCAAGCGCTGAACCAGCCTTTCGGGGCACGGTGCGCGTAGATTTCCAGCACACGGCGGTTGCGTGCCGCGATAATGGCCGCCGTTTCCGACCGGTTCTGCCGGGCCAATCGAGTCGCACGGCGGAAAACGCGGTCACACAGGGGGATGATCGCCTCATCGGCGGTGAGTGCCAACAGGGCCAACAGCGGCTCCAAGTGCGCGCCTTGGAGCGCTGCATCGACGGCCTGGTTGATCCGCTGTGTCTGCGCTCGGCGGTTGCCGGTACGGAGTTCTGCTGAGTGCATGCCTGTCGAGAAGGTATCTTATAGATTTTGTAGGAGACCCCAGCAGGCAGGTTGGGCAGGTAGGCGACGATCATTCCATCCTAACGCCGGCTTTTTTGGCGCTCCGCCACCGAGGATGCAGCGTCAAGAGGGTCGAAGCCAACAACCAAGGTTTCTCGAAAGCAATTGTGGCGCAAGCGGCATAGCAGTGGGTCTTTGAGCGGCGTCCTCATGAAGGCCGCGCTCGACTATGGCCGCCTGGGTTGGTCGGTGATCCCGGTCGAGCCCCGCGGCAAGCGCCCGCTCGTCCGCTGGCAGGTCTACCAGCACCGGCTACCGGACGCGACGGAGGTCGCCGAGTGGTTTCGGCGCTGGCCCGACGCCAACATCGCCGTCGTCACCGGCGTCGTCTCCGGTGTGGTGGTGCTGGATCTGGATCCGCGCCATGGTGCGGATGCGAGTCTCCAGGAGTTGGAGCACCAACATGGGCTCATCACCGAGACCGTCGAGGCACGCACCGGCGGTGGCGGGCGCCATCTCTATTTCGCCTATCCCGGGGTGATGCTGCACAACCGCGTCGGTCTCGCCCCAGGGGTCGACCTGCGCGGCGACGGCGGGTACGTGGTGGCGCCGCCCTCGGTCCATGCCAGCGGCGAGTCGTATCGTTGGGAACGTTCCCCCGCTGTCTGTTCCCTGGCGTCGCTACCGGACTGGCTCAGCGGGGCGTCGGATGAACAGAGCCGTCGCGGACACTCGCTCTCCCATTGGCGGCGCCTGCTGCGGGAAGGCGTCGCTGAGGGTGAGCGCAACAACCGCATCGCCTCCCTGGCCGGACACCTACTGTGGCATGGCGTCGATCCCGAGGTCGCAACGGAGCTGCTGCTCGCATGGAATGCGACGCGCTGCCGACCATCTCTGGAGTCGGAGGAGGTCGTACGCACCGTCGCGTCCATTACCCGTCTCCATCAGCAGGGAGAGGACGGCGCCACCTGACGCCGAGCCTTACGCAGACCTTTCAGCCTCGAGCCGGCGCCAGCAGCTCCGGCCGAACCATCCAGGCCAACACCCACCGACCCTCCGCGTCCTTTTCCAGGCAGGCCATGCTCCCGGGCTGGAAGGCGAGCAGCGGCCGATCCGGGTCCGAGACGAGCAGCAACGAGGCCAGCCGCCCGAGGTAGGGCAGATGACCCACAATCAGGGTGTCGACGGACCAGAAGGCGATCTCCGGGGAGAGCTTCTCGAGAGTGTCGTTCGGGGCGAGACCGGCGTGTGCCTGAGGCTGCCCCTCGGGCAGCAGGGCCTCGGCCAGAATCGCGGCGGTCTGCTGGGCGCGGGTCTTGCCGCTGTGCAGGACCTGCCCGGCCTGAATGCCGGCTTTGTGCAGGAGCTCGGCGAGGCGTCGTGCGTCTTCGCGACCTTGCTCGCTCAGAGGACGGTCTGGGTCGACGTCTTTGGGGACAGCCAGGCCGTGTTGGGTCAGGTAGATGCGCATCATTGGCTCCGATGTTGGTGGTTCAGGTGGAGGATAAGCGGGTCTCCTCTCGGCGGCCGCTGTCGTACAGGGTCATCTCCCAGCGGTTCTCGATGGTTTCCTGGCGCAGCAGGTAGATGCCGCCGTCGTCGCCGCGCAGCTTGAAGTAGCGATGGCGCGGGTCGAGCCACCGGTCGATGATCTTGATCACGAGAACTTCCCGCTTTCCGATGTGCAGCCGGCGCGGTTCGGAATCGGCGCGGTGGCCGGCGTAGGATTCGACCCGGAGGAACGGACTGTCTTTCGTGCCGGTGTCTTTCTCTGAAAGCACGCTCATCGCTTCTCCTCCAGGGAGATCAGCGGCTCGTTGATCCAGGTTCCCTTGCAGCGCGGGCACTTGCCCGGCTTGTGCAGCTTGTGCTCGTCGAACCGGAAGC
>CAYYHR010000339.1:0-4068 GCA_964471705.1 uncultured Chromatiaceae bacterium
CCGCTAAGCTAGCCTCTCTTCAGTTGCTATTTTTCAACGAGGAATGCTCCCATGATGTCGAGTGTCTCTGTCAATCCGCTTCGCGAGGTGTGCCCATGGCTGGCGGTGATTGGCATTCTGTTCCTTTCCGCCTGCAGTACCATCCAATCGCCACCCACCGCGCAGAGCATTGCCGGCCTGACGCCTGTGGGTACCGTGACCCTGGCCGAGACTGTTGCGGGCGGCGCGACGGGGGGAACCGGCACACTGACTTTCCAGGGGCACAGCTATCCGTTCACGCTCGTCGGCTCGGTAATCGGCCTCGGTGGTGCTTCTCAAGTCCATGCCGTTGGCGAGATCTACAAACTGAATCGTCTAGCCGACTTCGAAGGTCTTTATGCAGAGGGAACGGGGCAGACCGGAATCGCGACGTCGGGTAAGGCAGACTTGTGGATGCAGAACAAGGCGGGGGTGATCATGCATCTGAAGGGGGCCAGCGAAGGCGTCGTGCTCACGCTTGGGAGCAATGAGGTCTTGCTCACACTGGCGAAATGAGTCCAGCGGCCGACCGGAACCGACGGCTTACGTCTGCGCAGAAAAAGAACCCGCCCCTGAGAGGATGGAGAGGGGGCGGGCGCCCAAGAGGTTGTGACGGTTGCCGCCGTCGCGCCGGTTTGGCTCTATGAGGAGACCAAGACCTGCCGGAGAGGATAGCGAATCGCCAACCAAGGATAGGCGGCTCGCGGGAGGGGGTCTGTCGGAAAAGGATTGAGGTCTTGTACGCCATCGCCTATAGGCGAGAGCCCCTCTCAATACCTGCGACGGGGATCACAGAACGCATGACCGTTGTTGGGCATCTTGCACGAGTGGTCGACAGGTGGGGGGATAACTGGATGTCATTTGCCATGGATGGCGCACTCTCCTCCTTGGTGGTTCTTGGCGCCTCGACAACGACGCTGAGGCGCCCCTCCTTCCTGACGTACTCAACCCTGCAGCATCGGCAGCGGATTTGCGGGAAACCAACGGGTCGGCACCGTCCCTTTGATATTCCTCGCTCTTCCGATCTTCACCCTTGGCCGGCTTAATCTCCCGCAACAGCTCGCCGATGCGGTGTGCGGCGTGGGTCGGTGCCCTCAATCGCGGTCGTGATGGTGATGACGGTGGTAGTACGGGTAGTGGCGCCCGTGCCAGTTGTAGTGCGGCGGGCGCGCCCCGTATATGACCACTGGCGCACTGTAGGGCTCGACGACGACCGGAGCGGGGGCGTAGTAGGGCTCGACCACGACGGGAGCAGGCACCACGACGGGCGCTGGTGCGACGTAGACCGGAAAGCCGCCGGCGCCGATGAGACCGCCGACGACACCGCCGACAAGGCCGCCCAAGGCTGCGTTACCCGCATCATAGCCATTGGCCAAGACACTCATGGGGGTTGTGGCAAGCGCCACGCAGGCTCCAAGAGCAACAATCCACTTCTTCATGTCGGCACCTTCTCTGCCTATGTATCCATGCGGCTCGCGCTGATCCTAAAGGTCCTGAAGCTTAGGGTAGCGTCTGTACGCTGAACGTTCGATGAACGAGGCTCCAGCAGTGCGCGACGCGGTTGCAGGCATGCTCGTGTGCTCTGTCTGGCGCAGTAACAGGCGCAAGCCGCTTCTTGCACAGCAGCACGTTCTCGGCGCAACAAAAACCCCGCAGAAGCGGGGTGTGAGGGGTCAGGCTGGGGCTCAGCCGGTTTCCACGTGCGTGAGTTGCTCTTGAAGCTTGAGCCGTGCCAAGTCCGGATTGTGACCGTCAGCGATAATATTGATAGCTCTCCCATGCCTCCTGCCGCTCCTTTTCCTTCTCGTGTTGGTCGTAAAGATAGCCGCCAGCGGCGCCAACGCCTGCGCCTATCAAAGCGCCTCTTCCTGCATTCGCGCTCGTGGAACCGATCAGGGCACCAGCGGCTGCGCCAGCAGCGGCACCGGTAGCGGTACGAGATGCAGTCGTACCTTCGGCACAGCCGGCTATCGTCATTGCGGCTGCGAGAGTAACTGGGAGGGTCAAATATCTCATTGTAGCGACTCCACTTTCCCGCCTTGCGGGGCGTTACGTTGGTTGGTTTTGTATTAGCTTCGCCCACCTCCTATGTGAAGCTTGGGAAATCGTAGGGACGGCTGCCTTGTAGTGGTCTGCGCCTTCCATTTTCGTATTCCATATTTTCCCAATACACCTTAACGGAGCCTGAACGCGCGCCTGTAACAGGCTGGGCCCATGCCTTTGCTCCGGTCGCGGGTGGGCGGCTCAGGGAGGTCCACAGAGTTCCAGCATGGTTGTCGGCAAGATCCTCTGACCCTAAGCTTCGCGTGGTAACACCACGATTGGGGCTACTGGAGCATAGACGACCTTGACGCCTTCCGCACCTTCTACGAACTGGCTGATCGCCTCATCGCCGATGCATCAAAGGACGACGTTGCCGAAGCGGCCCGCCTCCTCGCGCTCAACGTTGCCCACTACCAACTCAAGTACGGAGCCCTCCCGCTGGAGAGCTTCGCCGAGATGCTGCGGGCACAGTCCATCGACCCCGAAACCGCCAAGCTCTTGACCGTCTACGTCCTCGATGCCCTCCCAGGAGCGGCACAAGATCCGCCTGGCTGGTATTGGCGCACCCGAGCGCAAGCAGCCCTTCGGCAAGCAGGCGAAGGACTACCTCATCGGTCTGGTCGCCGGCAAGGATGTCGAGGTGTACTGGAGCAAGCGCGACCGGTACGGCCGTATCGTCGGAAAGATCATCTTCGAGGGCCAGGACATCGACCTCGCGATGGTCCAGGCGGGCTATGCCTGGTGGTACCGGAAGTATGCCGGGGAGCAGAACGCTGGGGATCGGGTCCTGTACGAAGCGGCGGAGGCGAAAGCCAAAACTGAGCACCTAGGCCTATGGGCAGATCCGCATCCTGTTCCGCCTTGGGACTGGCGGAAGAAGAAGCGAGCCAGCCGATAAAGAAGGCGATGCCGCTCTCTACCCTAATGGCAGCAAGGGCAACTCGGGCCGTGTCCGGTTACCGTCTGCGGCCTCTCGAATGTACGCGCCGCTTCTTCCCGCCCTCGCGCCTTGTGGCCGTGAATCGCAGGTGCGGACAGGATGACCCGTTGCGGCTGGGCACCGCAGTTGGGGCAGTCCGGCGCCCTGGCGGCCATGGCGTGGTGCGCCTAAAAAAGGGTAGAGCAGTTGGGACAACGATAATCGTAAGTGGGCACCTTAGGCTTCCTCGATTCGAAAAGGGAAGGGGCGACCGGGCGGGGCCGCCCCAAAACGCAACCTTGCAGGGCCGATCAGCTCCAGCGTGGCGGCTGGGGGCTACCCACCCCGAAGGAGGCCGAGGTCACATCCGTGCGGGCACGCTTGTCGGCCTCTTGGGTGGGCGCTCGCAGTCGGCGGGTCTCCACCTCCCAGACCCAGCCGCTGACGGTGACGTCCTTGGGGATCAGCGGGTGATTCTTAAACGCCTCCACCGTCTTCATGCAGGTCTGATCCACGTCGTCCATCATGCCTATCCATTTTGCGAAGCCGCCTGCATCCAGCTTGAGCTCAGGCAGTGTAGGATCCAAGGTCAGGTTGTCGAGATCCACGCCCCGCTCCCGCAGGGCTTTCTCGAGGTCCGCCGCGTTGGCCGAGAGCATGCCGCACTGGGTGTGCTGCACGATCACGATCTCCTTGGTGCCGAAGAAGTTGCAGGTCAGCATGGCGGATCGAACGGCATCGTCGGTGATGATGCCTCCGGCATTGCGGAAGCAATGCGCGTCGCCGCCGCCTACCGGGGTGTCTACCCGGATACCCAGCGCCTCATCCACGGGAAGCCTCTCGTCCATGCAGGCCAGCACCCATAACCGGCGGTTGTTGGGGCCCTCCGGCCCGTAGCGGCGCCGCGTTGCCCAGTGGTCGTATTACTCGACACGGGCCTGTAGGTCTTGTTGCAATGTGGGCATCTTCATCTCCTCCGGTTAGTGCTGTGGTGGTAATCCACCCCAGCATGCATGGACAGGAATTCATACACCCCAATTCGCAGGTGCCACCGTCCGCATCCTTGCCCCACCAAACAGGGACAGATC
>CAYYHR010000340.1:0-2711 GCA_964471705.1 uncultured Chromatiaceae bacterium
CTAGCAAAGTGCGACGTCAAGAGGCAGGTGGTAACCAGTTGGTGTCGAGCACCTGCTCCATAGTCCAGGGACATGTCTGGGGCAGCTCTTCGAATCCCGTTTCTTCGATCGCTGCGACCACCGCGTCGGACCAGATCTCTTCCTGCCATTCCGCATCGTGCAGCATGGGCTTCAGGCTCGGCGTGCGCTTGATCCGCAGAGAAATGGCGCGGCGTCGGATGCGGATTGTTTGCTGCCGACTGCTGCCCCGCCGCTCGGGTTGATACGACCACTTTGCTCGCACGTCCGCCGTTGAGCGCTGATCCAATGCCTCTACTGCCCGCTGGCGTGACCCCTGCCAAGGAGAGCAACCCAATGAGTCGAGATGTCCTGTTCGACCTGCTGCGCGCGGTGCGGTCTTCTATTACGTCAGCAACTGGGACGTTAAGATCGTGCGAGAATCTCGCCACGATCTAACCTTATTCGTTATGCCCTGGCAATATAGAGGGGAGAGCGCGATGAGCAACGAACAGGTGGCACCTGAGACGAAAGGTATTACGGTGAAGTTACTTGCAACGGTTGATCTTGGCCCCGAGATCGAGGGCATGACTGGGCGCCAACTTCGCATGCGTATGGTGACCATCGAGCCTGGAGGCGTCTTCGGCCCGATTCACGACCACAAAGACAGGCCAGGCACCGTCTACATACTGCAAGGAACGATCACTGACCATCGAAATGGAGTCGCTACGGACTATGGGCCGGGAGTGGGCTGGCCCGAGGATAGGAACACCACACACTGGCTCGAGAACAGAGGGACGATTCCGGCGGTGGAGATCTCGGTCGATATTGTCAGGCAAGAGTAAACCCAGGCCAGACACCAAACAGGGTCGGGCCGAACGCGGCTCGACTTCTCAGATGGCGGCTGGTGGCACGACTGCACTCGAGAATGCAATGCCGCCGCGCCTGTCCAGAGCCAAAGGATTCCACCGGCGTCCTGTGCCTCGGTCCGGAGGTCACCCGCTTCCAGCCGGCTCCGGTGGCTCACCCGGCGCTGAAGCGCTGTCGAAAAACGGCGAAATCGACGATGGATGCCACGAGGTGCTGTACGAGGTTGTAGAAGATGATCGGGAGCATGACCTGCGGGTGATCCGCCAATGCCATCGATGCCAGGACCAATCCAGTGCCGTTGTTGTTCATTCCCAGGCCGAACATCAAGGACACCGTGCCGCCGCGGTCGACCCTGAGGTACCGCGCCAGCAGGTATCCGGCCCCGAACGTCGTAACGCAGAGGGCGACCGTAATCAGCAGGATTGCGGCGAAGAGATCCGGATCCGGATGGGCAACGGCCTGCGGCAGCGTGAGCGATGCGTTCGCGTAGTTGAGCAGGACCAGCACGAGGTAGTTGGTCAGCTTCACGTAGGGCTTGATCGCCGCCATGCGTTGGTCGCCGGCAATCCGGCGGACGCTGATTCCCAGCGCAGAAGGCAGAATCACCCAGACGCCGAGGAAGGTTCCGACATCACCGGATGCCAAGGTGTGTAGATCCTCCGAGTAGTCCCCGGTCGTGACGAGCCCGACGGTGTGGAGAACCAACGGCGTCAGCAGAGGGCTGAGGACCGTCGTTAGCACGATCAGTCCGAGACTCAGACTCAGGTTGCCGTTCGCATTTTGGGCCCAAGCGGTGGAGGAGCCGGCGATCGGCATGGAGGCGACGAGGGCGAGGCCGGTGAGAATCTGCTGCAGCTCGTCCGCGTTGTGCCAGGATGCCATCGCGAGGCTGAGCACGAGAATGAAGCCCAATGGAGCCACCAGGTTGCCTGCGACTCCACCTGCCAGCACGAGCGGCTTCTTCGCCAGATTCTTGATCTCACCGGTGTCGACGCCCAGCCCCGCATTGAACAACAGGCTCGCCAGCATCAGAACGGGCAGAGAGAGCACGAGCCCGTCATCGCGGGTTGCACCACCGCCCAGACTCGCACCGCGTATCCAGAGACCGAATTCCGGTAGCACGGCGGCTATCCCATAGGATGCGAGAATCACCCAGATGAAGCGGTGGTGAATCAGCTCGACGATTCGTTTGATCTGGTTCCGCGGCAACTGCATGCTTTGTCCCTCGTCCGGTACCGGCGATTGTCGTTGGCGAGCCAAGTGCTCGCTCCGATATTTTCGACTTCGGTGTGCCAGGTGCCGCGAGCATGAATTCGCCCGCTTTCGTCGAGCGAGATCAGACGGACGACTGTGCAAGAACGTCGTGTTTATCAGCCGTCTTGCGCGCCATCCAGCGCTGCCGGATCAGGTACAAGAGCGCTATCACAACTACGATCATCCGCGGATCATAGGTTGCGCCTTTGTCTCGATACGACCGCTCGAGCCGGGCCGAGGTCAGCCACGGCCCGAGCAGCTACTCCCTACGACCGCTCCAGGTCGAAGCGGTCGGCCCTCATCACCTTGGTCCATGCAGCGACGAAGTCGCGGACGAATTCCTCATTCCCGTCCTGAGATGCATAGACTTCGGCGACGGCACGCAACTCGGCGTTCGATCCGAAGATCAGGTCCACCGGTGTAGCGGTCCATTTGAGCTCGCCCGTGGCGCGGTCGTGTCCCTCATAGATGCCGTCGGCATCCTTCGACTTCGACCACTTGGCTCCCATGTCGAGCAGGTTGATGAAGAAGTCGTTGCTCAATGTCCCCGGACGGTCCGTGAACATGCCGTGCTCGACACCGCCGGCGTT
>CAYYHR010000340.1:2811-4038 GCA_964471705.1 uncultured Chromatiaceae bacterium
GCGTTCTTCGCCGCCTGCTCGATGGCCGCCGCGCCGCCGAGGACGATCAGGTCGGCGAGGGAGACCTTCCTGCCATCGGATGTCGAGTCGTTGAAGCCCTTTTGAATACCTTCCAGGGTCTCGAGGACCTTGGTCAGCTCCGCCGGGTCATTGACCGGCCAGTCCTTCTGCGGGGCCAGGCGAATGCGGGCACCATTGGCACCACCGCGCATGTCGCTGCCGCGGAAGGTGGACGCTGAGGCCCAGGCGGTCCGCACCAGCTCGGCAGTGGATAGGCCGGAGTCGAGGATCTTCTTCTCGAGCCCGGCAATATCCTTCGCGTCGACCAGTTCGTAGTCGACCTTCGGAACGGGTCCTGCCAGATCAGCACTTCCTCGGGCACCTCGGAGCCCAGATACCGTGCGCGGGGTCCCATATCGCGGTGCGTCAGCTTGAGCCAGGCCTTGGCGAAGGCCAGCTCGAACGCTTGCGGGCTCTCGAGGAAGCGCTGGGAGATCTCGCGGTAGACCGGATCAAATTTCAGCGCCAGGTCCGTCGTGAACATCATCGGCGCGTGCCCCTTGCCCGCCACGTGGGCGTCGGGGACCGTATCAGCACCCGCACCACCCTTGGGTGTCCACTGGATGGCGCCGGCGGGGCTGTGGGTCTGCTCCCATTCGAAGTTGAACAGGTTCGTCAGGTACAGCATCGTGAACTGCGTTGGTACCTGGGTCCAGGCGCCTTCCAGACCGCTGCCGATCGTGTCCTCGGCATTGCCTTTGCCGCACTTGTTGGCCCAACCGAGGCCCTGCTGCTCGATGTCGGCGGCCGCCGGCTCTGGACCCACGCAACCGGAAGGCTTGCCCACACCATGGGTCTTGCCGAAGGTGTGGCCACCGGCGATCAGGGCGACGGTCTCTTCGTCGTTCATGGCCATGCGGCCGAAGGCCACGCGTATCTGCTCGGCAGCCGCGAGTGGATCCGGGTTGCCGCCGGGACCTTCCGGGTTCACGTAGATGAGCCCCATCTGAGTGGCGGCGAGGGGGTTTTCCAGCTTCCCTTCCGCGTCGACGCGCTGGCGGCCCAGCATGTCGGCTTCCGGGCCCCAGTAGACGAGGTCCGGCTCCCAATCGTCCGCCCGGCCGCCGGCGAAGCCGAAGGTCTCGAAGCCCATGTCATCCATGGCGACCGTGCCGGCGAGGATCATCAGGTCCCCCCAGGAGATGTTGCGGCCGTACTTCTGCTTGA
>CAYYHR010000341.1:0-4029 GCA_964471705.1 uncultured Chromatiaceae bacterium
GGGCGCGACCATATGCGTCGAGGGCCAGAAGGTGTAGGTCTCGATGAAACCGTATTGCCCGCTGTAGGGCTTGTCGGCCTCCTTCATGCCGACTTCGATGGCCTTGGCGAAATCGTAGTTGCCCCAATAGGCTGACTTGTCGTCGCCCCAGAGGTGCATGTACACCAGCGTATTGTTGACCCTGTCGTAGGGCTGAATGGTGTGCATGCGCTTGAACGGCCAGATGCGGGAATTCGGGTCGTCGGGCGAGCCCTGGTAGGCATTGATAGCGACCGGCTGGTGCGAGGGATCCAGCTTGGTATCGATGGTCTTGTAGAGCATCTGGCCATTGAACCAGTCGTATAGGGGAGGTAGGTTCTCTCCCCACTTGAAATTGCCCTTGATGGACTTGTAGGTCTTGCGGTGCTCGCCGTTGCCCTGAGTGTAGTTGTGCTCGAAATACCCGAACCCGTCCTTCAGCTTCCCGGCCGTGCGCCAATCCCAGTCCGTCATGGTGGCGACGCCGCCGCGCGCCAGCTCCGGGATATGGCAGGTCTGGCAGGCGATCTCGCTGACGTGGGTATTGAGCAGGAGGCCCTCGATGCTGCGGGTGGGGTGGGGCGAAAGACCGTGGCAAGACTCACAGGTGGCGACATCACGGCGCATCCCCGGCTTTCCGGTTCCTTCCGCATCCTTGGCGATCACGTTGTAGCGGCTGCCCGCCCACTGGTGATGCTTGGTCACGTGGCAGGCGGCGCAGGAAAAGTTGAGCCCCTTCTCGTCCATGTGGACATCGAGCGCCTTGCCGGGGTGAAACAGCGATGAGTCCAGATCACCGTGCTTGACGCCATCGTCGCCGCCCCCGTAGAAATGGCACTGGCCGCAATTGCGGCGCTTGGGCATGCCGACGTGCTGTGCCATGCGCTTCCAGTCGAGCGGCGGGACATTCTCGAACATGATGGCGCAGGCCGCATTGCCCTCCGACTGGGGCATCCGATAGTAGAGTCCGGTGTTGTCATGGCAGACCAGGCAGTCGATCTTGGTCTGGTCGGTGAAGTCGAAGGTGTCGTCCACCCAACCGTAGCCGGCATGGCACTGGGTGCAGGCGCCCTCGTTGCCGCGGGCGTTGGTGCAGAAGTTGTTGATCAGGTGCTTCTTGCCGAGCAGCTGGCCGGTCGCCGGGTTCTTGTACTCCCAGGTCCAGTGCACGGACTTCATGAAGTCCTTACCGGCCTCCGTGTGGCAGCTCAGACAGGCCTCGGTCACCTCCGGCCCCGTTTTGAAGTCCTTCTGCAGCGCCTCGAACTTGCTGTGATCGGCGGTACCCCCGGGCTCCTTGTCCGAGCGCTGGGATGGCATATCCGGGGGCTCCAAGACCGGCTCGTAGGGGGGGTGGAACTCGAAATCCGCCGGCGGCTTGGCCGCACCCCCGCCTTCGGTGGCAAAGGTATCGGCCGCCCATACGGCACAGCCGAAGGCCAATCCGACAAAGAGGACTATGTGGAGCTTGATCTTGGACATGTTGGCTTACTCGATCTCGATTCCGGCCCTTGCAGCCGGCACGGTTTTTCTCGTTATGAGGCTCCCGTAGCGGTCGCTGCTCACCGCCTGACCGGGATGTCCTTTTTCGATGTGGCTACCATCCCCCGGATCCGACTATCCCGTTGCCCTCGCAGTCTCCTTCCCTGCGGAGGCAACGCCACGAGCACGGAGATCACGGAGCTCTCCCTGGCCGAGCGATTGCCCGGTTTATCAGGGGCAACCGTAGGTCGGCATCCCTACGCCGACACCGACAATTTAAAAAAGCAGGTGGCGGCAAAGAATTGCCGCCCTACGATCCTCGCGACGCCGGTATTGGCCTGCGAGCAGTTATCCTAGTGGGAGAGAATGCGATCCTTGAGCTGTCGCGGATAGCAATGGACCATGTACGCGATTGCACTCCGACCGCGGGACATGAGGCTCCGGCTACGGCTGACGACCCACAAGAGCGCGGTAATCACAGCAACGCCCGCGAGGACCAGGCCGAGACTGTACCCGAGGATCACCGACAGACCCTTGACCGTCTCCAGGACGGACGCGTCCGCGGGAGCCAACCAGATCGTCGCCGGCAACGCCAAGGCTACGGCGGTAACCACCAGTACCCCGGCGACGACTTTCTTCCACAATGGGCAGGGAGGCTTTTCCGATTGGACCTGTCCGAGATCGGCAGTGCTAGAAGCTTGGCTCGATATCATTTCAGTCTCTTCCGCTTTGTTTCAACGATGGGATTGGACCTGTGTGCATCAGGACCATGGGTAACAGGCCCACACGTCACTTCGTGGTATGGATCCGGATGCTCGATTTAAATAAGCAATCTTTGCGCCAAGCGAGATTCGCTTCTGGCGATTGGTCGGTTACCATCGGTTTTAATTCGGATAAACCGGACTCCGGACAGGGCGAGCGAAATCCGATCCTTGGCTTCCCCGGCACGGAACTGCAAAATGGTGCCGCCATCCTGTAACCCAGGCGTCAAAAATGTCGCCTGCATGGGAGACGAGTCATTGACCCAGGTGATGCCCAGCGCCCGAGAAGGTCCGGATGCACCGGCCCTGTTGGAGAGCTTTACCGGTCCCGCGGTTCTGCTGGATCTGGACTACGGCATCCGGATCGCGAACCGGGCGTATCGCGACCTCTACGGGGATGGCCGGCCACTGGAGCGGCGGCACTGCTACGAGGTCTCCCACGGCTTCAAAATGCCCTGCGACCAGGCGGGGGAAAGCTGCCCCATCCATGCCAGCCTGGAGTCCGGTGCACCGCAAAGGACGCTGCACGTGCACCATACGCCCCACGGCGAGGAGCTGGTGGAGGTCGAGACCCGGCCGGTTCGCGACGCCGAGGGCAGGACTTCCAGCTTCCTGGAGATCCATCGGCCGGTACGAGTCGCCGGTCCACGGGCCGGGCGCCACGAGCTGGTGGGACGCTCTCCCGCCTTTCTTAAGACCCTGGCGCTGCTGCAGCGGGTCGCACCCAGCAATACCACGGTCCTGCTGCTGGGCGAGTCGGGCACCGGCAAGGACCTGGTCGCCCGCGCGATCCACAACGCGAGCGGGCGCGCCGGCAAGCCGCTGGTCCCCGTCGAATGCTCCGGGCTCACGGAGACCCTCTTCGAGAGCGAGCTCTTCGGCCACCAGAAAGGCGCCTTCACCGGCGCCGTTGCCAGCAAGATCGGGCTGGTGGAGGCCGCCGCGGGAGGAACCCTCTTCCTCGACGAGATCGGCGACGTCCCGCCGGGGCTCCAGGTCAAGCTGCTGAGGCTGCTGGAGACCCGCATGTACCGCCGGGTGGGGAGCGTGGAGCCGCAGCACGCCGACTTCCGGCTGATCTGCGCGACCAACCAGGATCTCGAGGTCATGCTGAGCGAAGGGACCTTCCGGCAGGATCTCTACTACCGCATCAGCACCTTTCCCATCGCGCTTCCGCCCCTGCGCCAACGGCTCGAAGACCTGCCGTTGCTGATCGAGAGGCTCCTACGCCACATCCAGCCGCATCGCAGCTTCTCGCTGTCCGCCGGGGCGATGGCCTGCCTGCAGGCCTATTGGTTCCCGGGAAACATCCGCGAGCTTCAGAACATCCTGGAAAGGGCCGCACTCCTGTGCGACGGCGACTCCATCCTGCCGGAGCACCTCCCCGCGGGGGTCGTGGAGGCACACGGACGCATCACGGAAGCCCCCGAGGATTCGGAGCAGGTTTTACCCTTGCAGGTCGTGGAAGAGCGCTACCTGCGCCGCGTCCTCGCCCGCTCTTCGGACGACAGAGCCGAGCTTGCGCGGAAGCTCGGTATCAGCGAGCGCACTCTGTACCGCAAGGCCAAGGCACTGAGGCTGGGTTAGCCTGGAGGTTTCTCGATTTCACCACAGAGGCACAGAGAACACAGAGATTTCAGAGAATTGCACGTCTGCCGGTGGCTAGCATTCCGCACAGGAGATAACATGCTTGGATATAAAAATCTTGATAATACAATTGGATATCTCTTTCTCTGCGTCCTCTGTGCCTCTGTGGTGAAAAATGCGG
>CAYYHR010000342.1:0-4024 GCA_964471705.1 uncultured Chromatiaceae bacterium
TGAGCTTGTTGATGGTCTCGATCATGTGCACCGGGATGCGGATGGTCCGCGCCTGATCGGCGATGGAACGGGTAATTGCCTGACGGATCCACCATGTGGCATAGGTGGAGAACTTGTATCCGCGACGGTACTCGAACTTGTCCACGGCCTTCATGAGGCCGATATTCCCCTCCTGGATCAGGTCCAGGAACTGGAGGCCGCGGTTGGTGTATTTTTTGGCGATGGAGATGACCAGCCGGAGGTTCGCCTCGACCATCTCCTTCTTCGCCCGACGGGCCTTGGCCTCGCCAATGGACATCTTGCGATTGATCTCCTTGATCTCGCCGATGGTGAGAAGGTTCTCCCGTTCCACCTCCTGCAGCTTGCGTTGGGCGCGGCGGATATCCCGAGCACATTCTGCAAGGGCCGCGGCGTAGGGCTCACCGCAGGACACTTGTTGCTCGAGCCATTCCGGATTGGTCTCGTTGTCGGGAAAGGTGGCGATGAAGGCCTTGCGCGGCATTCCCGCCCCTTCGACCGCGAGACTCATGATCACACGCTCTTGGGTGCGGATACGCTCGATGGTGCTTCGCAGGATCTCCACCAGCGCCTGAAACACGCCGGCGACCAGCTTGAAGTGCAGGAAGGCATCGGAAACATCCTTCATTGCCACCCGTGTGCGCTCGTCATCCCGTCCGTACTGCTCCAGCAAATCACGCACAACGGCGTTGCGCTCCCGCAGAAGCTGCACCCGGTGCGCAACCTCTTCCGGATCGGGGCCGGTGTCCACGACGGTCTCGTCCTCGTCCTCGTCCTCGTCGTCCCCTGAGGCATTGCCGTTTCGGCTCTTTGCCGTCGGCGGGGAGGTCACAGGCTCCTCGTCGGGGTCCGTGAATCCGGACATGACGTCGGAGAGGCGGATCTCCTCGGCCTCTACCTGGGAAAAGATCTCGAGCAGCTTCGCGAGTGTACGAGGATAAACCGAGAGCGCGGAAAGGACTTGGTTCAGCCCGTCCTCGATGCGCTTGGCGATCTGGAGCTCGCCCTCGCGGGTCAAGAGCTCGACGGTGCCCATTTCGCGCATATACATACGAACCGGATCCGTCGTACGCCCGAACTCGCTGTCCACGGACGCGAGCGCCGCCGCCGCAGCTTCGGCGGCCTCGTCGTCGGAGACGGCCGAATCGCTCAGGGTCTGATCGACCTCCAAGGGGGCGGACTCGTGCACCGCAATCCCCATGTCGTTGATCATGCGGACGATGTCTTCGATCTGCTCCGGCTCGACGATGCCGGGCGGGAGGTGGTCGTTGACCTCGGAATAAGTCAAAAACCCCTGCTCCTTTCCCTTAGAGATCAACTGCTTGAGCTGCGACTGTTGCTGTTCTTGATCCATAGGCTACCTGTGGGCTCCGGGCGATCGAGCGCGAAAAAATTAACTTGTTAGTTTACCACGTTTTTGATCCCTGATTCGTTTCTTTTACGCTTCGTCTTGTTGCGTATCAGATCTGAAACTACGTACGCTCCGCTTTTCCTCGTCATCGAGGTCGGCCGCGCTTCCTCGGTTGCAGAGCCGCTCGAACTCCTTGTCTCTCGCCTCTTTATTGAGGGCATGGATGGCACCTTCCAACTCCGCTTCCAGACCATCGACCGGTCTTTCGGCGAGAAGACCGGGGTCGGCCAACCTTTGCACATAGGCGTCTTCCTCGCTCCCTCGCCAGTGTTCCAGCAAGGCACCGCTGGCAATTCCGGGGGCGGCGGTTATCAGCTCGAGAAGCTCTACCAGGAGCCGGATGCCGGGCTTGTCCAGACGTGTCCAGGCATCATCCAGATCGCGCACTCGCGCGGCAAGTCGCGGCTGTTGCAGCAGGAGCGACACAACGAGCCGCAACGGCGTGAGCTTCAGGCGACTCTGCGGCAGAGGTCGCCGGGCGGCTTTCCTCCCCGACACGGGGCCGGAATCGAGTCGACTTCGCGCCAGCCCGACCAATTCGGCGAGGCGTGCGCTCAACATATCGCGAAACAGGCCGGCCGGAACCTTGTCCAGGAGGGGTTTGGCCAGAGTCGCCAAGCGTGCCCTGCCGTCGAGGCTGGACATGTCGACCTGCTCGGCGAGTCCGTCGAACAGGAAGTCGGACAAAGGCGTCGCGCCTCCCAGTCGCTGCTCGAATCCGTCGCGGCTCACGCGTCGAACCAGAGTATCCGGGTCGTCGCCTTCGGGCAGGAACAGGAAGCGCACCTGCTGGCGCCCCGTGGCCAGCGGCAGGACGGCTTCGAGCGCCTTCCAGGCGGCATCGCGCCCGGCGCGGTCACCATCGAAGCAGAACACCACCTCCGGGGCAGAACGCAGGAGCAACTGCAGGTGCTCGGCGGTCGTGGCGGTGCCCAAGGTGGCGGCTGCATAGGTGATGCCGAACTGGGCCAAGGCAATGACGTCCATGTAGCCCTCGACGACCAGCAGGCGCTCGATCCTGCGATTTGCCTTCTGGGCTTCGAACAAACCGTACAGCTCCCGACCCTTGTGAAAGACGGGGGTCTCAGGAGAATTCAGATACTTGGGATTTCCATCCCCCAGAACCCGGCCACCGAAGCCGATGACTCGACCCCGGCGGTCGCGGATGGGAAACATGATCCGGTCGCGGAAGCGATCGTAACGCTTGCCGTCCTGCTCGATCACCAATCCGGCAGTGACGAGGCGCTCGCGGGTCGCGGGGCTACCGCCCAGGGTGCCGAGCAGGAATTCCCAGCCGGGCGGTGCAAAGCCGAGCCCGAAGGCGGCGGCCACCTCTCCGGTGAGACCCCGGCCCTTGAGATAGTCCACGGCACGGTGGGCCTGGGGATGATGACGCAGCTGGCGGCGATAGAGCTTGGCCGCCTCTTCCAGCAGGTCGTAGAGCGGACGCAGGTCCGTACCTCGGGGCTCCAGCTCGGCGCCTTCGGGTATCTCCATTCCGGCCTGGTGGGCGAGCTCCTCCACCGCTTCCGGAAAGCTCAAGTGGTCGTGCTCGATCAGGAAATCGATCGCGTTGCCGTGGGCACCGCAGCCGAAGCAGTGATAGGTTTGGCGCGCGGGAGTAACGGTAAAGGAAGGGGTCTTCTCGTCGTGAAAGGGGCAGCATGCCTTGTAGATACCACCCGCTTTCTTTAGGGGCACACGCGCGCTGATGAGGCCGACGATATCGGTTCTCTCCAGGACGTCGATCTTGAATTCGCGGGAAAATCTGCCGGCCATCGACTAGAGCTAGCAGAAATGAGGGGGAGAGCTGAGAGCTCAGCCCGACAGTCGCTCCTTGACCAGCCTGCTGACGGCACCCATGTCGGCGCGACCCTGGACCTCGGGCTTGATGCGACCCATGACCTTGCCCATGTCTTTCATCGAAACGGCACCGGTGGAAGCAACGGCCTCGTCGATCAATGCACTCAGCTCGTCTTCCGCGAGTGGCTCCGGCAAATATTCCTGACAAATACTGACCTCGTAGCGCTCCTGCTCGGCCAAGTCCTCACGATCCGCCTTGGTGTACTGCTCGATGGAGTCGCGCCGCTGCTTGACCATCTTGTCCAGCACAGCGAGGACCTGAGCGTCGTCCAGCTCGATCCGCTCGTCCACCTCACGCTGATTGATGGCGGCGAGCACGAGGCGGATGGCACCGAGCCTGCGTTTGTCGGCCGCCTTCAGCGCGGCCTTCATGTCGTCCTGGATGCGTTGCCTGAGCATGAGGGCGCGCGGAGGCGAGGCGTGATTCAGTAAGGGCGCTCCCAGCGGCGATTCTCGCGTTGGAGCTTCTTGTGGTGGCGCTTGACCGCTGCCGCCTTCTTGCGCTTACGTTCCGAGGTAGGCTTCTCGTAAAACTCGCGGCGGCGTACCTCCGCGAGGACACCTGCCTTCTCGCAGGACCGTTTGAAGCGGCGCATGGCCACTTCGAAAGGCTCGTTTTCCTTTACGCGGACGTTGGGCATGGACTAGGGCTTCCTCTTGGCATCGTTCTACGTCAGCAATAAAGCAAAGCATGCTACTCGATCCTGTCCAGACTATGCAACGATCCGCCGT
>CAYYHR010000343.1:0-4020 GCA_964471705.1 uncultured Chromatiaceae bacterium
TGGCGCAGGAAGATCACGCCCAGCACCGGCATGGCGTACTCGCTGGAGGTCAGCTTGGAGTTGGCGCGAAGCTGGTCGGCGGCCTCCCAGAGGCTGGATTCGATCTGCTCGATGTTCTGGAGGGCGTTCCCTGTCATGCGTTTTTTGGATTATTCAATGAAGAAGAGGCTTTGACTTTGTAATCATCTTGTCGACCATCTGAATGGCCGCTACTGCGTCTTCATGGGAAACATGTGGTTTGATTTTCGTCAGCCTCAGGGCTCGATCTTCAACAGCCGCTTTCGGTAGCCCCTTCGTGACGTAATACCCGGTCGCCAAGCGTTCTAACGACTTCACTCCCTGTGCGCCGAGTTGGTCCGCGACAAACTCAATCCGCTCTCGGTACTCGTCGAGTGTCTTCTCGAAAAGGCTCTGAACGTAGCTGGCTCGCTCGGTGGACTTGTAGCTTGAGCCATAGGGATATTGCGGGTTCAGCGTCAGAAGCTCATCGCCGCGCAGACCGGTGAGTTCGTCTCTGAGATCGAACGAAAAGGGTCCGTACCAATAGAGCACAAAGCGAAACCCGAGCGGCACGCCAAGCAGCTCTTGCAGGAAATAGGCAGCCTTTTGGATGTGAGTTTCGCCACCCCAGCTTCCCCTCTCCCGCAGTGCGCTCACAAAGCGCGTCAGTACGGCGGCTTTCTTGAGTCTATCCACTAGCACCCTCCTCTTTTTTAGGCTTGATCGCCTCGTCTCGGTGTTGTGTTAGCCAACGCTCCGCCTTGGTCACGATGCTCTGATCGGCAAATACGCAGTCGATGTCGACTACAGGCACCTTGGCCAAAATATCAGACACCAACAGCGATGACGCGATGCGGTCGTCTCGCATGCGCACTGGAAAGTCAGGTGCGCCGCCTTTCTGCCGGTAGCGGTCGTGGCGAAAGTGCTCGGCGCCGAACTCGGTGCACAAGGCATCAAAAATCGCCTCTCCCGCCTCCAGATTTATCTCCGCGTCGCTGGGGTTGCGGGAATAAATCTGCTTGAAATGTTCGCGCCGATTGATTCGGTAGGCGTGTAGGTGTCCAGGGAATTCCGCGTGTTGCTCTGCTTCGCGCATCCCGTGTGTCACCTCGGTATCGGTGATCATCAGATGCCGCTCCGTATCTGTCGGGTAGCCGTCATCGCCCAACCATTCGATGAGGAAATCCTTCAAATGGAGGTCGTATATCCGCCTTATGGGATGGAAGTACACCTGTGAGTACATGAAATAACGCGCCAACATCAGCGCCTCGGCAGACTGGAGACCGCCTTCCTCTACACCGAGGGCAAAGCCGACTTCCCCCTCATCGTCGGCGTCCGAGGGTGCCCGCGGCAATATGCGCAGGGTGTCAATCAGCCGGTACTGGTCGAATTTGCCATAGGCAACCCCGGCGTGATGTGAATCCCGCAGGAGGTAATCCATCCGGTCCACACCGAATGCATCGCCGACGATAATTTCCGCAAGGATCGTCTCCCAGGGCGTGAAATCGGCGTCCGGGAGCTCCTTTCGGCCGAGTGCCAGCTTGACGACATCTTCCGAATCGATCCGCATGTCGTGCCATATTGGGAGCATCTCGTCAGAGCGGATGAGTACGGCGGTGAGCGTCTCGTGGGTCCAGCCCTCGGGCAGAAGCTCTTTCTCGGCGGCATGGGAAAACGGCAAGTGTCCGATGTCGTGGCAAAGGGCCGCCATGCGCAAAACGCATCGCCAGTATTCTCGCTTCCTATCGTCCGCGACATCGGGAAACTCGTTGCGAACGTCGTCGGTTGCGTTACTCGTTACGACGTCATACACGCGTCCGGCCAGCTCCATGACGCCAAGAGAGTGCTCGAACCTTCGGTGAGTGGCCCCCGGATAGACCAAGTACGTCAGGGCCAATTGATGGATGTGACGCAAGCGCTGAAACGGTCGCGAATCCAGTACATTGCGTTCGTCATGAGAAAGGCGTACGAAGACGTGGATTGGGTCCCTGATCTCGTGGATTTTTTTCGCCATGGATTCAGTGCCCTGTCCGCCCCGCGGTCTTCTCGACAGCGTCCGCTGGTATATCGTAGTGTCGCGCCGCGACCACTTCTCGCTTTGCAAAATCGAGAGGCGTGAACGGTTTTTGGATCATGGCCGGCTCAGGGTCGGAAGATTTCGTCGCGGGCTTCGAGGCCGTACGCTCTCGAGTAATCCAGGACCAGTATCACGACTATCGAGGCAGCAGACCAGCGCTCACGCTCGACGGCGAGCTTGACGGGCGCCTTGACCTCAGCGGTGGTGCGGATGGTGAGGACTTCGTTCTTGGTTCCCGTGATCCGTTTATCCCCCCTTTCGCGGTAATGCAAACGTACCGCCCTTCCAGGCGGCGGACAAGACGCAAATTGCACTGACCTGTCACTCGCCGAGTCGCCTGCTCTGCTCTCGTATGGCGCTCGATAATTCTCGTAGGAGTCGCCAGGTGCCGCCCTTGTAAGCGTTCCGGGACACCGCCGCCTTACCGGCCTCGGTCTTCGGTCCGGTCGACTTCTCCCACGGTCGCCATTGCCGGATCAGCTCGGCCTGGCGTGCACGCCGTTCCGGGGTCCAGCCGTTCGCCATCTTTCTCCTCCAATAGTCTGTTCTGCAAATTCGGATTTTCTCCCGCGCGCGGGGCGCCATCGGGAGCGGCCGCTGCGTTGTTCACTTGCTGCGGCCCGTTAGCGATATTGGCCTGCCGGACGTAGCCCATGACGGGTGGATACTTAATCGCCGAAAGAGCTTCCCAGGTCGCACGGCACTGGGATTGCGCCCGCAATGCCAACTTCAGGTATCGGTCCAGGTGATCCATGTACTCGGCGTTGATCGCCCGGCGGGACAGATTGTTGAAGATAGCGTCGAGCGTGTGCGCTTGCGCTGTGAGCATGGCCTCGGCCCGTTTCAGGTTGCCACCGCTCCCGGCACGGGTCTGCTCAACAAGCGATTCGATCAAGCCGGACAGTTCGAGGTCTCCGAAGGACTTGCCGTATTCCTTGAGCGTGAGCGCTGCCTGCACGGTAGGGCGCAGTACCGTTCGGGCCACCGTAACAGCTTGATCCTCGTCGGGCTTGCCGTTGGCGGTGATCTGATTCGGGTCGCGTTTCTTGGCGGGCTTGCGTTTAGTCGCCATGGGCTTCGTCTCCAGTGTTCTGTTCCAGCGGCAGCCAGCGGGCGCAGCCGCGGCGGTCGGTGTCCCACAGGCCTGCGATGGCTTCCGGCTCACCCACGGCGCAGTGCCCCAGGTGGGGATGGTCGATCCGATGGAAGTGGCGGCAGGTGATGCAGGTCACGGCCACGGGCCGCGGTATCGGGCGCCCCTCGGCGCGGTTGAAGCACCAGGGGCAACCGAGCACCCGCGCCGGACTGCCGGGCCAGAGGAAGACAGGACCACAGCCCGCGCACTCGCAACGCTCGGTCCAGTGCGGTGGACATTCACCCCACTCGCGCTGGCGGCGCGTGACGACGGCGTGCGCCAGGGCTTCGAGCACAGCCGGGGCGTCGCGCACCTCTGGCCAGTCCTCACCGGCCGCTTCCTCCAGTTCTGCGAACGTCAGGCCGTGGAGATTCGGTAGTTCGGTGGTCGTTATCGGCGACCGAATTTCACCACGGTTGCGGGTTCGGAGCAGCGCCAGGATCTCCGACTTGTCGCGCCCCAGCGCATCGAGCAGTTCCGGCGGCGGTGCACAGTCGGCCTCGATCAACAGGTCCGTCCCGTCGAGGCCCACGCGCACACCGGCCGCCTGGGCTGCTGACAGTGTCTCGACGGCGCTCACAGGCGTGTCCTCCAGCCACCGGAAAGGGGTAGTGAATTTGCGTCCGCACCGTCCGCAGCGGCCATCTCGTTGTTTCGGGATGAGTTGTTGCGGACGGTTGCGGTTTCGGTGTGACCGGTGTTTGCGTCCGCGATCCGGCCGACCGTCCGCGGGTCGTCTTGATCGAAGCCGTTGTTATGCCGGGCTTCTGGGGACGGCGCGGACGATGCGGACGGTGTGGACGGTCCT
>CAYYHR010000344.1:0-4010 GCA_964471705.1 uncultured Chromatiaceae bacterium
GATGGCCAGCCAGTCCTGCGGCACGGACGAAGAGCCGTGCATCACCAGGTGGGTGTTGGGGATGCGGGAATGGATCTCCTTGATGCGCTCGATGGCAAGGATATCGCCGGTCGGCGGTCGGGTGAACTTGTAGGCGCCGTGGGAGGTCCCGATGGCGATGGCCAGCGCGTCGACCCCGGTCTTTTTGACGAAGTCCGCGGCCTCCTCCGGATCGGTCAGGAGTTGGTCGTGGGAAAGGGTGCCCTCGGCGCCGATGCCGTCCTCTTCACCCGCCTGCCCGGTCTCCAGGGAGCCCAGGCAACCGAGCTCGCCTTCGACGGATACGCCGCAGGAATGTGCCATGTCGACCACCTTCCTGGTGGTGTCCACGTTGTACTCGTAGCTGGTGGGAGTCTTGCCGTCTTCCCCGAGCGATCCGTCCATCATGACGGACGAGAAGCCCAGTTGGATGGACCGCTGGCATACGGCCGGCGAGGTGCCATGGTCCTGATGCATACACACGGGGATGTGCGGCCATTCCTCGATGGCGGCCAGGATCAGGTGGCGCAGGAAAGGCGCGCCGGCATACTTGCGCGCCCCGGCGGAGGCCTGAACGATGACCGGGGAATCGGTCTCGTCGGCCGCCTCCATGATGGCGCGCATCTGCTCCAGGTTGTTGACGTTGAAGGCGGGAACGCCGTAGCCGTGCTCGGCGGCATGATCGAGCAGTTGGCGCATTGAGATCAGGGCCATGATTGGTCTCCTCTCGTCGGTTGGTACAAAAAACTGCGGCTCCGGGGATTGGGGGGGAAGGGTCCGAGCGATGCGGCCGTCTCCAACAGGGTCTCCAAAGGATCAATCCTTGGTGAGGAGCGCATGCTCGCCGACCCGCATGATCTTCATGATGTTCGTCTGCCCTTCCACGCCGGCGCGATCTCCCTTGGTGATGATCACCAGGTCACCGTCGCGCACGGTACCTCGGCGCAGAAGCTCCTCGATCACATCCCTGTTGACCTCGTGGATATCCTTGCTCGCCACGTCGAAGCTTACCGCATAGACACCGCGAAAAAGAGTGACTCTTCTGCGGGTGTCCGCAGAGCGCGTAACTGCATGGATGGGAATACCGGAGCTCATGCGCGACATCCATTTCACGGTGGAGCCGGTCTCAGTCAAGGCGGCGATCGCCGTTACCCCGAGGTGATTGGCCGTATACATAGCAGCCATGGCGATGGCCTCATCCACGCGGCCGAAGACGCTGTCGATGCGGTGCTTGGACTTGCGCGCGTGCTTCTCGGCCTCCAGGCAGATCCGGTGCAGGGCTTCGACGACCTTGGGCGGATGCCTGCCGATGGAGCTCTCGGCCGACAACATCACCGCATCCGTGCCTTCTACCACCGCATTGGCTACGTCGAAGACCTCGGCCCTGGTGGGGATGGGGCTCTCGATCATCGACTGCATCATCTGGGTGGCCGTTATGACCACGCAATTTCGTTCTCTGGCCTTGTGAATCAGTGACTTCTGCGCCTCCGGCAGCTTCGCGTCGCCGATCTCCACGCCGAGATCGCCGCGGGCCACCATGATGGCGTCCGAGGCGTCGATGATCTCGTCGATCGAGCTCATCGCCTCGCAGCGCTCGATCTTGGAGACGATGCCTCCCCGCCCACCGGCCTCCTGAAACTGCTTGCGGGCCAAGTGAACGTCATCAGCGCTGGAGACGAAGGACACCGCCAGGTAGTCCGCACCGATCTCGGCGGCGAAACGGATATCCCTCCTGTCCTTGTCCGTCAGGGCCGGGGCCGACAGCCCCCCGCCCTTCTTGTTGATCCCCTTGTTGCTCGACAAGGTGCCGCCGACCACGACTTTGCAGTGAATGCTCGCCCCTTCGATCCTGTCCACCAGCAGCTCGATCGCACCGTCGTCGAGCAGGAGGGTGTCGCCGACGCTCAGGTCGCCGGCCAACTCCGTATAGGTGGTCCCAACGCGCTCCCAGCCTCCGTCTTCCAGCCCGCAGTCGGCGTCGATGGTGAACCGGTCCCCGACCACGAGCTCGATGGGCCCGTCCCGGAATCGCCCGATTCGTATCTTCGGACCCTGCAGATCGACGAGCACCCCGATCTCGCATCCGCTCGCCTCGCAAAGCTCGCGGATGCGCTGGGCGCGCTCGCGATGCCGGTCGTGGGAGTCATGCGAAAGATTCAGGCGAACGACGTCGACGCCCGCCGCGATGAGCCGCGGCATGACATCGCCATCCGTGGCGGGTCCGAGAGTCGCAACGATTTTCGTCCGTCTGGGCATGGCTCAGGATATCGGCATTCGACCGGGCTCAAAACTGCTGAGCATACCCGAGCGCGATGACAGCTCGTCGCTGCGCGCGTCTTCTCGGGGCCGTCAGTTGCCTCCCCGTTCCTCCAACATGGCGACGGCCGGGAGGGTCTTGCCTTCGAGATACTCGAGGAAGGCACCGCCCGCCGTGGAGATGTAGGAGACCTTGTCGTAGATGTCGTATTTCTGGATGGCCGCGATGGTGTCGCCGCCGCCGGCCAAGGAGAAGCAATCGGAATTGGCGATCGCCATGGATACGGTCTTGGTGCCCTCGCCGAACTGGTCGAACTCGAACACGCCGACCGGGCCGTTCCAGACCACGGTACCCGCCTTGGCGATGATGTCGGCCAACTCCTGGGCGGAGTTGGGGCCGATGTCGAAGATCATGTCGTCGTCGGCCACGTCGCCGGCATCCTTCAGGGTCGCCTCGGCGGTCTCCGAGAATTCCTTGCCGCAGACTACGTCAGTGGCGATCGGGATATTGGCGCCGCGGGCCTTCATCTTTTCCACGAGGGCCTTGGCGGTGTCGACCAGATCGTCCTCGCACAGGGACTTGCCGACATTGTTGCCCATGGCTTTGAGGAAGGTGTTGGCAATGCCGCCGCCGACTACCAGCTGATCGACCTTCTCGGACAGGGCCTCGAGCACGGTCAGCTTGGTGGAAACCTTGGAGCCGCCGACGATGGCGACCATGGGCCGGGCCGGAGCGGCCAGGGCCTTGGCCAAATTGTCCAGCTCATCGGCCAACAGCAAGCCGGCGCAGGCCACCGGGGCGAACTTGCCCGCACCGTGGGTGGAAGCCTGGGCGCGGTGCGCGGTACCGAAGGCGTCCATGACGAAGACGTCGCACAGGGCGGCGTACTTCTTCGCCAGCTCCTCATTGTCCTTTTTCTCGCCCTTGTTGAAGCGCACGTTCTCGAAGAGCACCACCTCGCCATCGGCGATCTCGGGTGCCTTCTCCAGGTAGTCCTTGACCAGGCGAACCGGCTTGCCGAGCTTGGCGGACATGTCGTCGGCGATGGGCTGCATGGAATTTTCGGAATCCACCTCGCCCTCGGTGGGACGGCCGCGATGGGACATGACCTGCACCTTCGCACCGGCCTTGACGCAGTGCTCGACGGTCGGCATGGAGGCCGTGATGCGGGCATCGGAGGTCACCTTGCCGTCCTTGACGGGAACGTTGAGATCCGCGCGAATCAGCACGCGCTTGCCGGCGAGGTCGAGATCGGTCAGCTTGATGAATGACATGGGTATCCTCCGCGTTGATTCTGGGGGTCAAAAGCGATTTGGGAAGCTCGGGAGGCTTGCCGAATGGCTTTCGTGAGCGGCCTGTTGGGCAGCGAGTGCGGGCCGGGAAGGAGACGCCCCGGCCCGCTCGGCTCGTCAGTCCTTACTTCGCGACGTGCTCCACGAAGCGCAGCATGTTGCAGGTGTAGCCGTACTCGTTGTCATACCAGGAGACCACCTTGACGAAGGTCGGGTCCAGCATGATGCCGGCCTCGGCGTCGAAGATGGAGGGGTTGCCGCAACCGCGGAAATCGGTGGAGACCACCTTCTCGTCGGTGTAGGCGAGCACACCGGCCAGGCTTCCCTGCTCGGAGGCGCCCTTCATGGCCGCACAGATGTTCTCGTAGCTCGTCTCGTTCATCAACTCGCAAGTGAGATCGACCACGGAGACATCGGAGGTCGGCACGCGGAAGGCCATGCCG
>CAYYHR010000345.1:0-3987 GCA_964471705.1 uncultured Chromatiaceae bacterium
AGTTGTCCCCGGATTGTCCCCACGCTCGCTTGCGACATTCACGCTTTGTCCACACGGAGTCCGCCAGCGCCGAGCATCCACCCAGGAACCCAGTGGCGGAATCCCAGAACAGCTCAGCCGCGTGAGCACCATCCCGCCAAGGCAGCTTACCCAGACCAAACGTAAGCGAGCCACAAAAAAGGCCCGCTTGTGCGGGCCTTTTAGTCTAGCAGAATGCGCCGTTTCAGTTATTTCCCCGCAAGATCCTCTAGCTTCTTCGCCGAAATCACCCGCCCATCCAGCGCCGCATCCTTGGCATTGCGTCCATAGGCCACGGTCATCAGGGTCGAGTAGTAGACCGTCGGCATCTCGAGCTTGGTTGGGCATCTTCGCCACGGCGGACGGGGCGGGGCGACGACACGCCTGCCGTTCCCGCCCGCTGAGATCTTGGGCTGTTAGGGATTGGTGTTATCACCGCCGGGAGGGGGCGGTCCCCGGAAGGATCCCTCGTCCATGCCGGGCCAGGGCTGATCCGCACCGGGGTACATGGGCCAATCGCTGGGCCAAGAGGTGGTTGGACCGCTCTCGTAGGGATAAGGTTGAGCACCCCGAGGACCATAGCCGTAGTCCGGGCCCGGGAAGGACGAGCTCGAAGGGAAGCCGTACCGAGGATGAGGCGGGCGTGGTGGCTGCATGGACATCTCCGATGGCATCGGATGTCCGATGCCGTGGTGTGAGCACAAGCTTCTCCTGGAGCCGAAGATGGCCTCGATCGCTTCCTTCTGCTCCGGAGTCATGGCATCCAGAATTTTCCAATAGGAATCCCAGCGCTCCGTCATTTCCTGGCGCCGCTTGTTGAAGCGGTTGCGCATTTTCTGGAACCTCTTCTCGCGCAATGCCCTGCGCTCTTCCGGGGTCATCGTCCGTGCTTGCTCGCTCCCTATTCTGTCCATCACAGGGGATTCGGGTGGCTCAGGTGGCGTAGGTATCGCGGGATGCGCCGACGGCTTCGGTGGCTTCGGCGCCTCTGGCGCGGCGGGGGCCGAGAGGAGTTTCTCAAGGGACGAGCCTTCGGTTGTCGCCGGAGCCGTCGCCTCGGGGGAAGCCGGTTGGGTGGCGGTCGGCTGCGGGGGCTCATGCGGAGAGGGCGCAGAGAGCGCGCCCTGTGGCAGTGCCAGGGTCAAGGCGGTGGCCGAAGCCAGCAGCAGGATGGATTTCTTCTCGATCATCAAGAGGCTCCTATCGGTTAGCGAGGGGGCGGTCGCCGCATTCCGTCAGGTGTCTGAACGCGAGACCGGTTGAAACGAGGCCGGCGGACATCAGTATCGAATGCTGGGAGCTTTTGCGCCAGCACGAGCCAGCCGGATCGGTCAGCATTTTCGCCGTCAATCGATAGGATAGCCGATCTCGGGTCCGAATCCCTCCGATTCAGTCCTGCAGACCCCGAAGGTGAGCGGGCCCCGGCGCAGCCTCAGCGGAGCTCCGAGCTTCCGTTGTGTTGTCCGGGCAGCTCCTCGAAAGGCCAGTCGTCATCTCCGTCCTCGCCTTCCCAGTCGTATTTTTTCTCCTGAAGCGGAGGGTCCAGCCCCTTTAAAAGGAACGCCAGGAGGATGCCGATCCCTGCCCCGAGCAGGTGGTATTCGAAAGAGATATCGGGTGCGGTCGGGAAGATGCCCCAGATCGTGCTGCCGTAGAGAAGGAAGACTACCAGCGCCAGGGCGATGGCCCGTCGGTCCCAGCGCAAGATGCCCAGGGTAAAGACGAAGAACATCATGCCGAAGACCAAGCCGCTCGCGCCCAGGTGCCAGGCCGGTCGCGCGATTAGCCAGACTCCGAGTCCGGAGCCCAGGTAGAGGATCGGGAGCAGGATGCGCGCCGCCTTCGGATAGCCATACAGGAGCAGGGTCCCGAGGACCAGAATGGGGGCCGTGTTTGCAAACAGGTGCGAGAGAGAGATGTGGAGCAATGGGGCCAGAACGATGCCCGGTAAGGTCTCGGGGTGGCGGGGGAAGATGGCGAGGTGCGACAGGTCCAGGTGGAATACGAGCTCCGCCAGCTCGATCAACCACAGGAGGCCGGTGAAAGCCGCTGATGAGAGAAAGGCACGGCGTAGGCGGTGGGTGTCTCGGGAGTTTTCTGTCACGGCGGTGCCTCGCCTCGGCCTATGGGTACCTCGAGAAATTCGAGCTGCCCGATGTGCGCAGGCGCGGCTCCCCCCTGCCGGCCCAGCCGTCCTGGGGTATCATGATGCGCTTTCGGGTGCTGCGGGCAACAAGGGCATGAGATACGAGAATGTTCTGCAGACGATCGGCGACACGCCGGTGGTGCGTCTCAATCGGTTTTCCGACCATCTTGCCCGCGAGCTATGGGTGAAAGCGGAAAGCTTCAATCCCGGAGGGTCCATCAAGGATCGTCCTGCCCTGAATATGATCGAGGACGCGGAGCGCCGTGGATTGATCAAGCCCGGCGATACCATCGTGGAGCCGACCTCGGGCAACACGGGTATCGGGCTCGCCATGGTGGCCGCCGTGAAGGGATATCGCTCGGTCATGGTAATGGCGGCGGACATGAGCGAGGAGCGCAAGGCCCTGATGCGCGCATTCGGGGCGGATCTGGTGCTCACCCCCTCGGAGCTGGGAACCAAGGGCGCGATGAACGAGGCCCGCCGCTTGGAGCGCGAAGAGGGTTGGTTCTTCGTCGGTCAGCACTTCAACCCCGCCAATCCAGACGCCCACGAGCGCACGGCCGCGGAGATCTGGTCGGATTTCGGCGAGGGGCTCGATGCTCTGGTGGCGACGACGGGGACGGGAGGTACCATCTCGGGTGTGGGGCGCCGCCTCAAGTCGCAGAATCCGAATCTCCGCGTAGTGGCCACCGAGCCTGCGGATTCGCCGATCCTGTCCCGGGGTATCGCCTGCAAGCATCGGATCATGGGCACGGCCCCCGGTTTCATCCCGGAAACCCTGGATACGACCGTGTACGACGAGATCGTCCCCATTACCACGGAAGAAGCCTACGGGACGGCGCGTCTGCTGGCTCGGCAGGAAGGCATTCTGGCAGGCATCTCCTGCGGAGCGGCCGTGGCCGGGATGCTCACGCTCGCCCGTCGCGAGGTCTGGCGGGACAAGGTGCTTTTGGCTATCCTGCCCGACACGGGCGAGCGTTACATCAGCACAGGTCTTTGGAGTGAGACCGGTGCTCGTTGAGTCGAAGGCAATTTCGGAGGTAATCCGACCATGTTGAGCAAGCGAAGTTTTTTGGCACTCCTTCTAGCCTTTGGAACCGCCTCTCTCTGGGCGCAGGTCCCGGTGCAACCGGGAGAATTGACCGTCCAATCCAAGGGAGATATCAGCTACGTGAGCGGTGGTGTCGGTGCCAGCGAGCAGGAAGCCCTCGCGAAGGCGAAGTCCGAATACAATCTATGGCTCACCTTCGCGGTTACGGGCACCGGGGCCTTTCTCTCCGACATCCCGGTTACCATTTCCGACAAGGCCGGACAGGTCCTGGTCGAGGCCGTGTCCGCCGGACCTTATTTCTACGCCCGGGTCCCGGCAGGAACCTACCATCTCAGCGTCGACAACGCCGGCCAAGTCAAGAAACGAACGGTCAGTGTGCCGGCGTCGGGGGGAGTCTCGGAAGTCTTCGAGTGGCCCCGCCAGTAGGGCACGAGCCTAGCGATATCCCTCGAAGCAGGTGCTCAGCGCCACCTATTGGGCGAGCGCATCCGAACGGCCCGCGCGTGCGGATGCGCTCATCCATCGAGACAGGGCAGACGAACATGGTCCACCGGGAGCGTCCCTTGCTGATGCGGTCCCCGATCCGGCTTACCCCGAACAAGGTGCCGAATGTCCAAGTCGTTTTCTCTTTCGATGCCGGAGGTCCCGAAGGATGGAATTGGTACAGCAATTGATCTCGAATCTCGGCCTGAGCGAAGAGCAGGCACAAGGCGGAGCAGGTCTCCTCCTCGGTCTGTTGAAGGACAAGCTTTCAGAGACGGACTTCGCTCAG
>CAYYHR010000346.1:0-3979 GCA_964471705.1 uncultured Chromatiaceae bacterium
CACCGCACCATCTATACGGACGAGATCGGCCCGCTGCTCGCCGACCACCGCATCCCGCTGGTCTTCCTCGAGGCCTGCCAGACCGCCCAGGCCGAGGCAGCCACCGACTCGGTCGCCACCGCCCTGCTCAAGGTCGGCGTCGCCGGCGTCGTCGCCATGAGCCACAGCGTCCTGGTCGAGACCGCCAAGCGCTTCGTGCGGCCCTTCTACCAGGCCCTCGCCGAGGGCCGGCGCATCGGCGAGGCGATGCTCGACGCCCAGCAGGCCCTGTTCGACGACCGCAGCCGCGGCCAGGTCTTCGGCGCCGGGCGCCTGGAGCTGCACGACTGGTTCGTCCCGGTGCTCTACCAGGAGCAGGACGACCCCCGGCTGTTCAGCCGCATCCCGGCCCCGAGCACCCGCGAGCAACTGCGGATCGAGCAGCAGGAGCGCCTCGGCGCACTGCCGCCGCCCCCCGAGACCGGCTTCATCGGTCGCTCCCGCGAGCTGCTGGCGCTCGAAAGACAGCTGCGCCCCCAGTTTCACCAGGCGCGCTGGGCCCTGATCCGCGGCCAGGGTGGCGAGGGAAAGACGGCGCTCGCCGTCGAGTACGCCCGCTGGCAGGTCCGCTCGGGCCAGACCCGGCGGGCGGCCTTCGTCTCGGTCGAGCAGCACAGCAGTGCCGAGGCCGTGCTCGACGCCCTCGGGCGCCAGCTCGTCCCCGACTACAGCGTCGCCGCCTACCTCGACACCGATCAGGCCCTCCAGCCCATCGAGCGGGCCCTGCGCGAGCAGACTACGCTGCTGATCCTCGACAACCTCGAGAGCCTGCTGCCCCGCGCCACCGACCCCGAGGCCCCGGCGCCCCCCGCTGCTTTGATTGAGACCACCGCCGACAGCCTCGCCGCCATCCTCGCCCTGGCCGCGCGCCTCGTCCCCCTCGGTGAGACCCGCCTGCTGCTGACCAGCCGCGAGACCCTGCCCGCCCCCTTCGCCGCCGACCAGCAGCGCCACGAGCTGCACCGGCTGGCCCAAGAGGACGCCATCGCCCTGATCGAGCAGGCCCTTGCCCAGGCCAGCGGCGGCCCGTCCGACGACCAGCGCGAGCCCATCGAGGCCCTGATCGAGACCGTCCAGGGCCACGCCCGCACCCTCGCCCTGCTCGCCCCGAGCCTGCGCGCCCTCGGCGTCGCGGCCACCCGCGAGCGCCTGACGGCCCTGATGGAGGAGATGGAGCGCCAACACCCCGGCGAGCGCGAGCACTCCCTCTATGCCAGCGTCGCCCTGTCCCTGGCGCGGCTCGCCCCCGGGGTGCGCGAGCGGGCGCAAGTGCTGGGGGTGTTCCAGGGTGGTGTCCAGCTCGACATGCTGCGAGTGATGATGGACTGGGAGCAGGCTCAGGTCGCCGAGCTGGCTCAGGGTTTGGTCGCGACCGGCCTGGCCACGCCCGGGCCTTACAACCACCTGGCCCTGAATCCCGCCCTGTGCCCCTACCTGCTGCGCGCGCTCGACGGCGCGGAGCGGGCGGCCCTGGAGGCGCGTTGGCAGGGCGAGATGGGGCAGTACGTCGAGTTCCTGCGCCAACAGCAGTTCCGGGACAGCCAACTGTCCGCGACCCTGACCCGGCTGGAGCTGGCCAACCTCCTGGCGCTGCTGGAGCGGGTCGAGGCCGTCGGCACGCCCGAGGCCAGGATCGACCTCACCACCTCGCTGCACCAGCTGTTCCAGGGGCTCGGGCGGCCAGGGCTGCAGGCACGCCTGGCCGCGGCCCGCGACCGGGCCGAGCGGGCCGAGCGGGCCCTCGGCGCCAACTGGGGCCATGCGGCCTTCGAGGCCCAACGCACCCGCATCGAGCAGCAGCTCACCGGCGGCCAACTGCAGGCCGCCCTCGACGGAGCCCGGGCGCTGCTGGAGCAGGCCGGCGCGGCCGGCGAGGGGGCCTACGCGGTGGCCGGCTACGACTTGGCCCTGGCTCACGCTCTGCTCGCCCGAATACTGAAGACGGCCGGCGGCGCGGAGCAGGCATTTGCACTGCTGGCGGAGGCGCAGGGGCGCTTCGAGGCCATTGCGCGGGCCGGCTCCAATCGAGACGCCGAGGGCATGGCCTCGGTCTGTCTCACCAAGCGCGGCGACTGCCTGCGCGACCTGGGCCGGCTCGACGAGGCGTCCGCGGCCTATGAGGAGGCGATTCGACGCAAAGAGACACTCGGCGATAAACGGGGAGTGGCCGTGGGCAAGGGCCAGCTCGGCACCCTGCGGCTCCAGCAGGGCCGCCTCGACGAGGCCCTGGCGGCCTACCGCGAGGCGCACGAGCGCTTCGAGGCCCTGGGGGAGCCGGGCTCGGTGGCCGCGATCTGGCACCAGACCGGCATGGCCCATCAGAAAGCCGGCAAGGGCGAGGCGGCCGAGAACGCCTATCGGCAGTCGCTGGCGATCCAGGTGCGGCTCGGCGATCGGGCCGGGCAGGCCAACACCTTGAACCAGTTGGGCTTGCTCCATAACGATGTCCTCGACCGCCCCGAGGAGGCCGTTGCCTTCCACCGCCAGGCAACGGATCGCTATCGGGAGATCGGGGACCTGGCCGGGGAGGGGCGGCAGTACAACAACCTCGCGATCGCCCTGCGCCGTCTCGGGCGCCTCGACGAGGCCCGCCAGGCACTGCAGCGGGCCATCGCGTGCAAGGCCCAATTCGGCCACGCCGCCGAGCCCTGGAAGGCCTGGGACATCCTCAGCGACATCGAGACCGACGCCGGTCACCCCGAGGCCGCCTTGGAGGCCCGGGCCAAGGCCGTCGCGGCCTACCTGGCCTACCGGCGCGACGGCGGCGAGAACCACTGGCCCCAGGGTCGCCTCGCCCTGGCCGTCGGCGAGCGGCTCCTCGCCGGCCAGACCGCCACCGCCGCGGCCCAGCTCGCCGAGCTGGCCGCCGACCCGGCCCTGCCGGACGAGCTGCGCCCCTTCATCGCCGCCCTCCAGTCCCTGACCCGGGGCGACCGGAACCCGGCCCTGGCCGACACCGCGGGCCTGCACTTCAGCATGTCCGCCGAGATCCTGCTGCTGATCGAGCGACTGCCTGCGTAGGGCGGATGCCCGCAGGGCGATCCGCCATCCGGCCTCGGTCCGAGCCGTCGAGGCGAGTGGCGGAACCGCTACGCGTTCCGCCCTACGATGTCTCTCCGCTCGGGCTCGACATCCGTGCCGACCCGCTGGAGCTGCTGGAGATGCCCTCGTCACACCGCGAGGTGTGACGCATGCCGTACCGCTCCCGCGGTCCGTCCGGTCAGCCGCGCCGGGTCTCGTGGCCGCAGAGCGGCAGGAGATGCGTGACACTGCGGGAGCGGTGTCACGAGAGCAATCCGAGCTTGACGACGGGCGACGGGTTACCGCATCACGCGGAGGGGTCTTGCAATGCAACGTATGCGCGATTGCAAGACCTGGCCTCCGTCTCCCTGTCCCCAACATCCCAACCCTGATGACGCCATTGCGTTGGGCTTCGTTCCTTGCTCCAACGCACCGACAACGACAAGACTGGCAGCGGCAATCCCTACCGCCCGAGCCGCTTCGCCGCTTGCCTCGGCGTCAACCCCGCCACCTCCTGCAAGGAGCGCAAGGTCACACGACGTAAGCGCAGCTCTCCATCCGCCTTTTCCCAGTTGCCGATGGTGACGGAGGAAACACCGACTAGATCGGCGAACTGGGTCTTGCTCATACCGAAACGCTCGCGCAACCGGGTCACGGCAGCGGCGGTAGGCCTGAATTCCTCGTTCGGCGTCGCCGGTTTCGCCGACGTCTTGCCCGTCTTTTTCGGTGCGCTCGGGCGTGGTGTCAGGGCCGCCGGGGCGGCGTCGAGCTCGATGCCGAAGACATCGGCCAGGTCGTCGGTCTCGAGCCGCCGGTGCTTGCCGCCTTCTTTGCCGGGTCTGGTGAGATCCCTGGTGAGATCCGGGCCGAGGTCGATGTCGGCGCTGATCAGCTCCTGGTGGTCGACGCCCCGCAGCTC
>CAYYHR010000347.1:0-3969 GCA_964471705.1 uncultured Chromatiaceae bacterium
ACGCGGTTGTTGATCGGCGATGTTACAGCGGCGCTCGAGCCGCTCACCGAGAAGCTGCGTACGATCGACGCAACCTCGGCGATACACCATCCAGAGCCCTGGCTGCTCGACGACCTGAAGCGGTTATTTGCCGCCATTCCCGCGCTGCGAAAAGTGGACTTGCGTGGTCCGAATACAGGGATTCAACTCGCTAAGGACGGCAGACAACTTACCTTGCAAGCTACTTCGCCACTTCCGGTGGACGCTCGCCCCCGGGCAACCAGCGGTTTGCCAGCGCGGCGACTACACGCGGAAACAGATGCGCGATTTGTTATTGGCTTTGATCTGACCCGAGCGCCGGAGCCGTTAGTGCGGCTCGACTTTAGCTTCGACCGGGCGACCCTGTTAGCCCAGGTGAGTGAAAGTGTGGACATAGTGAAGCATGCAGTTATCAGCTTCAGCACGGTTGGCGCTATGAGTATCCTGCTCGCTGTGGCCATAACCACCGTCGCGATGCGGGTAACCCGCAAACTGGAGGTGTATTTTCAGGAGATCTACCAGCGCGCCGCGATGACAGAGACGGCGGCAGCGCTCGTGCATGATTTGCGCAATCCGCTTGCGGCACTGCGCGCCAACGCCAAAGCCCTGCTCGTAACTCCGGACCAGACCAAAGAGATCGTGGATGAGCTGGACCGGGATATCGTCTCATTGAACGACAAGCTGAGTGCGTTCCTGAGCTTGACGCGGCGCCACGACGATGAACTCGAGCCGTGTGACATCAGTGACTTGATAAAGGATGCGGCGCGCCTCGCCGATCCAGTTCTGTCCAAACATGGATTGGGCATCGAGATGGACATCGAGCCGAATCTGCCTGCGGTTACGGTTTGCAAGGCATCGGTGCGTGACGCTTTGCTCAACGTTCTCATCAACGCTGGCCAAAGCGGCCAAAAATCAGGGACAGTTCGGGTCGCAGCGCAATCTTGCGGAGACGCGATCTGCGTTGTAATCGAAGATCATGGTCAGGGCATATCCCAGCAACATGTGCCACATCTGTTCGATGCCTTCTTCACGACACGCGAAGATGGTAGCGGCTTGGGCCTGGCCATCGTGAAGCAGATCTTTGACGCGCATCAAGGTCAAGTGCGTATCGAAAATCGCCCGCGGGGCGGGATCAGGGTTGTGCTTACCCTGCCATTACATCCAAAGGAGACGCCCGCGTGGTGGAACAAGCAGAAAAAGCGCTTCCCAGCTTGAGCGACCTGTCTCTGCTGGTGGTTGATGACGACCCGAGCGTCGTGCGTGGAATGATTCGGGTGCTTAGTGGTCTGGGCGCCGACGTGACCGGAGTCGCGAGCGTTCGAGAGGCGCGCGTGTCACTGGACGAAGCCACCCCCGATGCCGTGCTCGCCGACCTTCAACTCAAGGATGGAACCGGACTCGATCTGCTCCCAGACTATCTCGGGCGGCATCCTGGCGGTGCCTTCTACATGATCACCGGGCACGGCAGCGTCGACAACGCCGTGGAGGCTTTGCGGCAAGGAGCCAGACACTACTTCGAAAAGCCTGTCGATCCATTTGCCTTGGCGCAACACCTGGCCGACGATCTCGCCAACATGCAGGCCAGCAGCAATCTCGACAAGCAACTCGCTCCATACCTGATCTTTTGCGATCCGGCCATGAAGGAGGCGCTGATCGATGTGCCGCGATTTGCCGCAAGTATCGAGCCGGTGCTTATCCAAGGAGAAACAGGCACGGGCAAGGAACTGGTGGCGCGCGCCCTGCATGGGCTGGGACCGCGCGCGCAGGGGCCATTCGTTGCCGTCAACTGTGGTGCCATTCCCGAAACCATGCTCGAGGCAGAACTCTTCGGCTTTGAAAAGGGAGCCTTCACCGGCGCCAGCCGCCAGCACCGGGGGCGTTATGAGCAGGCTGACAAGGGTACGTTGTTTCTCGACGAGATCGGCGAGATGCCGCCCGCAGCGCAGGTCAGCCTGCTGCGAGTCCTGGAAGATCGCGTCGTGCATCGCATCGGTGGCGAACGCGGCACACCCGTCGACGTGCGCGTCGTGGCCGCAACCCACCGGCCATTGGAGGAACGCGCCGACTCGGGCTTGTTTCGACAGGACTTGTTGTTTCGGCTGAACGTCCTGCTCGTGCGGCTCCCGCCATTGCGCGAACGCCCGCACGACATCGAGCTGCTGGCGAAACATTTCTTGGCAAACAGCCTGCGTGACATGAGCTGGCAAGGCGCTCCCCCGACCCTGGCTCAGGAGGCGCTGTCCCTACTCGCCGGCTACTCTTGGCCTGGAAATGTTCGCGAGCTACGCAATCTGATGGTGCGTCTGGCCGTGCGGCTGCCGGAGGGCGTGCGCACGGTAAGCGCCAAGCTGCTGGCACCCTTGCTGCCGGCCAACAAAGCCGCAGCGGCAGCCGAAGAGGGGGTGCTCATTCCCAAGGGAACCACCTTGGCTGATGCCGAATGGCTGCTCATCGACGCCGCTCTCAAGGACTCCGGCTACAATCGCAGCAAAGCCGCAAAGCTGTTGGGCATCGGTGAGCGCACCCTGAGGCGTAAGCTGAACGAGTCGTGACCAACGGGGCCTCGGCCCGCCTTCCATCCCGGTCACTCTGACCAACCGTCCCCAGATCCGATTCACTTCGATCGCTCCCGCTCAACGCGCTGGTCAACTCGGTCGGCCAACTTGGCCGGTCGGCCTGCTCGCGTGCGGCCATGTTGGCCGCATGCCATAAGGAAAGAGATGCATTTATTCAGCAATCATAGTGAGTTACGTGATGGCATGGCCGTTGCAAAGTATTAAGTGAACTGAATGATAGCGGGTGGATGTCTCCACCCGGATTTGTTGCATCAGAAGGAGGTGCCAAATGTTTGGTTACTTAACCGGTTTCGATACCGACGTCTTCGATCAATTCGACCGTATGCGCCGTCAGATGGATCGGATGTTCGGGGAGGTGTCCCGCCCTGCCGGTATCCGCTCCTTGGCAGCGGGTACCTTCCCGGCGGTCAACGTCGGAGTTTCTGAAGAGCAAGTCGACGTCTATCTCTTCGCCGCTGGCATCGACCCGAAGACGTTGAATATCTCCTTGCAGCAGAACCTGCTCACCGTCGAGGGAGAACGCAAGATCCAGTACCCCGAGAAGGTGCAGTTCTATCGCCAGGAGCGGTTCAGTGGCCAATTCCGCCGCGTGCTGACGCTTCCGGAAGACGTGGACCCAGACCAGGTGAGCGCGCACTACCGTGACGGCGTGCTGCAGATCTCGGTGAAGCGGCGCGAAGCGGTACGCCCGCGCCAGATCGAGGTCAAGTAAGAGATTCAGCGATGAAGATAATTGGAGGCTGACCATGAGCGAGAGCAAAGAGATGAAGACCCGAGAGGGCAGCGAGATGAAGGCGCAGTCCGAGCAGGATGTCTTTCTGCGCCCTGCAGTGGACATCTACGAGGATGGTCACGAAATCACCCTCAGGGCCGATATGCCGGGCGTCTCGCGTGACCGGCTTCAAGTCCAGGTTGACGGCAATAACCTGGCCATCGAGGGACAGGCCGCGATCGACATGCCCGAGGGTATGGAGGCGCTCCACGCCGATGTTCGCACCACGCGTTTTCGCCGCAGCTTTACGCTGAGCAACGAGCTCGATGCTGGCAACATCAACGCGGAGATGAAAGACGGCGTGTTGACGCTGCACCTGCCGAAACGGGCGGAGCTGCAGCCACGCAAGATCGAGGTCAGCGTCGGCTGACACCCTTGTTTGCCCGCGCCTCGGACTCTCGTATCCGGAGCGCGGGCTCTCGGTTACCACTGGTGGTTCGCGGTGATAGAGCATTCGGTCGCGTCGCAGCTGCTGGTCTTGCTGACGGTAGCCACTCTGCTCGTTGCCCTGTGCCAACGGCTTGGCTTGTCCCCGATTTTGGGGTATCTCGCTACGGGTATTCTGGTTGGACCCGCTGGATTCGGCTGGCTTCCCGAAGGCGC
>CAYYHR010000348.1:0-3939 GCA_964471705.1 uncultured Chromatiaceae bacterium
CTCCGGCGATGGCGCGCGCCAGCAGGGTCTTGCCGGTACCTGGGGCGCCGACCATGAGCACGCCTTTGGGAATCTTGCCGCCGAGCTTCTGGAACTTGGAGGGATCGCGCAGGAAGTCGACCATCTCGGTGACCTCATCCTTGGCTTCGTCGGCCCCGGCCACATCGCTGAAGGTGACCTTGACCTGATCCTCCGTGAGCATGCGTGCGCGGCTCTTGCCGAAGGACATGGCCCCGCGGCCGCCGGCCCCGCCCTGCATCTGGCGCATGAAGAAGATCCACAGTCCGATGAGGATGAACAATGGAAACCAGTTGATCAGGATTTGCATCAGGACGGAGGGCTTTTCCGGCGGGGTCGCCTTGATCTCCACGTTGTTGTTCAGCAAATCGCCGACCATGCCGTCATCCCCGGGGCTATAGGTGGAGAAATGTTGGCCGGATTCGGTCGCTCCCTCGATGGCCCGCCCTGTTATGGTCACCTCCTTGATCTGGCCTTGGCGCACCTCATCGATGAAGTCCGAATAGGCGATGGCCTGCGGACCGCTCCGCGTCGATGTGAAGTTGTTGAACACCGACATCAGGACGATCGCGATGACGACCCAGAGAATCAGATTTTTCGCCATATCGCTCAAGACTGAGCCCTCTTGTTCCACGAAATCGGCTTCAAGGCCGCTTCCGAGTGAATTACTCGGACGGTAGGAGTTAACCTACTATAAAGAATAGCCCATCGCCACCAAGTAGAGCTCTCGGCTCCGGGCGCGGGATGATTTCGGCTTGCGGCTGGCGACACGCTCGAAGGATGCGCGCAGCTGCTTATGAAACGCGTCGAAGTCCTCTCCTTGAAAAATTTTGACCACCAACGACCCGCCCGGTTTCAGGACCTCGGGAACAAGGTCGAGGGCAAGCTCACACAGGTACATGATTCGCGGCTGATCTACCGCCGGATTGCCGCTCAGGCTCGGAGCCATGTCGGACAGTACCACATCCACCCCTTGCTCGCCGACCGCTTCCCGGAGCTGGAGCAGAGGCGCTTCCTCGCGAAAGTCGCCTTGGATGAAGCTCACGTTCGCAAGGGGCTCCATGGGCAGAACGTCGAGGGCAAAAACACCGCCCGCGGCGCCGACGATACGTGAAGCCACTTGACTCCATCCTCCGGGTGCGGCCCCGAGGTCCAGAATCCGCATACCAGGGGCCAAAATACGATCCTTTTCCTGGATTTCAAGGAGCTTGTATACAGCGCGGGAGCGGTATCCTTCCTGCCGTGCCCGCTTCACGTAGACATCGTTGAAGTGTCGATCGAGCCAGCGGCGGCTGCTCTTGGACCTGCTCATTGCCTGAGGCGATTTCTCGAAAAAAAGTTACCCTCTTGCTTGTCTTTTCGCTCGCCTGCCTTGTTGCGCAAAGGATTACATAGTTGGCTATGCGTCCCTTTGCGCGCCTTGCAGACAGACGAAAATCCTGCGTATCCCGGTATATTTTTTCCGGCAATCGCCTAAGGCGATTGCCGGAAAAAAGAAGATCGGTCCTTCCAAAAAGGAAAGCGGGGCCGAAGCCCCGCTTGCTCCGCGAACAGAGGCTTCGGCTCAGGCGGGCCTTGCCGTCCAGGACGTGCACCAGCCGTTAGCACTGACGAGCTTGCCCGGGAACAGCTGGCAGGCGAGCCAATCACCTTCGCTGCCCATGGTGAACTGGCAGTTACCACAGTGCTGCTCCTCCGGCGGCAGACCGGGTCTGGCGGCACCGACCCGGTCCGCATCAGCAGCATCCGCTACATACTTGAGCGCCTGTGCGGTCGGATCATCCGGCGAGAGGTGCGGGAGATCTTCGGCTTGTGCGGCCGCCATACCTACCAAGCTCATCAGCGGGACGGTGGCCAAGCCACCCAGCACCATCTTGATGGCGTCACGACGGCTCTTGTTCATCGGCTTATCGGACATGGCTGTCTTCTCCTTCGCGATTCGGGGTTTGAAACCAGGGGCCGCCGACTTTGATGCGGGGCCACAAAGCATTCTGCATCATCATCGCCCAAAACGCGAGCACCTGTGTGGGTATCGAGGTTGCGGCCTTCGCTGGTAGGCGTTGTCACCTCAGGTAGGTTCCGGCTCCGACGCATCGCTGTTGCCAGTAGTCGGAGTCCAGGCTCGACAGGGCCACCTGATGTCTGGAACTGGAGGCATGGACGAATTCCTTCCCGTCCACGACCAGGCCGACATGGCTCAGACCCGGCCGGATCTTGAAGAACACCAGGTCACCGGGCTGCACCTTTGCCAAGCGAACCGGTGTGGCAAACTTGCGTTGATCCATGGAAACACGGGGGATCTCAACACCGGCAGTATCGTATGCATACTGGGTGAGTGCGCTGCAGTCCAGGGCTTTACCAGGGGACTGGGCACCGTATCGGTAGCTGGTACCGATCTCGGATAGTGCTGCCTGGACCACTCGGCCCCTCTCCCCTGCTGCCGGCGTTTCGGTCGTGCAACCGGTGCTCACTTCTGCTCCCGACGTTTCAGTTTTGCAACCGGTGCTCGTGCAGCCTTGTAACAGCAAACCAGCCCCGATCGCGGCTACCCACAGGTGCCTCATATTGACGTGCATCATCTTAAGGTGGTTTCCTTGGTTTATTGTGCAACTTGTTGTTATAGAATTCTAGTATCTCCAAGAATCGATCTTTGTCAAGCCTCTGTCGTCGTCTCGTCATCCCAGGACAGGCTCGTCCGGAATTCGGGGGTCGATGGCGTTCCCCCCCCACAAGAGAGAGAAACAAAAGATAGAATTCGCTCTCGACTCTGGCTTCGGGTTCCGGAGGTGCCTTGAAATCCGCCGTCCTGCGACGCGCCGTCGATCGGCTTTTCGAGCTGACTACAGGCTTGCCCTGGTGGGCGGGGCTCTTGTCGGCGATTGCCGCCTACACGCTTCTGCATCCGATTGCCATGCTGAAGGTGTCCGCGCCGGCGGGAAGCCTGGATGTGGTGGCCACCGCCCTGGCACAGCTTTTCATCTTGGTGGCGCAAATCGGTCAGCTGTTACTGCCGCTCGCATTTCTTACCACCGCGATGGTCTCCGGTCTCGTCCATTGGAGGCGCCGCGGGCTGTGTGAATCCGTGGTGCAGGATAGCTTCGGCTCCAGCTCGAGGGGGCTGTCGTTGACGGAGCTTCATCTGCTCGTGGGCGAAGTTTTTCGGCGCCAGGGCTACAAGGTCTCCTCGCCCCCCCCGGGTTCGCCCACCCATGACACGGGACTGGAGCTGACCAAGGAGGGGCGGCGTTTTCTGGTGGACTACTCCGATTGGCGATCCTGGAAGGCGGGGGCGGCCGCGCTGCACAATCTTCACGTGCGCATGGAGAAATCGGCTGCTTCAGGTGGATTTGCGATCACGTCGGGACAGTTCGTCCCGGAAGCGAGACATTTCGCAGCGGCAATGGGCATCGAGCTGGTCGACGGGCGCCATCTGAAGAGGCTGCTACGCGCCGAGCGGCAGCCGGCCAAAGATAGTCCCTTGGCCTTTGCCGTCGCCTCCATCGGGCGGCTGGGATCCATCCTCGCGCGCGGGAGAGAGCGCTCGGCCGTGCAGAAACCTCTACTCCAGGCTCGATCCACCCTCACGCGCTGGACAGAGCTGATCCAGACCCGATGGCGACCATCCCCTAGCTGCCGGCTGGAGCGGAAGCTCGATATCCGGCGAGCCAGGGAAGGAATCTCGGACAGGGGATTCCCATCCATTTCTCCAGACATGGACAAGCAGCCCCGCGACGTGATTGATGCGGAGACGACGACCGCACGGCAGCTGACCGCGCTGATCCAGGCCGAGCGCCGCCCATTGGTGGACAGGGAGCTTCCGCGCCCTCCGGTCCGAAGGCGCCGAGTCGACCCTTCCCGCCCGACGTGGAAGCTTCCGAGGATGAGAATCCGAAAGGTCGCCGATCTCCTGGGGGTCCTCGT
>CAYYHR010000349.1:0-3933 GCA_964471705.1 uncultured Chromatiaceae bacterium
GGTTGGTCCACACCTCCCTTGCCATTTGGCAAGGTTGCGGAAAGCTGGCCACAAGGCGATCGCACCTAGGCTGCCTCCAACGTTGCCACCAAGGCAGCGACTATCAACCCAGGAGGCAAGTTATGAAACACGCACGCCGACGAATTCCAGCGTTGAGTCTTCTTGCGTTGTTGACCTGCCCGCTATTTGCAATGGCAACGGCGCCTGATGAAAGGGTTTTCCCTCCAAGCTCGCTTGCAATCGAGCTCGACCGATCAACCCTATTGAATCCAACCCACGTATCCTACGAGTGGACCAAAGAGGGCCTAGAGATCAAAGGGCGCATCGAGAAAAGAGGTGACCGCTACGGGCGCATTCTCGGCCATGCCGAGATCGAGCTCTTGGATGCGCAGGGTCACTTGCTGTAGAGCCATCACGGCGCGCTGCTATACTTCAATCCCCGCAGCAAGGACCCAGATTGGGCTTCCTTTGAGACTGTCATTGAGTCTGTCCCGTCCAATGCGGTGAAGCTTCGAATATGCCACGCGCTGGGATCTGAGCGTTGCCCTCATTAAGGTCAGGACATCCTGTTACAGGTGCAGCAAGTCCACAAAATCCTTCCGCAATGCCAAGGCCCCTTTGATACGCCTGCCCGCTCAGGCCGTTACGCCCCGGATGCTCGCTCGATCTCGAAGCTGACGATCAGCCCCGGGCCGGCATCGCCGAGCCTCAGATCTGCGCTATGCAAGCGGGCAACCGCCGCGACCAGGCTCAGTCCAAGCCCGCTGCCGGGAGAGGTGCGCGCCGTATCCAGACGGACGAAGCGCTTCTGGACATGCTCGCGCTCCTCGGGTGGAATTCCCGGTCCCTGGTCGCGCATGGCTACCCGCACGCGATCGCCTGCAGCAGACATTTCCAGGCGCAGCGGTGTTCCTTGTGGACTGAACTTGAGCGCATTGTCCAGGAGATTGCCGATGGCTTGAGCCAGCAGGTGGCGGTTGCCGGTTACCGCGACGCCCGGCTGAATGACTACGTCCAGCTCTCTGTCCTGCTCTTCGGCCTGGGCACCGTACAGCTCGGCCATCTCGGCGGCGAGTGCGCTCAGATCCACCGGTCCCCAATCGCCGCGGAAACTGCCGGCCTCCGCCTGCGCGATTTCTATCAGCGCATTGAAGGTCCGAATGATCTCGTCCAAATCGTCGATGGCTTGGCCGATGGCCTCGCGATACTCGGACGAGTTACGGGCCTTGATCAGGGTTACGTCCAGTAGGTTGCGCACCCGAGACAAGGGCCGGCGCAGGTCATGGGCCACATTGTCGGTTACCTGGCGCATCCCGGTCATCAGCGCCTGGATGCGGTCCAGCATTGCGTTGAGCTGGCCCGCCAGATCGTCGAATTCGTCATCCTGGCCGCTCAGGGGGATACGTCGGTTCAAGCGTCCGGCGCCGATGCTGCGAGCAGTGCCGATCAGGGCGTCGATGCGAGCCAGGAGCGCGCGCCCCTGCAGCAGTCCGAGGCCAAGCGCCAGCCCAAGCGAGACCGCCAGAATGGCGATCATGGTGCCCTGGATGAAATCCAGCAGGTCCTCGGCCTGGTCCAGACCGTGCGCCACCAGCAAGCGATCGCCGTCGGGCAGCCGTCGAGCCAGCACCGGCCAGTAGGCATCCTCGTCCTCGGAGCGGCCAGGGATCAGGTCGTCCTCGATCTGCACATTGTGGACCCGGTTGTCTGCCGATAGGCCAGGGGGCCAACCCTCGAGATCGCCCTCCAGGGGCACCCCCTTCGCGTTGGCGATCAGCACGTGCAGCTTGCTCGCCCTTCCGGCGTGCAGCTCGGCTTGGACCATGGCATCGAATTCGCCATGGTCGAGATCCGCGCGGGCACGCTCTAGGGCATCCGCGGTGCTGTGCAGACCGGCGGCGAGCTGCTTGTCGACGAAGCGGCTGGTGCTCCAGTAGAGCAACCCCAGGGCGAGGGCGATCAACGCGACGTAGATGAGTGCGTAGCGCAGCGCCAGGCGCACCGCTGAGGTGCGCAGCAGCCTACGCAGATTCATCGAGCTTGTAGCCGACGCCCCGCAGGGTGTGCAGCAGCGAGCGGTCGAAGCCCCGGTCGATCTTGGCCCGTAGGCGACTGATCTGGGTATCGATCACGTTGGTCTGGGGATCGAAATGCAGGTCCCATACCTGCTCCAGCAGCATGGTGCGGGTCACCACTTGTCCGGCATGGCGCATGAGATATTCGAGCAGCCTCAGCTCCCGAGGCTGCAACCGGATCGGCTTGCCGGCCCGGCTTACGCGATGCAAGGTGAGATCCAGCTCCAGGTCCGATACGCGCAAGTGATGCGGCGGCTGAGCGGCGGGGCGGCTGCGCCGTACCAGGGCGTCGAGACGGGCAAGGAGCTCGCTGAAGGCATAGGGCTTGGCCAGGTAGTCGTCTCCGCCGGCGGTAAGCCCCTGGACGCGGTCATCCACCTCGCCGAGGGCACTGAGCACCAGCACCGGCGTGTCCCGCCCGTCGGCGCGCAGCATGCGCACCAGGGTCAGGCCGTCGCGCTTGGGCAGCATGCGGTCCAGGATCAGGACATCGTATTGGCCGGTCAGTGCCAGATGCAGCCCGTCCTCCCCGTCGGCGGCCCGGTCCACCACATGGCCGGATTCGGTCAGGCCCTTCGTCAGGTAGGCAGCGGCGGCTTTATCATCCTCGATCAATAGAATATGCATGGCACTATTGTGCCCCTCGAATCTTCGGGCTTCGCTCACCTTTTGGTAAGGTTTTCCGGGATATCCAACTAGGTCGGAAACCCTCTCAGGCGCGCGCTCGACCGAGGGTCAGCAGGGCGGCAACGGCAAAGGTTGCGATCATCGCCGCCGCCAGAAACGCGGCAGGACTGCCCAGCAGCTGCCAGATACCACCGAAGATCAGTGCACCGGGCAGGGCCGCCAGCCCGACACTCATGTGGTAGAGCCCGAATGCGGAGCCGCGCTCCTGCCCGGGCGTGAAATCGCCGATGAGCGCCCGCTCGGCACCTTCGGTCGCGGCCAGTGCACCGGCATAGCCGAGAAAGAGCAGCCAGGTGACCGCGTCATTGTCCCCGCTGACGCCGACGGCCAACAATAATAAGAGGACGATCCGCAGCGACCAGCCGGCGATCAGGACCGGACGGCGCCCGAAGCGGTCGGAAAGCGTGCCCGCAGGCGCAGCGACCAGGGCCTTTACGGCATTGGCCGCGGCCCAGATCAAAGGCACCCAGCGCAGCGCCAGACCGCGGTTGCTGGCCCACAGCACCAAGAATGCCTCGGGCGCACTGGCCAGGGCCAAGCCGCCCGCTGCCAGGATCAAGCCGCGTACGCGGTGGTCCAAATGACTCCAGCGCAAGGGTGCTGCAACGCCCGGTAGCGGGCGGGCGGGGGCATCCTCCAGGCCCCGGATCAGGATGACGAGCACCAGCGCCCCGGGCACCAGGGACCAGAGAAACACCTTCCCCAAATCGAGTCCCAGGCTCAACAGGGCGAAGGCGATGAGCGGGCCGACCATGGCCCCCGCATTGTCCAGGGCGCGGTGGAAGCCGAAGGCCATGCCACGCTGCCGTTCCGTCGTGCTGGCGGCAATCAGGGCATCCCGGGGAGAGGTGCGGATTCCTTTACCCACACGGTCCAGAAAACGCAGCAGCAATACCCAGCCCCAACCCAGCGCCAACCCGATGAGCGGGCGAGCCAAATTGGAAACCCCGTAGCCGCCAACCACCAGGCGCTTGTGATTCCAGCCCCGGTCCGCGAGACGCCCGGAGATGAGCTTGAGCAGGCTGGCCGTCGCCTCGGCCACACCCTCGACCAAACCCACCACCGCCGGCCCGGCGCCCAGCGTGGCGGTCAAGAACAGTGGCAGCAAGGGGGCGATCATGTCGCTGGCGGCATCGTTCAGGAAGGACACCAGAGCGAGGATCAAAACGGT
>CAYYHR010000350.1:0-3919 GCA_964471705.1 uncultured Chromatiaceae bacterium
CTGCACCCGCTCACCGACGATCGGCGGATCCTGCCTCTGGAGCGCACCGGCGAGATCCTGCAGGCCCCGGAAGGATTCATGCTCGTGGTCTCCTACAACCCGGGTTACCAAAACCTGCTCAAGGGTATGAAGCTGAGCACCCGCCAGCGGTTTGTCGCGGTGAGCTTCGATTTCCCCGCGCCGGCATTGGAGATCGAGATACTCGTCTGCGAAACCGGCATCGACGAGGGCCAGGCGTGGCGTCTGGTCAGACTCGCAGGAGCCTTGCGGGCGCTCGAGGACCACGACCTCGAGGAGGCGGCATCCACGCGTCTGCTGGTGTACGCAGCCACCCTGATCGAGAGCGGAATGGACGAGCACGACGCCTGCCGCGCCGCCTTGGTCGAGCCGCTGACCGACGACGCAGAGACCATCGCCGCGCTGGCAGAAGTCATCGATGCCACGCTCGGCTGAAGAGGACAGAGAGGAGCCGATCGAGCCGCAGTTGCCCGGCGTCGGGCTCGCCGTGCTGGCCGAGGCCCTCTATCTCGCCAACCTCTTGGCGCTCCCGGGGATCGCCTTCCTGGTCCTCGGCGCCCTCTATCTACGCCGCAACGAGAACAGGCCGCCACTAGCCGTCGCTCACCTCGCCCAAACCTTCTTCGCCAGTTTGTGGGCGGGGGGTCCTGCTCGTTGTCGTGAACGCCCTGATCCTGGTCCTGGGCGGCTACCAGGGGGTGCACACTTGGGTGGTCATTATCATCTACTTCATTGTCTGCCATTCGACCCTGGTGGTTTTCGGCGTGGTCGGACTCGCCAAGGCCATGGCGGGACGGTGTTGGCGCTTCCCGCTGGTGGGCCGCCCCCTGCCGGCAGGGTGCCCTGGAGCAGCAAATGACTAGGACCTCCCTCCAGCGCAAGCGGGCCTGGTTTCAGATCGGCTTTTTCGCCCTCTTCATAATGGCACCGATCCTCGATCTCTTTCGCATCGACCTGACCCAGGGGCACGCGATCCTGTTGGGACGGGAATGGACCCTGGGGATCGACGAGTTCCTCACCGGCCGAGCCGGCATTGGCGACGCGACGGTCAATCTCTTCCTTCGGGGCTTCCTGCCCATCTTCGGCGGAGCTGCGCTTTTCATTTGGATTGCCTGGCGCTATGGCCGTCTCTATTGCGGCTGGCTCTGCCCCCACTTTTCGGTCGTCGAGCTGATCAACCGACTCATGCGCTGTGCCTCCGGAAGACCGAGCCTATGGGAGCGCCGCCCCTTGCCCGAGCTGCAGCCGGATGGGAGTCGGATGGCGCCAAACTGATGGTACTGGCCGCCAACCCTGCTTGCCGTTCTCGGCTTCGCCTTCCTGTGGGCACTGGTGCTGCTGACCTATCTGCTGCCGCCATTCGAGGTCTACCATAACCTCTTCACTGGCCAGCTCTCGCGCAACCAAACCATCTTCCTGACTGCAGGCACGGTCGCTTTGGCTGTCGAGTTTTTGCTTGCCCGCCACTTCTTCTGCCGTTTTGCCTGCGCGGTCGGGCTTTTCCAGAGCCTGGCCTGGATGGCCAACCCCCGCGCCATGGTCGTGGGCTTCGATACCAACCGCGCAAGTGCTTGTAGCAACTGCAACAACGCTTGCGACAACGCCTGCCCCATGCGGCTGAAGCCACGTACCCTCAAGCGCAAAATGTTTACCTGTACCGAGTGCGGCGAGTGCATCTCCGCCTGTACACAGGTCCAACGGCGCCTCTCCGGGACGAGCCTGCTGCGCTGGGTGTCGGGCGAGGCAGCCTTTCCGGTGGTGACAGGACGGACTGGGCGATCGGGCTGGATAGAGAAACGATGTCCGTCGATTGCGCCAGCGCCGATTCGCGAGGATTCAGACTCGGTTTCCTGGAAGCGCCAAGTAGTGCTCGACGGGGAGTTACCAAGTGCGGCTTGTCGCTCGCAGCGGGCGTGTAACCGCTGACCGTCGACGAAGAGGTTATGGAAGAGAAGATCGGCGAGCTCTGGCACCGGGTGATCACCCGTATCGCCGAACGGCGTTACCCCGAGGCGGCCGTACGCCTGGTGGACGTGGCCCGGACGGCCGGTATCCTTTTCCGAGCCCTGGGAGGCGACGGCGGGCTCGAGGTCTGTGCAGCGGACGCCACCGTCCATGGTGCACGGCGGGGATTTCTGCAGCGGGCTGCGGGTATCGGCGAGAAGGTCGAATACGCGTGGCGTGACGAGCGCTCGTTGCGCTTACCACCCGTCATCGATTGCTTTCCCGAGAGCGACCTCAATCGCGATCTCTACCTTTGGCTGTCCGCTTTGGCCGTCAACCCATCTTCCACGAGCCAGAACTGGCTCATTCGCGGTCAATCGATGACCCGCATCACCCTTGCTCGCTTTCCTGGACTGACATCCCGCTATCAGCGGCTCGTCAACGCCCATTTGGCTCCGCGTCCAGATCCCCGGCGCTTGGCGACAAGCGAGACGGAGCGCGAGCGGGCTATCCGCCAAGCCCTGGCGAAGCCGGGCAGCGTCACCGCGCTACCCCGCGCCAAGCGTCCTCCCTTCCCCGTGCCCTTGTGGCTTCACCCGAGCCCACCACTGCCGGTCGGCAGTGCGGCTGGTGACGACGGCGAGCAGCAACGGTCCTGCCAGGACGACCGGATCGCCGACCTCGGCGAGCGTCGGCGGCGCCAGGCCGGGCGTACCCAGATGCCCGAAAAAGACCAGGGACTGGTCACGATGCGTATGGACAATATCCTCACCTGGGGGGAGTACGTAAAGATAGACCGCGGCACGGACGAGGAGGAGGACCTGGACCGGGCACGCGCCGCCGCGGACGACATGGACAAGATCGCCGTGGCGCGGGACCGAAGGGTCTCGGGGGCGCGGCTCAGGTTCGATCTCGACCTGCCAGCCGAGGCGGAGGATGATCTGGTGCTCGACGAGGGTACCCTGCTACCGGAGTGGGACTGGAAGCGCCGCCGCCTGCAGCCGGACCATTGCCGCATTGTCGAGATGTTGGCCTTCGATGCCGCACCTTGCCCACTCCCCACTGAGCTCGAGTGGACCGCCAAACGCCTGCGCAGCCAGTTCCAGGCCCTGGCGCCGGCGCGCATCTGGCATCGTGGCCAACCGGATGGGCAGGAGGTAGATCTAGACGCCTATTTGCGCTTTGCGGCCGACCGCCACGCCGGCGGCGCTACCGGTGCAGACGCGCTCTATCGCGAGATGCGCAGCGGCGCACGCGATCTCGCCTGCCTGCTTCTGGCCGACCTCTCGCTATCGACAGATACCTGGGTCGACGACCAAGCACGGGTCATCGATGTCATCCGCGATAGCCTATTCCTGTTTGCAGAGAGCTTGGCGGCAACCGGCGACCGGTTCGGCATGCTCGGATTTTCCTCATGTCGGCGCGACCCGGTACGGGTGCGCAGACTCAAGGGATTCGACGAAATGTACGGGGCGACGGTACGGGGACGGATCGGTGCCGTGAAGCCTGGTTACTACACCCGCATGGGCGCGGCAATCCGCTACGGCACAAAGCTACTCATAAACCAGCCGGCCGGACGCCGCCTGCTGCTGTTGCTCTCCGACGGCAAGCCCAACGACCTGGACAAGTACGAGGGCCGCTACGGTATCGAAGACACACGCCATGCGGTCCGAGAGGCGCGTCGCCTCGGCCTCACGCCCTTCTGTGTGACTATCGACGAGCGAGGCAACGACTATCTGCCGCATCTGTTCGACAATGGCGGTTATGTCGTCATTCGCCGGCCTTCGGAGCTGCCTATGCGGCTGCCGCTACTGTACGCGCGGCTTACCACGTAAGGTCCGAAACCATGAGGCGACGTCGATCATCAGGGACTCGACATCGAGGCCATGAACGCGCCTGCTCGCGCAAGGCGTGTATCTCATGAACGGCTCATACGCCACCGGCACCGTCCTGTGGC
>CAYYHR010000351.1:0-3904 GCA_964471705.1 uncultured Chromatiaceae bacterium
GCGGAGCGTTACGAAACTTGGTGCCAAAGGTTGACAGGTCAAAACATATCAGGGTTGTATTTATTCGCCCGCGCCTCAAGCTTGTCTGGCATACGGGTGCATCACCCATGCCCTCGGGCGCTCAGGGACCCGACCAAGCTGGAAGTGAATCAACGATGACCGAATTGAGCCTTGACGAACGTTTGCTGTTGACCCGCCGGACCATGGATCTGCTCGAGGGCTGGGGCCTCGGGGCGAGGGAGATCATAGGGATCCTGAGCCTGCCGGAGACGGTCAAGGCGCGGGCCGTATCCCGCTTCCGGGAAGACGAGCCATTCCCGGATGATCCGCAGGTCAGCCGCCGTGTCGCCTACCTGATGCGTATCGAAGAAGCCTTACACACCTATTTTCCCCGCAATCCGGAAATGCGATCCCTATGGGTCAAGCGCGGGAACAGACAGTTCGGAAAACGCGCACCCATCGCGGTCATGGTAGAAGGCGGCGAGCAGGGTCTCGTCTCCGTCCTCTCCCACCTCGACTGCACGTTCGCCTGGGACCAGACCGGCTCCAAGAGCGAATACAGTCAACGCAGCTCCTGAACAGCCTGGCCGCGAGGCTCAGGCGATTACCGAATCGTCTCAAGCAGCAAAGACCCGGGCCTCGAGCTCCGAGAGCGGCTTGGTGATACACAAGGTCTCGACGGGAAAATCGACGTGATCGCCGAAGATCTCCGTCGGCTTGGCATCGAAGATCGACCATCCTCGATGCTGGAAGTATTCGGGCGGCTTTGCGGGGTAGGAGGACACTTCCGCCCAGATGAGCTCGAAATCGGCGTTGAGCGCCTCACCGGCGAAGCGTTGTAGCAGCTTCCTGCCAATCCCCTGGCCGCGGTACTCCCTCGCCACCTGGTAATGCCAGTGGACACCCGCATCCGGGTGTTGCGGACGCTCGCTCTCCCCCTTGAAAATCACATGGGTAGCGAAGAGACGGCTGGCGTGGTCGAAGAGTGTCCAAGGCATCGTCAAGGAAGCGGCAAGGGAAACGACCTGCCTCCTCACCATGCTGTACTGTTGCTTTTCGAACTCTTCCCCCCCCGTCGAGCCCGTAAGATATCCGACGAGACGCCCGCTTCCTTCGTCGACGGCAACGTGGATGTTCTCCGGCTGATGTCTGATGTAGGGTAGGAGAACGACGTCGGAGAACCAGCGCTTGCAGGGACAAATCACATCGAACGGCTGACCGAGAAAGGCGTTGTCGAAGACCAGCTCGCGCATCTGCTGCTCATCGTCGCCCTCTGCGGAGAAGGGGCGAAATCGGATCTCTTCGGGATCCACCGGCCCACTTACCCGATTGTTCCCGACCGAGCGCGCTTCGTTATCGAGTGCATTTGAATAGTACATGTTGACCTGCTACTCCCTCTTCACAGGTATCCTGCTTCCTTGAAAGATGGCTGATAATCAGCTTGACTTACAATCTGCTGTAACTTCCCGCGGTAACGCCATGGTTAATCTATAGCAGACGTGGGGCCTAGTTTGTAGGAAGGTTAGCATATTAGATATTTCTGATCAATTATTTTTCTGATCCTTTCTGTGGGTTTTGTGGCCAACTCCCTGGCGATTGTTTCTGACGAACGCCAACAATCGCTCCCGGTCAGCGAGGAGACTGACGTTTTCGACCAGCGGACCCAATCCCCACTGCTCTTTTTCCTCGCTCGTGTATATAGCGGTCTCGCGCCTGTCGTAGATTTTCCACAGCTCCTCGCCCCCTACGGACATGCTCCGATAGTAAGCCAAGGATTTCTGTCCATCACAAACCGTCACCTGAGCGCACAGGCTCTTGGATTTGTCACCCGTGAGCCCGCTCGCGAAGTGCTCGATGAGAGTGCGGCCGATGCCCTGTCCGCGATGACCCTTGCCTACTTGAAAGTGAAACTCGGGACCGGGAGGCATTTCTGGCATTTCCTTGTCGCCATTGAATTTTTCGTGCAGGAGAAACTGTATGGCCCTGGCTCCCAGGCTGAGGGTGTAAAGAAACTTGACGCCTTCTACGAAGCCATAGGTGGGAATGCAGGCCTTGGGGGAGATCTCACCGAACTCGTCAGCAGCGATCTGGCGTGCAACGCTGTCTCGATGGGTTGCCCAGGGTATGACACCTTCGGGCGTTTCCACCGCATTGCCGTCCGAGCCCGTAAAATAGCCGACGAGGCTACCCGAGCTCAGATCGTCCACGACATAAAAATACCGGGAGGCACATCTCGCGAAGGGACCCGTGATTATCCGACCGAAGCTCAGAGCACCGGCTTCCGGGATCAAGGGAAAGGGCCTTCCGCCGGGCAAGGCATTCTCCCAGCAGAGCCGACAAACCGCTTCTTCATCCTGGTCGTGCGCATAGAAACGATATCCGTAGCGCCCCATCCGGAGAAAATACTCGCCGTCATGTCTGCTCATATTCCCGGGGCCGTCTCGCTTTCAAACACTTCTCGCGCTCGAGAATGCCGAGCCGTCCTTGGCCCGGATGGAATACACAATATATCAGCGTCCCCCCTAGGTGCGTCCGAATGATCTCGATGCTGGATCTCAGGGCATATTGCCTAAAAATCGTCTTCAACTCTCTGGGCAGACTGGGCAGTCCCCTGCTCAATATCGGCCTCGCCAGGGGACTGGATCTGTTCGCCGACGTCCCCTATGGACCCCTGCCCGATCAGCGTCTCGACATATGGAAACCCGGATCTTCCGAGCCGAATCCCCTGCCTATTCTCGTCTTCTTTCATGGCGGCGGATGGGTCAGCGCCGATAAGAGGATCTACAAAGGAATTGCAGCAACCTTCGCGCGCAGCGGGTTTGTGATTTTCAATGTCAATTATCGGCTGGCACCCAAGTACCGGTTTTCCGCGCCGCTGCAGGATGCGGTCCTGGCGATCGACTGGATCCACCGCAACGCCGAGCGCTACGGAGGAGATCCCACGGTCATCGTGCTGGCCGGTGATTCAGCCGGCGCCCAGATCGCCTCTTGGTATGCGAGCGCTCTGTACAAGGACGGCCTGCTCCAACGAATCGGTGTCCGGAGCCACGTGAGTGAGACCTCGGTCAAAGGATTGTTGCTCTTTTATGGCGTATACGACTTCGACACCGTACAGGAGGCCCCTTTTCCCTTCATAAGGATCTATGCGCGAAGCTTTCTTGGAGCGGAAATGCCGATCTATCGGGAAAACTCGATAGTCGCGTCTCCCATCAGACAGATCTCCCCTGACCTGCCGCCGATATGGCTTTGCGCAGGAGAGCGGGACGGCCTGTTCAGCCAGTCAAAGGCTTACGCACAGGCCCTCGAGAATCATGGCGTTCGCTGCCGGTCCCTGTTCTTTTCCGGGAAGCGTCGTGCCGGTCACGGTTTTCTCTTCTTCCGGTGGCTGGGTGCGTCGAAAGAGGCCGTCGCGTCGGCACTGGATTTTCTGCGGGATACCACAGCCCTGGATAGTAAGACTGCTCGCGGGTCCGACTCGGGAGCTTCACCTCCCTCCTGACTCCTATCGACACCGCGGATCGAGCCCTGGAAAGATCCGCATCCAAGCAAAGTCAGGATGCTGACCCTAGACCCAGTAGACGCTGCGGGTCATGACCTTCGACACGAGGCGCATAGCGATCTTGACGGGTGCCGGCAAAGGCGCGCCACCGCCAGCCTTGGCTACCGTCGCGTGGTGAATCTCGTCTGACTTCATCTCTTCGAGGATGGCGCGGGTCCGCTTGTCCCTTTCCGGGATCTCGGCCAGGTGGCTCTCCAGGTGACTTTCCACTTGGCGCTCGGTCTCGACCACGAATCCCAGGCTCCACTTGTCGCCGGCGAGCCCGGCCAAGGCACCGATGGCGAAAGAGCCCGCGTACCACAAAGGATTGAGGAGGCTCTTGCGGTCTCCGAGCTCATCGATCCG
>CAYYHR010000352.1:0-3901 GCA_964471705.1 uncultured Chromatiaceae bacterium
GCGGCGGAGAGCCACGTGGACCGCTCCATCGACGGCCCCGCCGACTTCATCGAGACCAATGTGCGGGGCACTTTCAATCTGCTCGATTGCACCAGGGAGTACTGGAGCCGTCTGGGCAATACTCGCAGGGAGGAATTCCGTTTCCTCCATGTCTCGACGGATGAGGTCTACGGCTCCCTCGGCTCGACCGGAAAGTTCGTCGAGACCACAGCCTACGCGCCCAACTCCCCCTACTCGGCATCCAAGGCGGCCTCGGATCATCTGGTGAGGGCTTGGCACCATACCTACGGCCTGCCGGTGCTCACGACCAACTGCTCGAATAACTACGGGCCTTACCAGTTTCCAGAGAAGTTGATCCCCCTGGTCACCCTGAAGGCCATCCAGGGAGAGAGACTGCCCATCTATGGGGACGGCTCCAACGTTCGTGACTGGCTCTACGTCGTCGACCACTGCCGCGCCATTTGGCGGGTCCTGGAGGCTGGACGCCCGGGAGAGGTCTACAACGTGGGAGGAAACAGCGAGCGTACCAACCTGCAGGTGGTCGATACCCTCTGCGCCTTGCTCGATGAGCTCCTACCCGATTCCCCCTACCGGCCCCATGGCAAGCTGAAGACCTTCGTTACCGACCGGCCCGGGCACGACCAGCGCTACGCTATCGACTCGGGCAAGCTACGGTCGGAGCTGGGGTGGGAGCCTCGGGAAAGCTTCGAGAGCGGGATGAGAAAAACCCTGGTCTGGTATCTGGAGAATCAGATCTGGTGTCGGCGCGTCATGGACGGCAGCTATCTCGGAGAGCGTCTCGGGTTCGCGAAATGAACAGAAAAGGCATCATCCTCGCCGGCGGCTCGGGCACTCGCCTCTATCCCCTGACCCACAGCGTCAGCAAGCAGTTGCTGCCGGTCTACGACAAGCCGATGATCTACTATCCCCTCTCCACGCTGATGCTGGCGGGGATACGCGAGATCCTGGTGATCACCACGCCGCGGGACGAGATGTCCTTTCGCGACCTGCTCGGGGACGGCAGCCAGTGGGGAATCCATCTCGGCTACGAGGTGCAGCCGGAACCCGGCGGATTGGCACAGGCATTCATCATCGGCAGGGACTTCGTTGCCTCGGATCCGAGCTGCCTGATTCTGGGGGACAACATCTTCTACGGTCATGGCATGGTCCAGCAGTTGCGAGCTGCGGCGGCACGGGAGCAGGGCGCTACGGTCTTCGGATACTGGGTCAGGGACCCGGAGCGTTACGGCGTGGCGGAGCTCGACATTGGCGGGAATGTGGTCGCCCTGGAGGAAAAGCCGGAGCGGCCGAGATCCAACTATGCGGTCACCGGCATCTATTTCTACGATCATCGGGCCTGTGACCTGGCGGCGGAGCTGAGACCCTCCACCCGCGGCGAGCTGGAGATCACGGACCTCAACAACCTGTACCTGGAACAGGGCGAGCTCTTCCTGGAGAAGCTGGGACGGGGAACCGCCTGGCTGGACACGGGCACCCACGAGTCCCTGATGCAGGCGGGGAGCTTCATCGAGACCATCGAGCAGCGTCAGGGGCTCAAGATCTGTTGTCCGGAAGAGATCGCCTACCGGCAGCGCTGGATCGACGCAGACGAGCTTACCGAGACCGCCAGGGCGCTCACCAAGAGCGGGTACGGCGAGTATCTACTAGGGCTGTTGGAACGGGGTGCGGAGCCGTGAAGGTCATCGAGACAGAGCTGCCCGGTGTCCTTACCATCGAGCCCAAGGTCTTCGGCGACGACCGGGGATTCTTTCTGGAAACCTATCATAGGGACAGATATACGCAGCATGGTATTCCGCCGGACCTGGTGCAGGACAATCTGTCCTATTCGCGCCGTGGTGTCCTGCGCGGTTTGCACCTGCAGTGGCCGCATCCTCAGGGAAAGCTGGTGCAGGTCTTCAGTGGCGAGGTCTTCGATGTGGCGGTCGACGTCCGTCGCGGCTCGCCGACTTTCGGGCGCTGGGTAGGGGTACGCCTGTCCGGAGATAACAAGCGTCAGCTGTGGGTCCCGCCAGGTTTTGCTCACGGCTTCTGCGTTACCAGCGCGGATGCCCTGTTCGCCTACAAATGCTCCGATTTCTATCACCCGGAGACCGAGCTCAGCGTGCGCTGGGACGATCCGGTCATAGGTGTCGATTGGCCGCTGGACGGCGAGCCCGACCTGTCCCCTAAGGACCTGGATGCAGCACTGCTACAGGACATCCCCGCAGACAAACTCCCTGCATACGAGGGCCGATCTCCATCATGACGAGCAAGCAGGAATCCCCGCGGCGCATACTCCTCATCGGTGCCGATGGGCAGGTGGGGTGGGAGCTGTGCCGAGCCCTGGCGCCCCTGGGCCGGATCATCGCCGCCTCCCTCGACGGTGCGCGAGGTCCGCGGGTGGACCTGTCAGATCGGCGTTCTCTGCTCGCCTTGGTGCAGGAGTCCGAGCCTCACGCTGTCGTCAACGCTGCCGCCTACACGGCGGTCGACAAGGCAGAGAGCGAGCCCGAGCTCGCCCATCGGATCAACGCCGAGGCCCCGGGCATGCTGGGCAGTCTAATACGCGAGCGCGGCGTGCCCGTCCTTCACTACTCGACGGATTTCGTTTTCTCCGGCAATTCCGGGCGCCCCTACCGGGAGGATGACGAGCCTGGCCCCTTGAACGTTTACGGCGAGACCAAGCTCGGCGGCGAGCGATCGCTTCTGGCCAGCGGAGCGAACGCCATCGTCCTGCGCACCAGCTGGGTCTACGGTGTACGCGGCAGCAACTTCCTGCTCACCATGCTGCGACTCTTCGGGGAGAAGGAAGAGCTGCGCATCGTCGATGATCAAATAGGCGCACCCACCTGGAGTCGAATGCTGGCCGAGGTGACCGCGCAGATCCTGTACCGGGTTCTCGGTGGCGACCTGGATGCGGAGCGTGTGAAGGGCGTCTACCATGCGACAAATGGTGGTGAGATCAGCTGGTACGACTTCGCCCGCACCATTCTGGAGGTCAGCGGCCGCCGCTGTAATCTCCTCCCCATTCCTACCTCCGAATACCCGGCACCAGCGAAGCGCCCTGCCTATTCGGTGCTAGACAACGCTAAACTGCGAGAGACCTTCGGTTTAACTATGCCGGACTGGGAGTCCTCGCTGCGGCAGTGTCTCGAAGACCTCGGGGTTCACGGGCGTCGATAGGACAGCATTTTGTATCGACAGGATGTCGCCTCTGCAAAGAACATCCCGAGGACCGTAGTGGCCAGGCAGGTGATGTTTCAACTCCACATCTGGTTTGGCCCTCCCGCGCCACCGCGAGCCGAAACGGTGCAGCCCCCACAACCCCGAACCACAGTGAGCCTTCCGGGCTACAATTTCCAGGACAAATGACCTGGAACCTGAAACCACACTTCGCGGCCGATGAATTCACCTTCACGCCGCCGCAAGACGCGCTGCCGGTCACCTTCCGTTCGATGCCGGCGGCGGCCGCCGATACCCAATGAAGTAGGACCAGAGCATGGCACTAACGATCATGGAGGGGTAGCGACCGAAGCGCTCCTCCACCGCAGCCAGGGTGCGCTCCAACGGGGGTAGATCCTGTGCTCGCACAGGGCGTGGAAATGCAGGCCGTTGATCCCCTCCAGCGAGTGTTCGGACAAGCGGCTCGCGGGTATGCCCAGATGGGAGCCGGGGGCTCAGGGATCGTAGAGTGGGCTCCAGCCCTCGGTGTGCTCGGGGTTGATGCGCAGACCGAAACGCAGACCCGGTCTTAGCACTTGCGCTTCCCGGACCGGGGCTGGAATCGTTCCCATTGCTCGATCGAGTTGAAGACGACGTGGTCCGTGATCGCCAGGACCTCGTCAGCTCCTGCGCTTTGTAGCCCGGGGAAAAGGTGTGGACCTCGCCGCCGAATTCCTCC
>CAYYHR010000353.1:0-3899 GCA_964471705.1 uncultured Chromatiaceae bacterium
TCAGAAAAATACCTACATAAGTCCGTCGCCCTATCGGTGAATGGACTCTGCGAGGCAACATACTGCCACATTAGCGTTTATTCGCGTTCATTCGCGGTTAACTACCAGATCTGGGATTATACTTGCCAGACACGGGCCGACCCAGAGCGTGGGATCGGGAATCGCCCTGTCCTTTGCGCTCACCGACGATCTTTCTCCACCAAGAAGAGCCCTGATCCGCAGTGCCCCAGGCCCTTTCGCAAACGTCGCTCGACGCACTGGTCGAGACATACGACGGGTTTCTGATCGACGCCTACGGCGTGCTGGTCGACAAGAACAGCGCCATGCCCGGCGCCCGTGATCTGTTAGAGCGGCTCGACGCAGCCGGTCGGCCATGGCTCGTGGTCACCAACTCCGCGAGCCGGCTGCCGGAGACCCTTAGCGCGGAGCTGGCCGCCTTCGGGCTCGAGGTCGCACCTGAGCGTTTCCTGACCTCCGGTGGCCTGTTGCAGGAGCACTTCCATGAGCAAGGCTTGGCCGGCAGCCGCTGTGTCGTGCTCGGCCCAGACGACTCGTGCATCTACGTCGAGCGTGCGGGCGGCCGCGTCGTCGCGCTGGACGAAGATACGGACGCCGAGGTTCTGATCGTCGCCGACCAGAAAGGCGTCCGTTTCCTGCAGGACATGAACCTCGCCGTGAGCCTGATGCTGCGCAGGATGGATCTGGGCCGATCACTGCACCTGCTGTTGTGCAACCCGGACCTGATCTACCCAGTCGGCCCCGGACGATTCGGCTTCACCTCCGGCGGTTTGGCGGCCATGCTGGAGGCCGTGGTCCGCGAGCGATATCCCGGTGATACGAACGGCTTCATCAGGCTCGGCAAGCCATATCGCCCGATCTTTTCCGCCGCGCTGCGCCGGCTCGGCGCCTCTCGGCCCCTCATGATCGGCGATCAGCTCGGCACCGACATCCTCGGTGCGCAGCACAGCGGGATCGACTCCGTCCTCGTCGGGACCGGGCTCGCGCCGCGATCGGATTCGCGCACCTGGCCGGTCCGACCCACCTGGTACCTGCCCTCCCTGGATCTTTGAAACAGCAGCCCTGTGTGATGGGCCGGTTCGATGCCAGCCATCGTATCGCCTTCCAGCAGGCGCAGGGCTCGCCGATGCGTGCCGACACCTCGCGCACATGCTCGGCTGTACCCGAGAATTCCCCGAGGGGGAGAACCCTGAGGCTCCGGGACGGTCGGATTGCATGTTGGGCAACCGGGGTCGCGCATTACCTCAGGATACCCACTGCACTCTCGATGGGGTTTATCTGAAGAGGAGCACACTCGACCATGCGGCGTATCCTCGTCCTCTTTGCCCATCCCTCGCTCGAGCGTTCCGAGGTCAATCGATCGTTGGCACATGCGACGGCCGGGATCCATGGCGTCACCCTGGTCGACCTCTACGCTGAATATCCGGATCAGCAGATCGACATCGACCGCGAGCAGGCCCGCCTGCTGGCGCACGAAGTGATCGTCTTCATGCATCCGCTCTACTGGTACTCGACGCCTGCGATCCTCAAGGAATGGCAGGATCTCGTGCTCGAGCACGGATTCGCCTACGGCGCACGGGATACTGTGCTACGGGGCAAGATCTTTCTGGACGCACTGACCGTAGGAGGCGCCGAGTCGGCCTATTGTGCCGCTGGGGCCAACCATTTCACGATCCGTGAGCTGCTGTGCCCACTGGAACAGATGGCCTCTCTGTGCGGTATGCGCTACCTGCCACCCTTCGCCTTGTTCGGAGCCCGTACCGCGGCCGAGGAGGGCCGCGTCGGCACCCACGTGACGGATTGGATCCGTGTGCTTCAGGCCCTGCGCGACGACCGCTTGAGCCTCGACGCGACGCTCGACTTGCCGAGACTCAACACCGACCTCGACGCACTCATCGCGGTGAGGTGAATCATGAGCGGCCCCCTGTTTCAGTCCTTGATCTATCTCTGCGCCGCTGTGATCGCCGTCCCCCTCGCCAAGCGTCTCGGCCTGGGCTCCGTGCTCGGATACCTGATCGCCGGCATCCTCATCGGGCCGGTTACCGGGCTGGTGGGCTCCGAAGAGGAAGAGATCCAGCAGTTCGCCCAGCTCGGAGTCGTGATGATGCTGTTCCTCGTCGGGCTGGAGCTCGAGCCGCGGCTGCTCTGGGAGATGCGCACCCGTCTGCTCGGCCTCGGCGGCCTGCAGGTCGCCGTCACGGCAACCCTGATCGCCGCAGTCGCCTCAATGCTGGGCATGGAATGGCGGATCGCCGTCGCCATCGGGTTGATCTTCTCCCTGTCCTCGACGGCGATCGTCCTGCAGACTTTGAACGAAAAGGGCCTGGCCAGGACCGAAGGCGGGCGCTCGAGCTTCTCTGTCCTGTTGTTCCAGGATCTCGCCGTTATCCCGATATTGGCGCTGATTCCACTGCTCGCGCCTCCCGGTCTGGCTGGAGGCGGCCCGGGAGAGGAGAGCGCCGGCGTCGTTTCACATGCGCTGGATGGGGTGGATCCCGGCGCGGGAACGAGTCTGGTCGCGGACCTCCCCGGCTGGGGGCATGCGCTGGTCGTGCTGGGTGCGGTCGCTGTGGTCCTGGTTGCCGGTCGCTTCCTGTCGCATCCCTGGTTCCACTTCATCGCCAAGTCGCGCCTACGGGAGATCTTCACCGCCAGCTCCCTGCTCCTGGTCGTCGGTATTACGTGGATCATGGGCCTGGTGGGCCTTTCTCCGGCGCTCGGGACCTTTCTAGCCGGCGTCGTCCTGGCCAACAGCGAGTACCGCCACGAGCTCGTATCCGATATCGAGCCCTTCAAGGGCTTGCTCCTCGGGCTGTTCTTCATCACGGTCGGCGCCAGGATGGATTTCAGCCTGCTGTTTGCTGATCTGCCCGGGTTGATCGACCTCACCCTGGGATTGATGTTGGTGAAAGGGCTCGTCCTGTTCGGGCTCGCACAGCTGTTCCAGCTCGGGGCGGGCGACGGCTGGCTGGTCTCACTGGCGCTCACGCAAGCGGGCGAGCTCTGCTTCGTGCTCTTGAGCTTCAGCGTGCAATCCGGCGTGATCGACACGAATCTGGAAAAGACGCTGTCGCTCGTCGTCGCGCTTTCGATGTTGCTCACCCCGGCCTTGCTCTTCCTTTACGAGCGACTGATTCTGCCTTGCCTCCGCAGCGACGGCGCTCAGTCGCCCGACGCCATCGACGAAAGGGGCAGAGTACTGATCGCGGGCAACGGTCGCTTCGGGCGGATCATCAACCGGCTGCTCGTGGCCAGCGGTGTGCCTACCGTCGTGCTGGAGCGCGAGGCGGCGCTCATCGACACGCTGCGCCAAGTCGGCATCAAGAGCTACTACGGAGACGCCTCGCGCCCCGACCTGTTACATGCAGCCGGGATCGAGGACGCGGCGGTGTTCGTCATCGCCATCGACGATCCTGACTGCGCCGTCGAAATGGTCAAGTACGTGCGCCGCCACTACCCGGGGGTCAGGATTCTGGCCCGTGCCATCGACGTCAACCACCTCTACATGCTCAAAAAGGCGGGTGTCGACTTTGCGGTACGAGAGTTGTTCGATGGCTCTCTTCGGCTAGGCATGGAGGTGTTGCGGACATTGGGCATACACCCATTCAGGGTCGAGAAGATGGCGCACGCTTTTCGCAAGCACGATCAGTCAGACCTGGATCACCTCTACGAGCTGTGGGACCAAAACCCGGATATCGCTCACAACAAGAACTTCCAGGAACGAACACGTCAGCTCAGGGACACGCTCCGGGAGATGATGGAGACCGACCGTCTCGAGCTGCATGACCGGTCACAGCGTGGCTGGACACCGCCACCGAAGGGCTCGGCAAAGGAAGCCGACGAGCCAAGGCCACAGGCGTAGGCGTAGGCGTAGGCGTAGG
>CAYYHR010000354.1:0-3846 GCA_964471705.1 uncultured Chromatiaceae bacterium
TGATGGCGCGCCTGGCGGTGATGTTGGGCGGGCGCAGCGGCGAGGAGATCGCCATTGGCGAGGTCACCACCGGAGCCGAGAACGACCTGCTCCAGGCGACCCACCTGGCCCGGCGTATGGTCACCTCATGGGGCATGAGCGAGCTGGGGCTCGCGGCCTACGACTCCTCCGGAGAGGACCGCTTTCTGGGCTACGAGCTCGGCCAGGGCCGTACCTACAGCGAGGATACCGCCAGGCGTATCGACCAGGCGGTGAGCCTCCTCCTCGAGGAACGGCATGGGACGGTGCGCCGTATGCTGGCAGAGGCCCGCGAGCGGCTGGACCGGCTGGCGGAGGCACTGCTGGAGCGGGAAACGGTGGAGTTCGACGAGCTGGAGCAGCTGCTGGGGCCGCGTCCGGCTTGACGCGGCCTGCATTTATACACACTTCTCGAGTCTGATCTTGCTCGCCATCGGAGTCATCGTCGGGGCCATCGTCTCCGGTAGCGGCCAAGTCACCGTACCCCAGATGATGTGCGCCGGTTTCCGACTGACCATCCTCGCCGTCTTGCTGATCATGCTTTACCTGCCCTGGGTGCTCCATCTGGTCCTCGGTTGACGGCAGCCGGCGGTGCGTCCCGGCGATCGACCTGCTTCAGGGTACGGATCAGCCGGCGTCCAGCAGCACCCCGAGAACGAGCATCAGCGCCACGCCGAGCATCAGCGATCCCGTGGCGACGGTCTTGTGGCCCTTGCGATGGGTCTCGGGAATGATCTCGGCGCTGATGATGTAGAGCATGGCACCGCCGGCAAAGCCCAGGATCAGGGGCAGAAGGGCGGCAGCGACCCAGGCGGCGCCGGCACCGATCAGTCCGCCCACGGGCTCCACCAAGCCGGTGAGAAAGGCGATTCCCGCGCTCAGGTGGCGACTGTAACCCGCGGCCATGAGGGCGGCGGCCACTGCCAGGCCCTCGGGTACATTCTGAATGCCGATGCCGATCGTCAGGGCGGCACCTGCGGCGAAATCGCCGCTCGCGGCGCCGACGCCGACGGCCATTCCCTCCGGGAAGTTGTGCAGGGTGATGGCGATGACGAACAGCCACAGACGGGCGAGCTTGCCCGCGTCCGGACCCTCGCGGCCCGCGTGGAAATGCTCATGAGGCGCGTAGCGATGGATGGTCCAGATCACCGCGCCACCCAGCAGCATGCCGGCGACGACCAGGGTCACGGCGATACCCGGACTGCCGTATCTCTGCTCGCCGTACTCGAGCCCGGGCTGCAGCAGGGAGTAGAAGGAGGCGGCCAGCATGATGCCGGCGGCTCCCGAGAGCAGCGCGTCCTCCGTGCGCGGTTTGAGCTCCCGGATGCCATAGATGAGCACGGCGCCCACGCCGGTGCCGAGGCCGGCGGCCAGGCTGGCGAGGGCGCCGGTGAGGATCGGGTGCAGATCGGTCATGCTCGTCGACAGGATGTTTGTGGTTATGCGATTGCTGTGCAGCGTTGCGAGAGGGTGTGTGCCTTGGCGGTTCAAACTGCCGAATTCAGGCTCAAGGCGTTCAAGGCGCTCGACGAAATGATACCCGGCCTTCGCCATCCCCTCGCGCTCGTAGAACCGATGTGCGTCCTGCCGCTGGATCCCGGAATCGAGATGCAGTTGGCCACACCCCTGCTCCCTCGCATGGATGCGTAACCAAGCCAGGAGGATTGATCCGCAGCCCATGGAGCGCCTCTTGGGCAGGGTTACCAGGTCGTCGACGTAGAGGTAGCGCCCCCAGGCCAGGCTCGCGCCGATCCGGAAGCCGGCCACGGCGACCGTTGTTCCTTCGTCTCGTAGGGCGACCAGGCGATAGCCATCGGCCACCAGAGCCAGCACCCGGACAAGGAATGTCTCCTCTAGGATGTGGGGACGCAGCTCGCGCATGACCCGAAAGCAATTCGCGATCTCTTCGTGGGTTGTTGCTAAGGCGATCTCCATTGACATTCTCCGTGTCGTGCCCCGATCGGACTCCACCGGGTAGGGCGCGCGCTCTACCCTCGGGGTCTGTACCGAACCGGTTGGATCAACGTCGGTACAGGGCCTGCAGCTCCGCGACGCCGAGCTCATGGGCTTTGAGCATGTGGCTCACCGAGGCTGGGGAGCTGTGCGGATCGATGTCGAGGTGTGCCACATCCAAGGCGAAGACCTTGAACTGGTAGCGGTGCGCCTTGTCGCCTACCGGTGGGCAGGGACCACCATAGGCTTCCGTGCCGAAGTCGTTGCGGTGCTCGATGCTGCCCGCGGGGGCCAGTCCGGCGGCCGGATTGCTGGCACCGCTCGGCAGCTCCCGAACGCCGGACGGGATGTCCAGGAGGATCCAGTGCCACCAGCCGTGGCCGGTGGGTGCATCCGGATCGAAGACCGTGACGGCGAAGCTCTCGGTGCCGGCTGGTACGTCGCTCCAGGCGAGCTGCGGTGATCTGTTGCCGCCGTCGCAGCCGTACCCCTTGTATACCTGGGCCATGGGGATGAGCTTACCCGGCTGGATGTCGCTGCTGTTGAGCTCGAAGCCCTGGACGAGCGGGGCCGCAGCAAGTGCCGCTGCTGCTAAGAGGGGTTTGATCGGTTTCACGGGCGATCTCCCTTTATTGATGCTGTCATGGAGAATATAGCGTCAGCTCAACTGGAACAGCTGGTCCAACAGGGCATCGACCTTGATCTCTTCACCGCTGAGCGCCATCGCCAACAGCTCGCCACAGATGACCGGCAGCTCCAGTACCACGTCCGGACGCACATGGCGCATACGACCCATGTTGGCCGCATCGCTGACAGCCACCAGGGTGCGCACCCGTTCGTTGGCACCCTTGGCGGCGAGCACCACGAAGGCATCGAAGCCTTGCAACAGCCCGGCGATTTCCTGGGCGGGGAAAGACGCGAACGAGATCAAAATTCATGCAGTAGAAGGCCCTCACTTCTTCCTCGACTGGCCCTCCCACTCGATGGTTACAGCATCGCCTTCAGAACAAAGAAGTTGTGGTTGTGATTCGCCATGACCGCCAAGCGATCAGGATCCGGAACATGCAGCTTCTTGCTATGAAAGGTCAAAATGTTCTTGCCTTGCAAGGACTTCATCGTGCGGTTCACGTGGACTTGCGTGAGGCCGCATGCGTCTGCGATGAGCTCTTGGGTCAAGGGTATGCGGACGGTATGAACATGCTGTGGGTCCTGCTCCCGCAACCGAACACGGTTGAACAGCTCCAGCAGGAGATAGGCAATGCGCTCCTCCGCACTGCGCCTGCCGAGACTGGCCAGATGTTCATAGGCTACGATCTCGTCATATGCCGTCAGCCAAGTCAATCGGACACCCAGCTCGAGGTGCTCTTTGAACATCGCAAGGAGGTCGGAGCGATTGAAGACGCAGAGGGCGACGGGCGTGAGGGCCCTCGCGGAGTGAAGCCGCTTTCCATCCCCCACATCGGCCTGAAAGCCGAAGAAGTCTCCAGGCAGCACGAAACGCAGAATCTGTCGTCCGCCGTCCGCGAGATTCTGGTACAGGTAAACCCAGCCGCTATGCAGGGTATAGACCTCCGTATTGGGGCTGCCTTGCCGAAAGATCGAGCTTCCCGCCTTCAGCTCACGGAACGCCCGGCGGAAAGACTGCGCCGCCGAGATCTCCTCCTGGCTCAAAGGCTGAAAGAGTGCGAGCTTGCGTACGCCACAGTCTTCGCAACGGACGGCTCTGTCGATCTCTCCGTGTTCACCGAATTGTTTCATTCTTGGAGCTTCGTTGGGCAGGAGGTGTAAGCGCAGGCAGAGATCCTTGACGAGGTATTTTACGCGAAGGTACGAAGTCGGCGAGCCCAATAGATCCGAAAGCAGATTTCTTGAATT
>CAYYHR010000355.1:0-3839 GCA_964471705.1 uncultured Chromatiaceae bacterium
CGGTGTGCATACTGGGTGCCGTCCCCCAGGATCAGCGCGACATCGGCCTTAGCCTCGTCGGTACGTTGCAGCTCGCCGCTCGCCAAGGCGCGCCTCAGGCGTAGGAGCTGGGCGCTCGACTGCGTCAAGTCGACGTAGATCGGATCGAGCTGCTGCACCGTCGCCAGCGCAGTTGGCTGGTTCGCCGTCACCAGAGCGCCGACAGTGACGGCTGAACGGCCGACGCGCCCACCAATGGGCGAAGTTACCCGCGTGTAGTCGAGGTTGATCTTGGCGGCCTGCAGGGCCGCCTGACTGACCGCAACGATCGCACGTGCCTCAGCCAGCGCCGCCATGGCATCGTCGTACTGTTCCTGACTAACGGCCTTGGTCGTCAGCAGTTTCTTGTAGCGGTCCGCCTTCAACTGCGCCGTGTGGAGACTCGCCTGATCCCTGGCCAAGGCCGCTTTGGCACTGGCGTGGGAGGACTCATAGGTCGCCGGGTCGATCTGATAGAGCAGCTGGCCGGCCTCGATCTGGCCGCCCTCGGTAAACAGCCGCTCTTGAATGATTCCACCGACCTGGGGGCGCACCTCGGCAATCAGATAGGGCGCGGTACGGCCCGGAAGCTCGGTCGTGAGCGTCATATCCCGAGGGCTGATCTCCACCACCCCGACCTCGGGGACGGTTTGCGCCGCGGGTGCATTCTGACCGTTTGACGGACCACAACCGTCAAAGCCGAGGCTCGCACCGGCGATGAGTAGGACGGCAAGATAACGCCTGCAATGGCTCGTTTCGCTGCCCGATTTCGGCATATCTCGAAATCCCCACCGAATTAGAGTGAGCGTTTGATCTAGATAGAACATTCACTCTAATCCTGGCATATGCTAGAGTCAAGTCACGGGTAGGTGCCGGATACCTCGGCGCGATCCATCTCCTCAGTGTCATGACATCGGAGACCACGCGCGTGAATGAAGCTCCCCGCTATGAAACAGACGCGGCGAAACAGTCACAGCAGGGCACATCGCCTGCACTTTCCGACGTACGTCGGCAACAGATCCTCGATGCGGCCGCCGAGTGCTTCCGGCGTTCGGGGTTTCACGGGGCAAGCATTTCGCAGATCTGCAAGACCGTCGGGATGAGCCCCGGGCACCTCTACCACTTCTTCGAGAGCAAGGAGGCGATCATCGCCGGGATCGTGGAGCGGAACCTCAAGAGCTCCCTGGAAACCATCTCGCGCCTGGAGGCAGGAAAAGATGTATTCGGCGACATGCTCGAAGGGGTCGATCAGGTACTCGCCGAGAAAGGCAACCCAGACACCGTCGGTCTATGGCTCGAGGTCCTTGCGGAAGCCGCGCGAAATCCAGCGGTGGCCCGCGTGGTACGCGATGCCGATCGAAAAATGCGCGAACGTGTTGCGCACTTGGCGGACACGGGACGCAAGTCCCGCGGTATCGAATCGCAGCTTGATTCGGGAGCCGTTGTGGAGGTCCTGATGGGGCTGTTCGAAGGCGTTACCAACCGTATCGTTCAGAGCCCAGATCGGGACACCGAAGCAGTCGCCCAGGTAATGCGGATCGCCACGACGGCGATTCTGGAGGTTTAGCTGACGTCCTCGTGGGTCTTGTGATTGAGGCCATGCGTGACGTACGTGCCCCGATTTCGTCCTTGAAAGCGCTCAGCACGATCGAGGACGATGGCACTTCGCAGCATAGTCCATCAGGCAACGAGGACCCTTTTCAGCGCAACACCTCATAGCGGGTAGAACGCACACCCTCCATGAGCCGGTCCACCTTGTCTCCACTAACACCCAGGATTCGCAACGCCTCAGCCCCCAAGCGCAGGCTGCCCTCCAAGATCTCCGGATAAGCCAACGTGGCACCAGCGGAGAGCAGTTGCCCAACGCCCTCCAGATCTTTGGCACGAGCGATTACCCGCAGGTTCGGACAGACATTGCGCAGATGGGTCAAGGCCCGAAGCGCAGTGCGTGGGTGGTCCACGGCGAGAATAACCAGGGCGGCCTGATCGACACGGCTCGCGGCGAGCAGGTGCGGGTCCGCGATGTCCCCGAAGTAGACTGGGAATCCGTCCTTGCGCCCTTGGGCCACGCGCTCCGGGTCCTTCTCGAAGATCCGAACTGGGACTCCGCTCTGGTGCAGCAGGACGGCCACGCTGTGCCCGACACGCCCGTAGCCCGCGATGACTACTTGCCCCGGCGCGGTCACCGGCGATGCCTCCGCCTCCGGATCCTTCTGGGAAGACTCGAGTCGATCGGCAAGCCGGTTGCCTACGCTCACTAGCAGCGGCGTCAGCATCATCGAGACGGAGATGAGAGCGGCGCCAAGCACGAAGTTGCCGTCCGAGACCACCCCCAGAGCTTTGGCCGTCCCGAGCAACACGAATCCGAACTCTCCGGCCTGACCGAGCAGAAAACCCACGCGCACAGCCGTCCCGGGGCGGAGGCTGAATAGGAGCCCCAGTACCGTCAGAACCAGAATCTTCAGCAGCACGATCACGAATACGTCCGCCGCCAACCTCCCCGGGTGCTCCGTAACGGCCTGCAGGTCGATAGACATCCCGACGGCGACGAAGAATAAGCTCATGAGCAGGCCCTTGAAGGGCTCTATCAGCGCCTGGATCTGGTACCGGTAGCGGGAGTCCGCCACCAGCATCCCCATTAAAAAGGCACCAAGGGCCATGGACAGTCCGGCCCGGGTCATCGCCCAGGCGGACACGAACACGGCAAGCAGAATCACAAGCAGGAAGCCCTCGCGATTCTGATCGCGGGTCAGGCGGTCCAGCACCTTCGGCACCACGTAGCGCCCGAAGACCAACACCAAGGCGATCATGCCGGTTACGATTCCCAACTGCTCCCACAACGGGATCCCGGCCGAAAGGGTGCCCTTGTTTGACAGGATAGGAACCAGAGCAAGAAGTGGAACCACCGCGAGGTCCTGCATCAAGAGCACGGCGAAGCCGGCCGACCCGTGAGGGCTGGCAGTCTCCCCCCGCTCGTGGAGAATCTGCATGACAAGGGCTGTCGACGACAAGGCGAGGGTCAGCCCGGTAATCAGGGCTGTCCGCCAACTCAACGCATGGAATAGGACATAGGCCGCAATCAGGAACCCGGTGATGATGACCTGCAAGGCACCGAGACCGAACACCTGGCGCCGCATGGACCAGAGGTGCCTCGGGCGCATCTCGGTGCCGATCAGAAACAGCAGCAGCACCACGCCCAACTCCGTGAAGTGGCGCATCGCCTCGACGTTGTCGGTCAGGACTGGACCAGGGGAGTACGGTCCTACCACCACGCCGGTCACCAGCAGCCCGAGAATGGACCCCAACCCGGCACGGCTGAACAGGCCAACGGCCACGGTGGCCACGACCAGCAGCCAGACGAGCGAGAACAGAAAATGGGCATCGAGGTCCATGGCTCCCCATGAGACCATTTTTAAAGCTGGGTAGAAATACAAAAGGGCTCCGGTGCCCCGGCCTTCAACCACCGCATCGGCTCCTTGCTCACCCTGCGTACGCGCTTCCATGTCTGCGTCATCAATTGGGTATTCTCGCCAAACCTGGAGCAAAGGGGTGATTTAACGCGATCGGTCGCTGGATGCTAACGATGCCGCGGCGGTACAGGCGCGGGCGTCGCCGACGCATCCTACAAGCTTTCGTAAAGAGCTGGATACCGGACAATACGGATCACCACCCCTGCGTAGGTTGCACCAGATCAGCGGGGTCTTCTTCCTTACCTTGGCGGCATTTGCAGTGACGACTATCTTTTGAGAATGCCGAATTGAACCGGCATCGAAGAACGAAATGGTGCTTCGTCCAAGTTATGTTTATCGAACCGGTGCTCG
>CAYYHR010000356.1:0-3837 GCA_964471705.1 uncultured Chromatiaceae bacterium
TTCTCGTTTGCGTCTCTTACTCGAGTCCGATAAGGCTCGAGCCTCATTGCATTGTAGTGGCAGTCGCGCTGCGGCTCGACCCCTCGCTGCCTGGTTTGACATGGGTCAAGGCGGGGAACGGCCCTTGAAAGTGGAATAGTCCTCGCGGATTTTTTCTTGGAGGACGCGAGCCCATGTCACAAACCTTCACCAAGTCGATGGCGAGGAACATCTTCTACGGTGGCACCCTATTCTTTCTACTCCTATTTCTCGCCCTGACCTTCGACACCAGGATGGAGCTGCCGAAGCGCGATCAACGCGCCCAGCTCGATACGTCTACCGACGTGGGCAAAAGGATCGCGCACGGGAAGGAGCTGTGGGAGACCAACGACTGTATCGGCTGCCACACCATTCTCGGAGAGGGGGCCTACTTCGCTCCCGAGCTGGGCAACGTCTATGTGCGCTTCGGGAAGAGCAAGGATACCATCAAGGCATTCATCCGGAGCCGTCCCGCCAACGGTGTTCCCGGGCGACGCAGTATGCCCCAGTTCAACTTCAGCGACGAAGAGCTCGATGCCATCGCCGAGTTCCTCAAGTACAGCTCCGAGATCAACACCGCGGGCTGGCCGCCGAACGTTCAGGGCTGATCAGGCCGCACACGGAGAAAGATCGATGAAATACAAGTCTCAAGCCGTCGCCAAACCCTACTTCATTGCGGCCATCGCCCTCTTTGTCGCCCAGATCCTGTTCGGGCTCATCATGGGTCTGCAATACGTGGTCGGGGATTTCCTATTCCCCGAGATCCCCTTCAACGTGGCCCGCATGGTCCATACCAACGCCCTCATCGTGTGGCTGTTGATGGCCTTCATGGGTGCCTCCTACTACCTGGTTCCCGAAGAGGCATAGCGTGAGCTTGCCGCGCCCTGGCTCGCCATCACCATGTTCTGGATCTTCCTTGCCGCTGCGGGCCTGACCGTGATCGGCTACCTCTTCGTGCCCTATTCAGGGCTGGCGAAGATGACTGGCAACGATGTCTTGGCCACCATGGGCCGGGAGTTCCTGGAGCAGCCCACCATCACCAAGGTCGGCATCGTGATCGTCGCTCTCGCCTTTCTCGCCAACATCGGCCTCACGATCCTCAAGGGCCGCAAGACGGTGGTGAGCCTGGTGCTGCTGATCGGCCTGGCGGGATTGGCGGTGCTCTTCCTGTTCGCCTTCTACAACCCGACGAACCTGGTGTTGGACAAGTACTACTGGTGGTGGGTCGTACACCTCTGGGTCGAGGGGGTGTGGGAGCTGATCCTGGGCTCCATCCTGGCCTTCGTGCTGATCAAGACCACAGGCGTCGACCGCGAGGTGATCGAGAAGTGGCTCTACGTCATCATCGCCATGGCGCTGATCACCGGCCTCGTCGGCACGGGCCACCACTACTACTGGATCGGCACCCCCGAATACTGGCAGTGGTGGGGCTCGATCTTCTCGGCCATGGAGCCCATCCCTTTCTTCATGATGACGGTGTTTGCGTTCAATATGGTCAACAAGCGTCGGCGTAATCACCCGAACAGGGACGCCGTCTATTGGGCACTGGGCACCGCGGTGATGGCCTTCCTGGGCGCAGGTGTGTGGGGCTTCCTGCACACCCTCTCGCCGGTCAACTTCTACACCCACGGCACCCAGATTACCGCCGCCCATGGACACCTGGCCTTCTATGGCGCCTACGTCATGATCAGCCTCACCATGATCTCCTATGCCATGCCGCCCCTGAATGGCCGCGAAGCCAACAGCATGCGCGCCCAGGTGCTGGAGATTTGGGCCTTCTGGCTGATGACCGTCTCCCTCGTCTTCATTACGCTGTTCCTGACCGCGGCGGGCATACTCCAGGTCTACCTGCAGCGCTTCAGCGATGCGCCCCAGCCATTTATCGTCGTGCAGGAAAAGATCGCGCTCTTCTATTGGCTGCGTGAGATCGCGGGGGTGGTGTTCCTGATCGGCTTGGCGGTCTACATCTGGAGCTTCTTCGCCGCCGCGAAGGATGCGAAGGAAGGCGTACCGGTCGGTGAGGTGCCCCTCGGCGGTACTGCTTCGCCCGCCTCTGCCTGATCGTCCCATCTGCTTCGGCACAGGGAGTGCCTCCGCATGTTTCAGGTCCCGCGGGGCGGGGCCTGAAACAGTAAATTGGCGTCTTCCAATCATGAGCGCGGACAGACCCTTGGATCCGGATGCCATTGTTTCCGCCCGCCGGCTCCGGGCGTGCCGATTCAGGGTCTCCGATCTCGCAGATTCGCTGGCAACCGGGTGGCAGATCTTCCGTACCCTGCCGGCTGCCAGTATCGCTTACGCAGGCCTGTTCGCCCTGATCGGTCTGGTGCTGCTCACCCTGGTCGGCTATCTGGCTCTCTCCCCCATGGCGTTGCCCGTCTCCGGGGGATTTCTGCTTGTGGGTCCAGCGCTCTTGACGGGTTTTTTTCGGCTCGCGGCAATCAGCTCAGACGTCCGCCCAGCGCGCTTTCGGGACGCCTTCGCCGCCTTCGCCAAGGCGCCCGCCGGGCTGTGGCTGGTCGCCGGCATGTGCGCCTTTCTGTTCCTGATTTGGATCACAGATGCAGCCGTTCTCTACGCCATGATGATCGGTGGCGAGCACCTACCCTACGAGCTGCCGTGGCTGATCAGGTTGGAGCATCATGTGATCGCCTTCGAGCTCTGGGGCTCGCTCATGGGCTCGGTGCTGGCATTCATCATCTTCGCCATCTCCGCCTTTTCGGTCCCACTGCTGCACGAGGGACGCGCCGATTTCGTGCAAGCAGTACAGGCGAGCATCAGCGCCGTGCTCGGGAGCTTTCTGACCAGCATCGCCTGGGGGCTGACCCTTACAGGAGGCACCTTGCTCGCCATCCTGCTGTTGCCGTTTTTCATGGTGGTCTTTCCGGTGCTCGCCTATGCCAGCTTCGCGCTGTATCGCAGCGTCTTCCCCTTGGAGAATGTCGAGGCAGTTCGTTGACGAGCGCAGATGTCTTCGCCATCGGACGCGACGAGAGAATTCCCGGCAACAAGGCGATGAAACACTGCAATCGTGATGGGTAGTGAAGCAGGTATGGAAGGATATAGAAACGTCTTGGCCCAACGCCATCCTCCAGGTGATCTCGCGATCTGGATATTCATTCTGGCGGAGCTCACTGTCTTCGCCGCTTTCTTCGGGGCCTATGCCTTCACCCGCATGGAAAACGTGGAGCTCTTCGATACCTATCAGAAGACGCTCGACAAGCGTGCTGGACTGGTAAACACCCTGGCACTGATTACCAGCAGCTATTTCGTGGTGCGCGCCGTCGCGGCGATCCGTGAGGACAGCAGACGGGGATGTGTACGCTGGCTGATGGCTGCCCTCGGCATGGGCCTGCTGTTCCTGCTCGTAAAAGGGTCGGAGTACGCCCACCACCTTGGCGAGGGGATCAGACTCAGCACCAACACCTTCTACATGTTCTATCTGTCCCTGACCTTTTTTCATTTCATGCACGTCATCCTGGGGATGATCATCCTCGCGGCAGTGGCGGTAAAGGCTCATCGGGGAGGCTATTCCGCCTCGGATCACACAGGGATAGAGACTGGGGCATCCTACTGGCACATGGTGGATCTGGTGTGGCTGATCCTCTTTCCTCTCGTTTATGTGATGCGGTGAGGACCATGAAGGCTCAATGCTCTTGGCTTCGTCCTTGCACGCTGGTCTACCTTGCGATGATCGGGCTGACGCTCGTGACCTTCAGCGTCGGCGCTGCCGGGTTGAGCGGGTTGGGGGTATCTCTGACGGTCCTAGCCTCGATTTCCACGGTACTAGGTTCGGCTAACACGCGGACCGGCTGCCTC
>CAYYHR010000357.1:0-3833 GCA_964471705.1 uncultured Chromatiaceae bacterium
CACTTCTCCAAGATGATCGCCTCGCTGATGCCGATCCTGAACATGCTGACCTCGGCCGACCTGGGACCGCTCCTTTCGCCAAATGCGGCCGATACCCGCGATCCGCGCCGGCTCACCTCGATGGCCGAGTGCATCGAGCGCGCCCAAGTGGTGTATCTGGGACTGGATGCGCTCTCCGACAGCATGGTCGGCGGCGCCATCGGCTCCATCCTGGTCGCGGATTTGGCAGCGGTGGCCGGGGACCGCTACAACTACGGGGTGAATCTCACGCCCGTGAACGTCTTCATCGACGAGGCCGCCGAGGTGGTCAACGATCCCTTCATCCAGCTCCTGAACAAGGGCCGCGGCGCGGGCCTGCGCCTGACCGTGGCCACCCAGACCTTCGCCGATTTCGCCGCCCGCACCGGCAGCGAGGCCAAGGCGCGGCAGGTGCTCGGCAACATCAACAACCTGGTCGCCCTGCGTGTCCTCGACGCCGAGACCCAGCAGTACGTGACCGACAGCCTGCCCAAGACCCGCCTGAAAAGCATGCTGCTGACCCAGGGCAGCACCACAGACTCCCGGAACCCGCTCCTCTACACCGGAAACGTCGGCGAGCGCCTGGGTGAGGAGGAGGGGGATCTCTTTCCCCCGGCACTGCTGGGGCAGCTGCCGAACCTCCATTATCTCGCCGTCCTCGCCGGCGGGCGCATCGTCAAGGGACGCCTGCCCATCCTCGGCACGCCGAAGGGGACTGTCTGATGCCCAAGCCCAAAGCCATCCCGCCCGAGGGCGCGCGGATGCTCGCCACGGCCCTCGCGAATGTGCGCCGGACTTATACGGGGATGCTTTGCGACCTGGAGCTGGACTGGCCCGGCAGCCGGGCGCTCTTGGTGCGACTGGGCGTTGCCCTTGCTGCACAAAGCCCGCAGGAGGCCGAAGAGTTCCTGTGCAAGTGCCTCTGCACCGGTCTCGATGCCTACCGCGTTGCCCGTAAGGTGCGCACCGGCGATCAGGGACGCTTCGTGGCCTTTGTGGCCGGCCTCACCCAGGGGCTCGCGGAGTCCGATCACCAAGCTCTGGTGACCGCGGCCCTGAGTCCGCTTCAGCAACGGGCGCTGCGCCTGGCGGAGCAGGAGAGTGGCTGACGCCGGGGCCTACAGCGAGGCGCGTACCGGCAACTGGCTGTGGGCCCTGCTGGTCGGTGCCATCCTCTTGACGATGGAATTTGTCCTGTTCGCCGCTCTGGTGCCGGCCGTCTGGTCGGAACGGGTAAGCGACACCGAGCTCACCTGGTTGAAGGAGGGGCTTGGCACGAGGACGGCCGACGCCGTCGTCGAGCGCGCCGAGCACTGGTACGGGACGCTCTTCGTGGCGCCGGGGCTGGTCGAGACCAGCTACCGCATTACCTTGCCGAGCGATATTGACGTCCAGCGCGCGGGGGCGCTCTCGCCGCTCGCTACGCTGCCCCTCTGGTCCTGGGTGGCGGGCCGCCTGGATGTCATCTGGGCAGCGCTCTACCAGGCCTTCCAACGCATCGCCATGCTCGTGGCCTGGTGGCCGTTTCTCCTGCTCCTGCTGGCCGCCGCCTGGGGCGACGGGTGGGTGCGCCGGCGCATTCGACAGTCGGGATTCGCCTACGCGAGCCCCATTGCGCATGCATACGCTCTTCGCAGCATCCTCGCGTTGGTAATGCTGATGGGCCTGGCGCTGTTCCTGCCGCTGCCGATCCCGGTGCTCGGGGTTCCTGTCGCCGCGGCGCTGATCGGCCTGTTGGTAAGCCAAACCGTTGCCAATGCGCAGAAGCGGCTGTGATCATGGGGGCCGAACAAACGCGGTCCGTCACCCCTTGGAATCCACCGGCTCCAGTCGTTCGGGTCCATCGTTGCGGGGACTGTCCACGTGTCGGGAGACCGGATGCGTCGTCCACCGTGCTGGATCGGCCGGCTTCAACAGGGCCAAAAGCGTGTTCGCGTCCTGGTTATCGGGATCAGGCCATGCGTCATAGCTCTCCCACCCGAGAATAACGGGCATCCCGCCATGGATCTCGCGCCCAAAGTGGTTGGCGTCCGTGATGATGATGGTGCAGGACCCGATGGACTTCCCCTCACCCCCATGCCAGCGTTCCCCGAGGCAGGCCATGGTGAACAACTCGCCGCCCGGCCGACGAATCAGGAACGGCGTCTTACCGCGTTTCCCACCTTTCACACGGTTATGTGGACACGTCAAGATCCAACGGGAGCTATTCCTGACGACAATCCAAACCAGCAACGGATGCCTGCCTACGGCCAAAACCCGCCGCCGAGCCGAGTCGCTCCAGCGGCAGGTAAGGAGTTGTCCGCAATGAAGTTGAACAATTCGGCGCAATAGAGTAGTTCCACTCGCCGTGGGAATCGTGGCGCGTGAGGTTGAGCTTGCCGATGTCCTCATCGCTGACTTTAACCCCTTTGGGATACTTCGCGGTATCCAGCTCTGCTTGTATGCTCAGACCGGTAGCGGTGCGGGTATTGCCGATAAGATTCACCACGACATCATGACTGATGAGCGGCTTGCCGCGCCAGTTGAGGCTGATGAACGAGAACATGCGGTGTTCGATCTTGTTCCACTCACTGGTTCCGGGCGGAAAATGGCAGACCCGCACAGTGAGGGCGGTCTAACCCGAATATCTCACCAGAGGGTTGAAAAAGGGCCGCGATCTGGTGCATAAAGGTTGTGCAATCAACGTATTATGCAAACAGCAGAGGGCGGCCCTTCAATGACGGAGTGTAACGAGAAACAGCTGGAGTTTCACGCGCTGGGCAAACGCGCGGTCATCGGAAAATTCGATGGCGGAGCCATCAGCTCCGATGGGGGTGCACTGCTTCTCAGTGAAGTCGAAGCGAAGACGCACATCGTCGACCGGCTCGCCGGGCTGTTCGTCGATCACCGCAAGCCCGATCTCATCGAGCACAGTGTCCGCGAGCTCATCGGGCAGCGGGTGTATGGCTTGGTGTTGGGCTACGAGGATCTCAACGACCACGATCGGTTGCGGTTTGATCCATTATTGGCCGCGGCGGTCGGCAAGCTGGATCCGACCGGGCAAGACCGGCGACAGGAGCAGGACCGGGGCAAGGCGCTGGCCAGCTCCAGCACGCTCAATCGCTTGGAGTTGACCGCCAAAGACATCGAAGAGGACGAGCGCTACAAAAAGATCGTCGCCAATCCCGAGGGTATGGACGGTCTGCTGGTGGATTGCTTTGTCGACGCCCATCGTACCGCGCCAGCGTCGATCTGGCTGGATCTGGACGCCACCGACGACCCCCTGCACGGGCGCCAGGAGGGACGCTTCTTCCATGGTTACTACGGCCACTACTGCTACCTGCCGCTGTACATCTTCAGCGGCGAGCACCTGCTGTGCGCGCGGCTGCGCCCGTCGAACATCGACGCGGCCGCCGGCAGCGTCGAGGAGCTCGATCGGATCGTGGGGCAGATCCGCGCACAGTGGCCCGACACGAAGATTACCATCCGCGGCGACGCGGGCTTTTGCCGGGAAGACATCATGGCTTGGTGCGAAGCCAACGGAGTGGACTTCGTGCTCGGACTGGCCAAGAATTCGCGTCTGCGCGCCATGAGCCTGAGCGCCCGTATCCAAGCCCAGCTCACCTTTCTCGCCACCGGCGAGGCCAGCCGGGTATTCGATGAGTTTTCCTATCGAACGCGCGACAGCTGGAGTGCTGCACGGCGCGTCGTGGTCAAGGCCGAGCACCTGAGCAAGGGCGAGAATCCGTGCTTCGTCGTCACCTCCTTGAGTGCCGCGCAGGCCGATGCCCGCACCCTCTACGAGGACCTGTACTGCGCGCGTGGCGATATGGAGA
>CAYYHR010000358.1:0-1271 GCA_964471705.1 uncultured Chromatiaceae bacterium
GGGCTACGACCACAAGGCGATGGGCATCACCGCCCGGGGTGCCTGGGAGTGCGTCAGGCAACACTTCATGGCCGCCGCCATCCCCTTCGAGCGGGAGCCGTTCAGCGTCGCCGGCATCGGCGACATGTCCGGCGACGTTTTCGGCAACGCCATGCTCCTGTCCCCCAATATCAGGCTGGTCGCCGCCTTCGACCATCGGCACATCTTCCTCGATCCGGACCCGGCCCCCGAGGCCGGTCTCGCCGAGCGCCGACGGCTGTTCGAGCTCCCGGGGTCGAGCTGGGCGGATTACGACCCTGACCTCATCTCCGAGGGCGGCGGCGTCTTTCCCCGCAGCCTCAAGGCCATCCGCCTCACCCCCCAGGCGGCGGCTGCGCTCGGCACGTCTGCCGCGAGCCTGACGCCCGCCGACCTGATCCAGACCATCCTGCGCGCCCCGGTGGACCTGCTCTTCAACGGCGGCATCGGCACCTATGTGCGCGCGAGCACGGAGCGGGACGCGGACGTCGGGGACCGCACCAACGACGGGGTACGCATCACCGCCGCGGAGCTGCGCTGCCGCGTGGTCGGAGAAGGCGGGAACCTGGGTCTCACCCAGCTCGCCCGCGTCGAGCTCGCCCGCCGCGGCGGGCGCCTGGACACGGACTTCGTGCACAACGCCGGGGGCGTGAGCTGCTCCGACCACGAGGTCAACATCAAGATCCTGCTCGACCAGGCCGTGGCGGACGGCGACCTGACCCTCAAGCAGCGCAACCGCCTGCTCCGGGAGATGACGGAAGAGGTCGCCGCGCTCGTCCTCCAGGACTGCTACTGGCAGGCCCGCACCATCGGGCTCGACGAGCTGCGCGCGACCGAGATGCTGCCCGAGCACGCCCGCTTCCTGCGCGGCCTGGAGCAGAGCGGTACCCTGAGCCGCGCCCTGGAGCGCCTGCCGGACGAGGAGGCCCTTGCCGAGCGGCAGGCCGCGGGAGAGGGCCTCACCCGTCCCGAGATCGCTGTGCTCGTCTCCTATGCCAAGCACGGCCTGTACGAGGAGCTGCTGGCCTCGGACCTGCCGGAAGACCCCTGTCTCGCCACAGAGCTGGCGCGCTATTTCCCGCACCCCCTGCGGGAGCGCTTCGCCGAGCGCATTCCCGGGCATCGACTGCGCCGCGAGATCCTCATGAGCTCGGTGGCGAACCGGCTGGTCAACCGCATGGGCAGCACCTTCGTGTTCCGCCTCCGGGAGGAGCTGGGCGCCGACCCAGGTGCGATCGTGCGCGCCTATCTGA
>CAYYHR010000358.1:1371-3817 GCA_964471705.1 uncultured Chromatiaceae bacterium
GCTGGGTAGCAGGATTCGATGCCTTGTCCCACGCCTTCGACCTGGCCGAGGTTGCCGAATCCTGCGGGATCGAGATCACCGAGGCGGGCCGGGTCTACTTCGCCCTGGACGCCACCCTGAGACTCGATTGGCTGAGCGCATGCATCTCGGCCATGCCGACCTCGGACCGCTGGCTCGCCGAGGCCCGTGCCGGTTTTCGCGACGAGCTATTCGAGCACCACAAGGCCCTCTGCACCGCAGTGCTGCGCGAGGGCATGGCCGCCGCCTCCCCCACCGCCCGGCTCGAGACCTGGCGGCATCTGCACCGCAGAGCGGTGGACACCTGGCTAGGGCTGATCGCCGAGCTGGAGGCCCGCAACGAGCCCGACCCCGCCATGCTCTCGGTGGCCCTGCGGGCGTTGCGCAAGCTCGCCGCCGCGGCCGTGTCCAGAGGTGAAGACCCGGCTACGCCGACCGCGCCCGGGCAGGGCTGATCCCAGGACGAGTGCTCACACGAGACGCAAACACCGCGATGATCGTAGGGCGGCAACCCTTTGCCGCCGTGTACTCCACTATTCGCCTTGTGAGCCTCACAAGGAGACACAGAGACACGGAGGATCGGATACCTGAAGGCATTTTCTTTGTGCTCTCCGTGGCTCCGTGTGAGATCGTATTCACACCTTCAGCTTCCCAGGCCGGTGGAAGGCCCATTCGTGGTAGTACTCCCCTATTCCAATGTCGGCATAGGGATGCCGACCTACAGTTACTCAGACTGAGGCACGGAGGCCGGGGCCTCGGTCGCCTTCGGCTCCGGAGCGACGGACTCGGCAGCATCCTGTGTCTGAGCCGGCGCGCCCGTCGCCGTCGTCCCAGCCGCCTCCGAGCTCCTGCTCTCGTCCGCACCCTCCGGTAGCGGCTCTGCGGTCGGCCCCTGCTTCGGCTCGGCAGACTTCTTCAGCAGATCCGCACGCTCGATCCCGGTCAGCTCCTCGGCCATGTACTGGGACAGGGTAAAGCGCTGCGGCCGATTGGAGACCGTGAGCAGAGAATCGCTGCCCTTTGCGAGCTTGCTGATCTCGTAGCGGACGTTCTTGCCGCCGACCAGCGTCGCCTCGATCTCGACAGGGGATGCATCCTTGCTGACTGCCGGCTGCTTCTCGCCGGCCAACACCCCCACGAAGTCGATGTCGGTCAGGGCGCGGACCGCGTCATCGACGGCCCCCTGGTCCTGCTCCTGTCCCTTGGCCAGACCGGCGAGCCTCCAGCCAGCGTCCTTGCGCTCCAGGGTCAGCCCAGAGACTGTCAGCTTCTCGACCTTCTCGGCGTCCAGGTGCAACAGGCTCCGGTCGCTCCAGTTATCCGCCTTGTCTGGGGCATCGAAGAGGCCGAGCTCGGCGTCATAGACGACCTGATCGCCTCCGGCCCGTACGAACAGGCGGCGAAAGCCCGGCGAATCACCCAGATAGAGAAACACCGGCGGCTCGTCGCCACGCTCCAGGGTCAGCTTGCGCTCGAAGCCCTCGTCTGCGACCTTGAAGCGCTTCAGCGCCTCTTCCGAGGTGGCCACGGGCAGGCCCTTTTGCAGGCCGTGCAGCTTGGCCAGCAGTCCCGTCACCCTATGACCGGCGGCGGGGAGGTCTCCGAGGGAGGGTATGACCCAGCCGCCTTCGGTCTTCTTCACCAGGACGGACTCACCAGCCGAAGCCTGGACACGAATAGCCGTCACCTGATCGGGCTGGAACACCAGGAGGGGGCCCTGGGAGCCCGCCGGCGCCATGTCCCCTCCTTCCAGGTCCAACGTGAGGGCGAGCAGAAGCTGCAGTGCCAGGAGTGCACCGAGGGCAATGACGACCGGCGAGAGCACCCCCCGCCATCCGGTCTTGATCGGGCCGGTCCCGGCCCCTGCTGCTGTCGTGGTCTGCATGGCTCAGGACCTCCCCTCGGACATGATGGCCTCGTAGTAGCTGTGGCGCCGCGCCCGGCTGCGCCGGTGCAGGGCATAGACGAGGGCGAGACCCGCCAGGGCGAGGGCGTAGTTCAGATATTCCCAGAACATCTGCCGGCGCCGATCCAGGGGCTCGAGCAGACGCGAGTACTGACCGCGCCCACGCAGGCCGAGCAGCCCGCGGTCCTCGAGCGACCAGTCCACGGCGTTCTGGATCAGCTCGACGGGCTTGGTGTAGAGGGTGCGAGTGGCCTGGGTGGCCAGGCTGATGGCGGTATCCGTCAGGAAGCTGGAGGAGCCGATCAGGATCAGCCGCGCCGAGGGCGGGGATGTCTCCACCACGCCGGAGATCGCAGGCTGCGCTGCGTCCTTCGCCTCCGACTCCTCGGGCTCGGCGGACGAGGCTTCGTCGGCGCCCGGCTTCTCGGAGTCCTTCTCCTGTGCCTTCTCCAACAGGGGTGATGGCTTGCCGGCAAAGAGGGAAGTGAAACGGCCCTCCACCGCCACGGCCAGCACCTTGCG
>CAYYHR010000359.1:0-3816 GCA_964471705.1 uncultured Chromatiaceae bacterium
CAGACCCTGCTGGCGGAGTTGGAGTAGAGCGCGCGGCAGGTTCGGCCTCCGCGAGACCAGAAGCGTGCAAAACGCCATGAACCTCAGGCAAGCGGCTCGACTTCACCGTGCGGACGGAGCGCTAAATGCACCAACTCGGCGAATGTCGTTGCCTTTGTCTTTTGCATGATGCTCGCCCGGTGCGACTCGACGGTGCGTATGCTGATCCCCAGGCCGAGCGCAATTGCCTTGTTGGACTCGCCGCTGATGAGGCGTTTGAAGACCTCCCGCTCGCGGGTGGTCAAGGTCGCAAGACGCAATGCTGAGTCCTTCTTCAGCTGGGCAATCCTGGACTGTTGCATGGCTTGCGGCAGGACTTTCTGGACCAGGTCCAACAGCCGCTGGGAGGCGAAGGGCTTGGTGATGAAGTCCACGGCATCGAGCTTCATCGCCCGCACCGCCATGTCGATATCGCCATGGCCGGTGATGATGACGATCGGAAGCGAAGGATGCTCCGCGCGCAAGCGCTCCAGCAGAAGCATGCCGTTCGTTCCGGGCAGGCGCACATCCAGCAGCAGCATGGCGGGGCGGTCGGATGATTGGTGAAAGTCGGCGGCAAAGGCATCCGCGCTCTCGTAGGTCTCTGCCTCGATGGCCACGGAAGAGAGCAGCAGGGCCAGAGAATTGCTGATCTCCGGGTCATCGTCGACCACATAAACGATTGGTGCCGCGCTCACGCCGTCCCTTCCCTTGCAATCGGCAATTCGATAACAAAGAGCACGCCCCCAGTCTCCCCCCTTTTTATGAAGATCCCACCTTTGTGATTGTCAACGATCGTCTTTGCGATGTACAGGCCGAACCCCTTGGCGCCCGGCCTTTCCGCCGGCAAGGGATCGAACAGCTGCCTCTCCAGCTCGGGGTCTAGGCTGCGCCAGCTGTCGGCGACCTCGATCAGCACAACGCCCGCTTGCGGGTCGTGACTGGTACCCGCCGACAACCTGCGCTGCGCTGGCTCCATGTCTGCCAGCGCCTCCAGCGCGCTCGAGATCAACTGGATCACGACATGGGAAAGCTCGATCGGATCGCCCATGGATTGCGGAAGTGCAGTCCCGTAGCGACGGTCGACCGTGACGCCCAAACGCTCGATGCGATGGCGAAGAAATTGTAGGGAAGAATCCACCACCTGGTTGAGGTTGACGGGAACGGCGGGGTGGTTACGCTGACGGATCAGGTTGCGCAGCTCGTCTAGACCCTCGCCCGCTCTTGCTGCGCACGTCTCGATGCGCGCCAACAGGTCGCGAAGCTCGGCCTCTGTGAGACGCTGCTGCTCGTGTAGGCGAACAACCGCGCCGGCGTAGTTATTCATGGCGGCGATCGGCTGGCTGAGCCGGTGGACCGCCGAGGTCGCGATCGCCGCGCCCAAAGCCAAGGGCGCGAGCTCCATGAGCTGGGCGCGCTCGGACTCTAAGCGTTTGCGCAAGCGCTTTTGGTCCGTGACGTCGACCAATATCGCAACGCCACCGTTGATCTTCCCTGTCGTGTCCGGTAGCGGCCTTGCGGTCACCTGAATCCAGCGCCCCGCTTTGCAGTGAGGGTTACGCACGTACATCTCTATGCTCTCCGAGCACTGCCCTTGCATGGCACGGACCAGGGGCAGGTCCGCGGTAGGGATCGGCGTTCCCGCCTCCTCCCAGAACAGCCCGTAATGGGAAGACCAGCGCTCGGGTGCAACCTGATCCGGGCCTGCCCCGATGATCTGCTCCGCCTTGGGGTTCCAGAGCAAAAAGCGCCCCACGCAATCAACCACAACGACACCGTCGGCAATGTTGTCCAGGATCGTTTTCTGCCAGGAATGCGCCCGCGCCAGCTCCGCCGTGCGTTCCTTCACGCGTTGCTCGAGCCCTTGATTGAGGGCACCGAGCTCCGCCTCGCGCGTCTCGATCTCCGTGGCCATGTGCCGAAAGGCTCTGACCAGACCGGTGACTTCACTGCCACCGCCCGCAGGGAGCACGGCCCGGTAATTGCCCGCTGCGATGGCTTGGGATGCTCGGGCAATCGCACGCAACGAGCGCGTTAACCGCTGCACCCCCAAGACCACCAGGCCCATTGCCAGCAACAGCAGGGCAGGCGTGGCCAGCAGGCGCTCGCGCGACCATGCCCCGGCGAGCCCAGTTGCCCGGTCCGCCAGTTCGGTCAGGATGAAGATCAAACGCCGCGCCGAATCGCGCGGATCCCAGGCGCGTTCGGTGACATAGGCAACGACCTCGCCATCAGGTCCCGGAAGCTGGACAAAAGGCGACGAGCCGGTCAAGGCGTTGGATAAGCGCTCCTGGGCGCCCGGAAAGGCATCTGCGAGCCGATAGGCTGTACCGAGCTCGAAGGCAAAGGCGCGGCCAGGCTCGGGATGCAACAGGAAATCTCCATGCTCGTTGGCAAGGAAGGGCGATTCCGCAGGATCTTTGAAAGCGAGGACTCGGGCAAACACCGCCGCCATGTCCATGTTCACGGCCACCAGACCGAACAGGTTCCCGGACGGATCCCGGACCGGAGTGACCGCGCGCAGCGTCGGCTGGTGTGGGAGGCTGATCTGACCGTGCTCGCGATTGAGATCGATCCGAGAGAGATAGACTTGGCCCGGCTCCAACCTGGCCGCCTCGCGGAAATAGTCGCGCTCGCCTTTTGCCTGCAGCGCATCCTCTGTAACGGCTCGGGCCTGTCCGTTTGCGGCTCGCTCAACGCGCACCAGCTCGCGTCCCTTGTCTGCGACCCCGATCAGGCGCAGCTGGAGATATTGCGATCTCGCCTTGGCGAATGCCAGGAAGATCTGCTGCAGTTGCTCTTTCCACTGCCTGGCGTCCGAGCGACCGATGCGGTCGAGTCCGCTTCCGTCCAATGCGCTGCCAATCCCTTCAACAGGGGGCGTGCCGGCAAGAAAAAGCACGTCACGGCCCAACTGCCGCACGGAGCGCTCGAGCTCATCGGCCCCGCGCTCGGCATGCAGGCGCAGGCGCGCGAGTCCAAGCTCTCTCATTGCCTCGGTACGTCCGCGGTTGAACAGGTAGCCGAAGGCGAATGCGGCCGCCACCAATACGACGACGAAGAAGGCGCTGAGACGCAGCGAAAGCGACCCCCACCGGATGGGAATCCCTAGTGTGCTGTTCTGCATGCTCGACGCGAGGGTGGGGTCAGCAGACCGGTGGTCGGCCACGCCGGTTGAGATTGAACGGCAGAGGCTGGACCGTCATCTGGTGATGTTGCCACAGATTTCGGCAATTGGCTGCCGAAAACAACGCAGCCGCCTCCGGCGGTAAACTCGGGGATGCCCCGCAGTGAGGAATTGCTGGAAGCAAGGTGCGTCCCTGCAGCTACTTCCTTGTAGCGTCTGTCCCGTACTTGGGCTCATCCTGGATTCATAAACTTGACACGAATTCTCCCGGCCCAAGCACTCCGCTTGTCCGTACCCGGCTCAATTCTCAGGAGCACAGCCTTTCCCAGGCGGACCCGCCGATTGGGGATGGCGCAGAGCGCTCATGAAAAAAGGGCGAAGGCAGGTGGGTTACGTCTGGCATGCGCTCCCGGATCTCGGAGTCGTCACTCAAGATCACGACGATAACATCCTTCTCGACTAGGCGCCGGTGAAGCATCTCGAGCAGCGCCACCCCAGAGTCGAACAAGCGATCAATGTTGTAAAGGTCGATGATGCAGGCTCTAAGGTGAACTGGCACCGAATTGTAGATGGCGCAGATGTCCTGCGAGACACTCACGTCCAGATTGCCGCTGAAACTGAGATCCAGCCGCGACTCATCGCTGATGAAATTGGCATGCATGGGCATAGAA
>CAYYHR010000360.1:0-3816 GCA_964471705.1 uncultured Chromatiaceae bacterium
GGGCCTACTACGAGCTGGGCTGGGGCGGCTGGTGGTTCTGGGACCCGGTGGAGAACGCCTCCTTCATGCCCTGGCTGGTGGGCACGGCCCTCATCCACTCTCTGGCAGTGACCGAAAAGCGGGGGGCCTTCAAGAGCTGGACCGTGCTCCTGGCCCTCTTCACCTTCTCCCTGAGCCTGCTCGGGACCTTCCTGGTGCGCTCCGGCGTGCTGACGTCCGTCCACGCCTTCGCCACCGACCCCGCCCGGGGCACCTTCATCCTGGTGTTCCTGTGCATCGTCATCGGCGGCTCCCTGGCCCTCTATGCCTGGCGGGCACCGCAGATCTCTTCCGGCGGCGGATTCGACCCCCTGTCCCGCGAGAGCTTCCTGCTCTCCAACAACCTCCTGCTGACGGCCTTCGCCACCCTGGTCCTCTTCGGCACCCTCGCCCCCCTGATCTACGAGGCCATGGGCTGGGGCAAGATCTCGGTGGGCTTTCCTTGGTTCAACAAGATGTTCCTCGCCCTCATGCCCTTCCTGGCCCTATTCATGGGCATCGGACAGATGACCCGTTGGAAGCACGACGAGCCCGGACGTCTGGGCAAGACACTCTGGATACCCTTTCTGCTCTCCGTCGCCGTCATGATTGCTGTCATACTCGTCCCGGGCCTGGTCGCGGGGGGCTCCCTGCTGGTGTCCCTGGGCCTCGGACTGGCGGCCTGGGTGCTCCTCTCCCACCTCACCGGGCTGTGGGAGCGCCTGCGCCACAGGCGAGGCATCCGGGCCATGGCCATGGAATTGGCAAGCGGCCGGCGCAGCTACTACGGGATGCTTCTGGCCCACCTCGGGGTCGCCATGTTCATCGTCGGCGCCACCATGGTGTCCCATTTCGGCATCGAGAGCGACGTGCGGATGTCGCCGGGCGACATCCACGAGGAAGCCGGGTACCGCTTCCGGTTCGACGGGGTCGAGACAGTACAGGGCCCCAACTACCGGGCCTCCCAGGGACATTTCCTGGTCTTCCGTGGTGACGAGCAAATCGCAGAGCTCCGGCCCCAGAAGCGCAGGTACCTCTCCGGCGGCATGCCCATGACCGAGGCGGCCATCGACTGGGGCTTCACCCGCGACCTCTACGTCTCCCTCGGCGAGCCCCTCGAAAACCGTGCCTGGGCCCTGCGGATCTATTACAAGCCCTACGTGCGCTGGATCTGGCTCGGCGGCGTGCTCATGGCCCTCGGCGGAATCCTGGCGGTCACGGATCGCCGCTACCGAATCCAAGCCCGCAAGGCCGAGGCGCCTGCGGGCACCGCCGTCGCGAGGGCCTGAGCCATGAGCAAGTACTTGAAGGCCCTCGTGCCCCTGGTGCTGTTCCTGGGTCTGGTCGCCCTGCTCTTCTATGGTCTGGGCACGGACCCGAGAAAGGTGCCCTCGCCCCTGGTGGGAAAGCCCGCGCCCGAATTCAGCCTGCCGGCACTGCTTGATCCGGACCGGACGGTCTCGAGCGCCGACCTGGACGGCAAGGTTACCCTTCTCAACGTCTGGTTCTCCAGCTGCGTGTCCTGCCGCGCCGAGCACCGGGAGCTGATGCGCATCGCCCGGGAGGGTGGGGTCCAGATCGTCGGGCTCAACTGGAAGGACGACAAGGAGGCCGCCGTCGAGATGCTCCGGCAATTCGGCAACCCCTACTCTCTGATCGCCGTCGATGAGGCGGGACGGGTCGGCATCGACTGGGGCGTCTATGGCGCGCCAGAGACCTTCGTCGTCGACCCCGAGGGCATCATCCGCTACAAGCAGATCGGCCCGATCGACCAAGGGGTCTGGGAGCAGACGCTGCGCCCCCTGGTCGAGAAGATCAAGGAGGAAGGCCGCGCATGAGCAGTCCCTGGAAGGCATTCCTGGTCATGGGCGTGCTTGCGGGCCTGCTGGCGACCTCCGGCGCCGGCGCCTATACGCTGGAGGAATTCACCTTCGAAGACCCGGCACAGGGGACGGCATTTCGCGCCCTCATCGAGGAGCTTCGGTGCCTGGTGTGCCAGAACGAATCCTTGGCGGCATCCCAGGCGGACTTGGCCGAAGACCTGCGCAAAGAGGTCTACCGGATGTTCCGGGAGGGAAAGAGCCGCGACCAAATCGTCCAATTCCTGGTCGACCGGTACGGAGACTTCGTGCTCTACGATCCGCCGTTCAAGCCGTCCACCTACCTGCTCTGGCTCGGCCCCTTCGTGCTCGTCGGGATCGGTGCCTTCCTCCTGGTCCGCACCCTGTTGGTCAAGAGGAGGAGCCCCGCCACGGAGCTGTCCGACGAGGAACGGCGACGCCTGCAGGACCTGCTCGGAACCGAGTCGAATCCGGTCCAGTCGAATCGGGAAGAGTCGGATCGGGACCAGACGGATCGGGACAGCCCCAAATGATGCTCTTCTGGATCCTGGCCGCCGGGCTCATGGTCCTGGCGCTTGCGTTTGTCCTTCCCCCCCTGCTCTCCAGGAAGACTCGGGCAGGGGGTCTGAGCCAGGACGAGCTCAACCTGGCGGTTTTCCGTCGACAGCTCCAGGAGCTGGATGCGGATTTGGCGTCCGGCGAGCTGGAGCAAGCGCAGTACGAGACCGCCAAGCGAGATCTGGAGAGGGAGCTGCTCCACGACGTCGGGGGAGACGGTGGCGGCCAGAACCTGGATGCAGGCAACGGACGCTGGGCCGCCGGCATCCTCGCCGTTGCCGTTCCGCTACTCGCCGTCGTCCTCTATTTGAGCCTGGGGAGCCGACAGATCATTCCGCTCCTGGAGACCGCCGCGAACGCCCCGGAACCGGAGGGACATGCAAGCCCTGACGGCAAGATGCCCTCCCTGGAGGTGATGGTCCAACGCTTGGCCGCCAAGCTGGAGCAGCACCCGGAGAATCTGCAGGGCTGGATGATGCTCGCACGTACCTATTTCGCCATCGGGCAGCCCGAGCGGGCGTTTCCCGCCATGGAGAAGGCCTACGGCCTGGCACCGGAGAATCCGGATGTCCTGGTGCTCTACGCCGAAGCGCTCGCGGCCAACGAAGGAGGGGAGCTGGCGGGTCGGCCGATGCAATTGATCCGGGCCGCCCTGAAGGTCGACCCCCAGCACAGCGGCGCCCGGTGGTTGGAGGGATTGGGCTATTTCCAGGCCGGCGAATATCAGCGAGCCGCCGAGCAATGGGAAACCCTCATGCCCAGCCTCGATCCCGGGAGTGAAGGGGCGACGGAGCTACAGGACTTCATCGCCGAGGCCCGCAAACGGGCAGCACCCGAGTCTTCGTCCGATGCAGCGCCGACACAGGCGCAGCGCGCACAGGCTGTCGAGGGTCCGTCCGCCGGGGAGAAAGCCCCGCCCGTGGCGGCGGCTGCACCGGGCCCGGAAAAGCCGACCGCCCCGCCGCAAGGAGCTGCCGCGCCGGGGGTACAGGTAGAGGTCGCTGTCGCCGATTCCCTGCGCTCCCGAGTGGATCCGGATGACAGCCTGTTCGTCTACGCCAAGGCGCTCTCGGGTCCACCCATGCCCCTGGCGGCTCGCCGCGCCCGCGCCGGAGACCTGCCCCTGAGCCTCATACTGGACGACAGCACGGCGGTGATGCCGACCATGAAGCTGTCCCGGTTCGAGCAAGTAACCGTCGGCGCCCGCATCTCCAAGAGCGGACAGGCAATGCCCCAGAGCGGAGACCTGGAGGGGGAGGTGAGCCCAGTTGAGACGGGTCACGCAGGCAAGGTGAAGATTCTCATCGACAGGGTGAGACCCTGACATCCTACCCTTCCGTACGATTGCCCGGATCAGGCAGACGATCTGTATCGCGCAGGACCATCTCCCTCCTCGACC
>CAYYHR010000361.1:0-3815 GCA_964471705.1 uncultured Chromatiaceae bacterium
CCGGAACGTATCAGAAGCCATGGTGAATCCCCCTCTGTGAAGCGGCGGCCGCGAATATGCCGCGATATGAGCTCTGACAAGGAGCTGGGCGAAAGTAAGCTCGATTCCCGGTACCCGCGAAACGAGCGTTCCTCGAAGTTTAGGAAAATCGACGGGCGATAGGAACGGCTAGAGACGCACTCGCTACGGCGTCCGATTTTTTCACAAGCTCTGAGGAGCGTTTTTTGCCCCCTTTGGGATGGACAATTTCCACTTGTTTTGAGGACTTGATTACCTGAGCTCGGAGGAGAATACTCCGTAGTTATCCTGTGGAATTTTCATCCGACGACGTCATAGAGGGGGGGCCATGGAGCACTGGGATTCGATCGATGACATACTCGACTATGCCATCGGACAGGAGGAGAAAGCCGCCGAGCTCTATACGGATCTCGCCGCCCGGATGGAAAAGCCCTGGGTACGCAAGATCTTCGAGGGCTACGCGGACGAGGAGAGGGAGCATAAGCGGAAATTGGTGGAGATCAAGGGAGGCAAACAGCTCAGGCTCGCCGGGCAGGAGCTGGAGGATCTGAAGATCGTGGACTACTTGGTCGAGACCGAGCCGAGCTCGGAGATGGACTATCGGGATGCCCTGATTCTGGCGATGAAGCAGGAAAAGGCGGCCTTCAAGCTGTACAGCGACTTGGCCGCGGCGAGTGAAGATTCGCAGATAAGGGAGATATTTCTGGGTCTTGCCCAGGAAGAGGCCAAGCACAAATTGCGGTTCGAGCTGGAGTACGACGAGACGATTCAAAGCGCAAACTGACGCAGGAGGTGGCCATGAGCGATGGCAAACCCGCAGCCGCGCAATGGGACTGGCTCAAAGAGCCGGACGTTGCACTGGAGCTGTACAACGCCGAGCGGAGGGCGTTTTACGAGTGGGATGCCGCCGCTGTGGAATGGTCGAAGGCGACTGGCCGCCTGGATCCGGAAGGCGGCGACCTATCGAAAGACGATGCCGAGATGCTGAATGCCTTGAAGGAGCGTCTCGACGAAGCAGCCAAGGCTTACGAAATCGCCCGGAGCAAGCTCCACGACGCCTGGGCTGCCTGAACCGGGCGCGGCTCCGCCATCTCGAACAATGTGCAGACCCGGGTGCTGCCCCTCCAGCTGGGTAGCGAGCGAAGCGCGTCACATTCCCCAGCTCACCGGGGCACCTGATCCCTGCCTGTATATCGGCTCCCAATACGCGAGCGCCGACGCTGCAAATAGCCGGTCAGAAGGTCAATAGCGCCCGTGCTGGCGGTTTATGTAGTTGCTCATTTCGACGTACTGCATGTTCATCCGCTTCGTGATCTCATGGACCTCACGGGCGATGGCACGCATCAGCTTGTAGACGATCTGGGGGTGCTCGTTCAGCAGACCCTCGAGATGCTCCCGCTTGATCTGCAGGACTTCCGTCGTATCGTCCGCTTGCAGTGTGGCGCTGTGCTCGGAGCCGTCCAGGAAGCCCATTTCTCCGGCCATCTCACCCTCGCGAATGCATGCCAGGGTCACATGGCCGCCACCCGTCATCTCCCGGTTGACCTGAAGGCGCCCACTGATCAGGACATAGAGGGCATCATCCCTCTTTCCCTGCTCGATCAGGATCTGGCCCTTTTTCAGGGTAACGATGGAGGCGACTCCGGCCAGCCGCCCGCATTCCCCCTCGTCCAGATCGTCTACGAAGGGCAGATTGCAGACTGCCGCCATGTGCTTTCCCAGGTTTCTCGTTATCTTCGGCTTTTCCGCGCCTGCCTCCTCCTGGGCCTGTTCCGAGCCGGCTCTCTGCTCGAGGGCGCTGCTCGCCGACTTAACCTCCGCTATCGCCTTGGCTTTCACTTCCTCCAGTGTTTCCGGTACAGGGGCCTTCGCCGGTTGGCCCTCCCGCTTGCTGCCGCTTTCTCCAGTCATGGTCTGAACCTCGTTGGCTGAATTCTATACTTGGCCCGACAAGAACCGATCGATCCCGACAGCGGCCTGGTGACCGTCTGCGATGGCACTGATGGCGTCGGCCGTGCTGTTGGCGACGTCACCACCGACGAAAAGCCTCGGGATACCGGTCTGGCGATACTCGTTGGCAATGACCTTGCCCCTTTTCACTTCGACCTGGCTCGCGTGCTCGTCGGACAGGAACCCGAAATCCCCGCCCTGACCGATGGCCGAGATGATGGAGTCGTAAGTCTCGGTGTGGATCTTGTCCTCCATCAGAACGGGTCTCGGTCGCCCACCCGCCTTGTCCGCGACCATCTCGGCCTCGCCCCAGAGGATGTTGACCTGCTGCGGCGAAGGTCCATCCTCGACCCGCACCGGGATGGCCTGGGTCACGAAGTGTATCTGCTCGTCCTGTGCCTCGTGGATCTCCTCGGGATCGGCGGGCATGTCCTCGATCCGGCGGCGATAGAGGAGGGTGACCTCCGCGCCGAGCCGGCGCGAAACCCTGGCCGCATCCATCGCGACGTTGCCACCGCCGATCACCGCGACGCGCTTGCCCACACCGGGGTCTCGATCGTGGGTAACGTCCTCGAGCACCTGCAGTCCGGATAGGACCCGCGGGTGCTTTTCCCCCTCTACCCCCAACCCATAGGGCTCGGTCAGGCCGATGGAGAAGAACACGGCATCGAAGCCCTCCATGAGCTCTGAAAGCTCGATGTCCCTCCCTACCCGGGTATTGTAGTGGATCGTGGCACCCAGGGAGAGGATATAGTCGATGTCCCGGTCGAGCTGCTCGTACGGCAGGCGGTAGCTGGGCACGCCGTAGCGCAGCATGCCGCCGGCCTTGTCATGGGATTCGTACAGGGTGACGGCGTAGCCCAGCTTGATGAGGTAGTAGGCGGCGCTCAACCCGCCGGGGCCTGCGCCGATGATGGCGACCTTGCGGCCATTGTCCGGAAATTGATCCTGGAGGATGCCGGCGTATTCGGACTCGGGCACCTGATCGCAGATGTAACGCTTGAGCCAGCGTATGGCTACCGGATCTCCCATGTGCCCGACGGAGCAGACATCTTCGCAGCGGTGGGTGCAGATCCGCCCGCAGGTGGCCGGCATGGGGTTGGTGCGGTAGAGCAGCCGCAGCCCGGCCTCGAAGTCGCCGTCACGCACCGCCTTGATGTAGTCGGGGATGTCCATGTGCGCCGGGCAGGTGGCGACGCAGAGACCGCAGTCCACGCAGCGCTCGGCCTCTATCCGCGCCTGCTCGGCGGAGTACCCCTTCACCACCTCGAGGAAGGATTGCACCCCCTGGTCGGGCGCCAGCATCTCCATGTCCTGGCGCTCGTAGTCGAGCAGGCGGTAGCCGGGATCGCGCCGATAGCCGAGCTCCTTGTCGGCCCAGGTATTGTCGTTGGTTCCGGGAATGAACCGATAGGCGTCGGGATCCGTGCTGACCCAGATGTACTCGTTGGTCAGGCGCAGGGACCCGGTGGTGCAGATGTCGACGCACAGGGCACACCAGCAGCAGCGCCCGTTGTCGACCATGGGCCGCAGACCGCTGTCGCCGGCCTTGGCCTCGATGCCGGGGACCCGGACCATGTCGATAGCCTCGTTCTGGCAGATGGTCTCGCAAGTGCCGCAGCCGATGCACAAGTCCAGGTCGTTGGTATGGAAGCCGCGGTATCTGGCCGCCCCCGGGCGTTCCTCGATTGGCTTTGCCGTCGTGTAGGGCTTCTCGAACGCCCGCTTCCAGACATAGAAGGGGGCGATGACGTCTTTGAGCGGCATCGGAGTCTACCTCTCGATCTCTGGTGGATAGGTATGCAGCGACACCATGAGGCCGGCGATATCGGCAATGTCGGTGCCGA
>CAYYHR010000362.1:0-3811 GCA_964471705.1 uncultured Chromatiaceae bacterium
ACTTCTACCGGGCCGTTCCGCCGCCTGGCAGCGGGAAAGTCCGACAGACTGCTAGACAAACATCTGCACGGAATCGAACGTTGCGATCCGCTATTCCTCCATTTTCAGAATCTTGCTACCGCCGATAACGACGGTACTCCCATGTGCCGCCGCGAGCGCGTCCCAGGTTGCCTGATTGCCGAAGTTTCCGGACCGATAGCAACCTTCCTTCCGCGGTCGCCCCGATTACTGCCCTCGCACCAACAGCTGCACGTGCTCGCGCAAGAATTCCAGGAAGGTGGCGGCCACCACCGATAGCTGCTTGCCCTTGGGCCGCACCAGGTACCAGGCGCGCAGGATGGGAAAGCCCTCCACGTCCAACTCGGCCAGCTCCCTTTGGTCGGGATCCGAGCTCAGGGTGCTGCGTGACAGCAAGGCCAGCCCCAGACCACCCGCCACAGCCTGCTTGATGGCCTCGTTGCTGCCCAGCTCCATCTTGATTTGCAGGGGGGTCTCGCGCTCCTGGAAAACCCGCTCCATGGTCATGCGTGTGCCGGAGCCCTGTTCGCGCACCAGGAAGGTCTCGCGAGCCAGCTCTGCGAATGGGATGCGCTCGCGTCCGACCAGGGGATGGGTTGCGGGGGCCAGCACAATGAGTGGATTGTCCATGAAGGGCTCGCTTTCGGTCTCCATGCCCTCCGGGGGCACGCCCATTACGTAGAGGTCGTCCCGGTTGCCGGCCAGGCGGTCCAGCAGCCGGTCGCGGTTTACTACCTCGAGGGCGATGTCGATGCCCGGGTACCGGGCACAGAAGGGACCCAGGATGCGCGGCATGAAGTATTTGGTTGTGGTCACCGCGGCGACCTTCAGCCGGCCCTGCTTGAGCCCCTTGAGATTGGCGATGGTCTGCTCGAAGCGGCCCCAGGTGCCCAGCCAGTCGGCGCAGGTGGCGTAGAGCTCGCGGCCGGCCTCGGTGAGGAAGACCTTCTTGCCCAACTGCTCCAGCAAGGGCAGCCCCACCTGTTCCTGGAGCAGTCGAATCTGCTTCGACACGGCAGGCTGGGAAATACGCAGCTCCTCGGCCGCACGGGAAAAGCTGAGCAGCCGGGCCACTGCCTCGAAGGCCCGCAGCTGGCGCAGGGTGGCATGCATCATGGCCGGCTGTTGTCCCCCGAAAGAATAACCAAAAGGATATCGTTCCCATGGCGATTATTCATTATTTTTCCTAATTGAATTTTCCTAGACTCCTCTGCCACGGGCGGTGCTTCACCCAGATCGCCGCCGGCGTTTCTATCAACCCGAGGAGTCTGCATATGACCCATTACATCGTCCTGCCATCCCCGCCGGCAACCGGGCCATGCTGTTTCCGGACGCAGTCGCCGACTGGTCACAGGGTCGCATCGCGCCCGTTGTCCAATGCCGCCGATGGAGGTCGCCATGCTGCCTAGCCTACTCACCCCCGGCCTCGTTCTGGCCGCACCCCTGCTCTTGTTGCTGGTCGGTCTGATACCTGCCACCTGGGCCAATGCTCGACCCGGCCCGATGGCGCGCCTGTCCGGCGCCGCCGCCTGGCTAGCCTTCGCCAGTGCCCTGGCGGCGGCGGCGGGCCACCTGGTCGAAGGGACCCGCTCCTGGACCCTCTACAGCTTCGACCTGCCCGGTGAGCTGGGGGCCTTCGCCTTCGGAACCTATGCGAACAGCGTCACGGTGATCATGCTGGTGCTGGTGTCCTTCGTCGGTGCCGTGGTCACTCGCTACGCGCGCAACTACCTGGACGGGGACCCCAACCGGGGCCGCTTCAACAAGTGGCTCGCCCTGACCCTGGCCGCCATCCTCACCCTGATCGCCTCCGGGAACCTGCTGATGTTCGCCCTGGCCTGGATCGCCACCAGCCTGTGCCTGCACCAGCTGCTGATGTTCTATCGAATGCGCCCGGCCGCCGTGCTGGCCGCCCATAAGAAGTTCATCGCCAGCCGCATCAGCGATCTGAGCCTGCTCAGCGCCATCATGCTCATCGGCTCCACCCTGCACACCCTGCAGTTCGACGAAATGTTCCGCATCCTGGCGGCCATGCCGGGACCCCTGCCCACTGCTCTGCAGATCGCGGCCCTGCTGATCGTGCTCAGCGCAGGCCTCAAGTCCGCCCAGTTCCCCTTCCACGGCTGGCTGCTCCAGGTGATGGAGGCGCCGACCCCGGTGTCGGCCCTGCTGCACGCGGGGATCGTCAACGCCGGCGCCTTCCTGGTCATCCGCATGAGTCCGGTCATGTCCCATTCCGAGCTCGCCTTGGGCGTCCTGGCGGTGGTCGGACTGGTCACTCTGGCCCTGGCCTCCCTGGTCATGCTGACCCAGACCAGCATCAAGGTATCCCTGGCCTGGTCCACCACGGCGCAGATGGGCTTCATGCTGCTGGAGTGCGGTCTCGGCCTCTACAGCCTGGCGATGCTGCACCTGGTGGCCCACTCCCTGTACAAGGCCCATGCCTTCCTGGCCTCCGGCAGCGGCGTCGATTCCTTCCGGGCGCCTGCCATGTCCTATGCGTCCCACGGCCTCGAGCCCGTGCGATTGCTGGTTGCCCTGGTCAGCAGCGGTCTCATCGCAACGGGCGTGGGCGCCGTCTTCGGCATTACCGCCGGGGAGCAGCCGGCCCTGTTGGCGGTCGGCGCGGTGGTTGCCATCGCCGTGAGCCAGCTGCTCCTGCAGACGGCCGACGTGGTCGGCGGCAGCGTCTTGTTCCTCCGCGGCCTGGGCTGGAGTGCCCTCGTCTCGGTCGCCTACTTCGCCCTGCACGCCCTGTTCGAAACAGCCTTGCAGGGGGGCTTTCTGCCGGTGCAGGACGCAGCCGGGCCCTTCCAGTCCGCGCTGGCCATGGCCATCGTCTGCGTCTTCCTGACGCTGCTGGTGCTGCAGCAGCTGCTCAAGAAGGATCCGGCGGCCCTCGGCGAAGACCTCTACATGCATCTCTACAACGGTCTCTACATCGACGTCTACATCACCCGGTTGCTGCAGCGCCTCTGGCCCAGCCCGACGCCGATACCCGAGACCATGCCAGCCCCCTTTGCGACTGTTCCTTCCCAAGGAGTTTGAACCATGAGCCCGACAAACGTATCGACCCTGAAGAGCACCGCGAGCCCCGCCCGGGACCTGCCCGCGACCGAGGCCCGGCCCAAGTCGGTCCCTGCAGACCGATCGGTCGCCCCGGCGCCGGTCGAAGCCTCGACGATGGACACCGAGGAGCTGAACCGGCGCATCGATGCCGCCTGCGGGCGTGTCGCGCCGCTGTGGCCCCTGAAGCACTTCGTCGCCGTCAACCCCTTCTTCGGGTTGAGTGATCACAGCTTCCAGGACGCCTCCGACGCCATGGCGCGTATAACCGGCAACGGCATCTACATGTCGCGCGACTACTTCCGCGGGCAGCTCACGAGCGGACGCGTCACCCGGGAGGATCTGGAGCAGGCCATCCTCCGCTGCGGCAGCCGCCTGGATGCCGAGACCGTGGAGCGTACCCTTGCCCTGGAGGCGCCCAAGCCCAAGCTGGGCATGGCGGCGGTGAGCGAAGTGCTGGAGCGGGTGGAGGGCGGTCTCTGGTCGAGCTTCGTCACCGAGCGGATCAGCCTGCACTGCGCCGCCCATTTCGACCTGGGCCAGGCCATGGTCCCCATGCCCTGGCGCGGCCTTTCCCTGTATGAATCCTGGCGCAAGGCCGCCGCCATCGACCGCAGCCCGGCGATGATGGGGCTCTCCGCCTTCCGCGCGAGCATCGCCCGGCTGCCGCAAGAGCCCCGGGAGGCCATCGCCCTGGCCGTCGAGCGCCTCGGCATCCCGGATGCGG
>CAYYHR010000363.1:0-3807 GCA_964471705.1 uncultured Chromatiaceae bacterium
TCGCGGACGGTGCGCAGGTTGGCCCGCTCAACCGCGTTCAGCGCGCGGGGCGACAAACCGATCTCGGGCAGGAGCGTGTCGAGAGTGGCCTTGTCCAAAGTGGTGACCGGTGCGCGCTCTTCGCCGTGGTCGGTGCCGACCTCCGCCCGGGAGGCACCGGCGAAAACACCGCGCCAAGCGGCTAGCATCTCCTGAGCGTTGTCGAAGCGCTGCCGGTAGTCCCGCCCGAGGGCCATCTCGAAGAAGGCCGTCATCGGCTGCCGCAGCGTGGCATCGAAGGCCGCCGTGTCGAGCGTCGCCTCTTCGTCGATGACCGCAGGATCGCTCTGTCCGTCTCCCCAGGTCGGTAAGGCGCCGGTTGCCATTTGGTACAGGGTGACGGCGGCAGCGAAGCGCTCGGCATAGGTGTCCCAGCGCGGCGGCTTGCGCAGGGCGAGGAATGGGTCCAGGTAAGGAACGGTGCCGGCACGGACGTTCTCCGCCGGGGTATCGGCCAGAGAAAAATCGAAAAGGACGAGATGCAGCTGCTCGGACTTGCCCATGAGGGCGACGCCGAGGTTCTCCGGCTTGATGTCGCGGTGGGGCACGCCTTCCTGCTCCAGCCAGTCCACGACCTGAAGAAGATCCTCCCCGAAGCGCTCCAGCAGCTCCAGGTGCAGGCGGCCCTCTTCGCGCAGGCGTTGGGCCAAGGTCTTGTCCCCCGCCCTGTCCATGAGAATGCCGACCCGCCCCTTGTAGTCGCGCTCGTCCTGGAGCTGGACGATGAACTGGTGGCGGCGCAGCTTGCGCAGCACCTCCGCCTCGGCCTTGAGCCGGGTGTTGTCTTCCGGCTCCAAGGCGACCTTGAGCACCTGCTCCTTGCCTTGATTGTCCACCAGCAGTGCGAGAGACGACGCGCCCTTTCCGAGCCGCTTCTTGACGACAAGGCCGTCGGCGAGGACATCGTCCGGTTTCGCGAGGGTGGGGTCGGTGACGACGCCCTCCTTGAGCTCGGGTGTGGTGATCTCGTCCTCGAACTTCTCCAGCTCGTCGAGGAAATCGACGACCGAGTCGAGCCGGCCCGTCACCTGGGGGTAGGTGCTGAACTGGATCAGGTACTGGAGGGACTCCGCTACCCCGTCGAGCACGGAGGAGATCTGCAGGCCCTTGCCTTCGCGTAGCTTCTCGCCGAGCTCGTAAAAGGTTCGCGCAGGTGCCGCACCGGCGAACAGGTGATACGCCAGTGCACCGAGAGAAAAGACATCCGCCTGCTCGCCGGCGTCGCCGCGCTCTGCGAGCGCCTCGGGCGCCATGTAGACCGCGCTGGCCTCCTCGATGAAGTTGGCGACGTGACTGGTCATCGAGTAGCCGAGGCTGGTATCGCGGCTGCCGGCGGGCTCGCGGGCCGCCGTCTGCCAGTTGAAGACCTGAATGTGTGGGGTGGCCGCCTGCGGGTCGAGCACGAGGATGTTCTGCGGACTGAGTGCGCGGTGGAAGAGCCGTTTTCCGTGGGCGTAGCGCAGGGCCTCGGCGATCTCCCGAATCAGGTCGAGCCGGTTACTCGCACTGAGGCGCTCGCCTCGCTCCGAGAGGTAGTGATCCAGGCGCTGGGAGCCTGGGAGATAGTCGTAGACGAGGGCCGGGCCGCGCTCGTGCTCAGTGTAGGCCCTGGCCCGCAGAATGCTCGGATGGTTGATGCCGTTCAGGATGGCGTACTCGCGCTTCGCAGCCTTGACGATGGATGCGCGCGTCTCCTCGCTGGCCCCGGGCTCGACCACGTAGATGCGTACCCGTGCACGCTCCTTCTCGAGGGCGACGTGAGTGGCGGCCCAGTCCTGATAGGTCGGACCCTCGTACAGCAGCTCGTCGAGCTTGTAGTCACCGACCTTCCGCGCCCGTTGCGACTGGCGGATGCCGGCCTCCTCCATCGCCCGTGTCAGGGCCTTGGCGATGGGGCTGTCGACGCGGAGACGGGGAGCGTTCTCCGCCGTCCAGCGTGTGAGAGCATCGACGATGCCACGACCAGTGTTGCGGTCTTCCGGTGTGTCGCGATCCCGTGTGTGAACCGCGGCTCCAACATGATCTGGCAACCGGACGCGATTGTCCTCGCCAGACAGGAAGACTCGGGCCTGGAGAAATGGCAGGCGGACTTTCTTCATGGCCCGGGTCTGCCGCAGCAGGCCGACCAGCTTCTTGGCCTTACGGTCAGCGAGGATCAGGGGATTGTCGTCAGTGAACCGCCGCCCGTCGTGGCTCCAGGTCCAGGTACTGGCGTCGCCGTCCACGTTGCCGGGGCGGCTTTTGATCTCAACAAGGAAAAAGCCCTTCGGAGTCAGCACGAGCAGATCCACTTCGTTGATGGACCCGTCGGTGCCGATGAATTCGAAGTTCGCCCAGGCGCGGTAGGGATCGTGGTCAGGCAGTCGCTTACGGATAAAGGCGAGCGCCTCCTGCTCCCAGGGAAAGTGAGAGGGTGTGATCTCGATCCAGCGGCCGGAGTTTAGGCTCATCCGTAATCTTCGTCAGTAAATGTGCGAGGCCGCCCCAAGGTAGAGGCGCTCGCCGCAGAGCAGGCATTCCGGGTTTGGTTCTGAGCTGCCTCCCGACGGCGGCCAGTCTAATGTATCTGTTGCATTTCGGCTACATGAGCGTTTCGGCGTCGGCATGCGCTATCCTGTTTCGTTGGGATTGGCAACAGGTTGCCAACAAGGGCTCGGCATGCTGTCATCCGTTCGCGGATTCCCAAGGTGAGGAGACGGAGATCGTACATCGTCCGCTCCGCGGTCCTGCACGAAGACAGGGCGACTGGCTTTGCAGCGTCGGCGCGCAGAGCGGCCAGATTCTGCCTGGTGCATGCTGATCAACAGATGGTCTGCGGCTTCGAAGCGTGGTTGCGAGAAGTCCCAAAAGCTATTGGAAGGACCTTGAAATGGTTAAGCAGCGGAACGAGAACGCGTCAGCACCATTGGGCCAGACACGACGACCTTCTAGTTATAGGGCCGTCGGGAATGGCTTGATCGTGGGTGTCGGGATGGTTGCCACATTTTGCCGCAGAGCCATCGGCCTACTCGCCGAGAGTGCAACCACGGCTCCGGCCGATGACCCGTTGAGCAACGGAATTCGGGGAGGATTAATGAACCATCGAACTGGGAAGTTCGATGAGGGAAATGATCCGGCTGGTTGGTACGAGCGCGACTAGCGGCGTACGGCCTTCGAGACGGCGGTCTTGCCGATCGCACCGCCTTGGCGTCCCGCATCGAGGGCCGGATTTCGAAGCGGTGCGGTCGCCGCCTCGACGGACCTCCCGACCTTCACCCCCGCCCAAGCCATCATCCCGCTCCACAGTAGCGGCAAGCCAAGGTAAAGGCTCGTGGTGATCATGTTGAGCAGCATGCGCTTGGTGTCGTGCTCGCCGGGGTTGGCAAAGATCTGCAGGAAGACGTTCACGTCCGGGTACATGGACTGGATCAGGTTCTGGTCCACCCACATGGCCAGGTACCAGAGCACGCTCCAGAACTTGACGGTGAAGATGGCCATGGCGCCGATGACCATCATGGAGAGCGAGTAGCGTGACAGCACCACCACCAGGGGCAGCAGGGCGTAAACGCCGAGCAGCAGGAGCGCCTGCACCATAGGCAGGGCTTGCAGCACCGCGGTCATGGTGACCGAGAACAGCGCCGAGGCGGTGAGCACGCCGCCGGCGGCCAGGCCGCCCTTGACCAGGTTCTCGGCGGTGCCGAGCAACCCGGTGGTCCCCGTGTTGTTGGCCACCAGGTCGTTGCTCGACCACACGGGCGGTGCGTTGTTGAGCACGGTGCGGGCGACCGC
>CAYYHR010000364.1:0-3790 GCA_964471705.1 uncultured Chromatiaceae bacterium
TAATCCTTCCGTTGGCCACATAGTGACCGGCGCGGTTGCGCTGCAGGATTACCTGGGCGCGCCCCTGCGCGTCGTGCGTCACCTCGATATCCCGGTTGGGATTTTCGCGATTGCTGAGCAGATTTTGGAAGAAGAGGGCAAGGACGGCCAAGCCGCCGACCCAGGTCAGGAACAGCATCCCCCTGCCGAGCCGTGACGGCAGATCCCCACTGTCATGATTCGGGTATATTCGTTTTCGCCCGGCCACTTCACCGCTTGCCGATCTGATAGCGCCGCACCGCTTGGTTGTGCTCGGCGAGGGTCGCGGAAAACTGGTGGCTCCCGTCCCCCTTGGCGACGAAATAGAGGCTGTTCCCGTCCTGGGGGTGGAGGACTGCGTGGATGGCGGCACGGCCCGGCAAGGCGATGGGCGTGGGCGGTAGGCCTTCGTGGACGTAGGTATTGTAGGGGGAGTCCTGTATCAGCTGGGCACGGGTGATATTTCCGTCGAAGGCGTCGCCCAGCCCGTAGATCACCGTTGGGTCCGTCTGCAGCTTCATCCCCAGGTCGAGGCGTCGCTCCAGTACACCCGCGATCGTTGGGCGCTCGGAGGCCAATCCCGTCTCCTTCTCCACGATCGAGGCCAGTATCAACGCCTCGTAGGGAGTCACCAGGTGCAGACCCTCTTGGCGGTTCTGCCATTCCTCCCGCAATACGTGATCCATCTTGTCATAGGCCCGACGCAGGATGTCGAGATCGGTCGCACCCTTGACGAAGTAATAGGTATCGGGGAAGAAGCGCCCCTCCGGGTGCTCGTCAGGGTGGCCGAGACTTGCCATGAGCATCGCTGCCGATGGCGCGTCATCCAGCTCCCTCTCGATACTCTCGTCCCTTTCCAGCGCCTCGAGGGCTTGGCGGTAGGTCCAACCCTCCACCAGGGTAAAGGGGTGCTGCAGGACCTTCCCGGAGACCAGGAGATCCAGCAGCTCGGGCGGTGTGATGTGGCTCGCGATCCGATATTCGCCCGCCTTGATCCGCGTCGCCTTGTCACTGAGATAGGCCATGGCCATGAAGAAGTAGGGGTGGTCGAGCAGGCCATGCTCCGTGAGCTCGTCGCTGAGACGACGCAGGGATGTCCCCCGCTCTACCTCGAAGATCAAGGCATCCTCGTGCAGGTCGATGGGGTTGGACAAGAATTCACGATACATGATCCAGATGCCGCCAATGATCAGCGTGGCCATGAGAACGAGGATCAACAACAGCCGCCGCATCAGCACGCCCGAGCTCCGTCGGATTGCGCGGCCGCTTGCCGTACAGCGGCAATGAGATCTTCAGGAAGACTTTCGAGGGCCATCTCCCGTGCTCCAAGACGGCGGACGGGCCAGATTCCGATCAGGGCGTTGGTCAAGAAAAGCCCGTCAGCGGCGTTCAGGTCGGCAGAGAAAAGATCCCTCTCGAGGATCTCGATGCCGAAAGAACCGGCCATACGCAGCACCAGGTCACGCACCGTACCGGCAACACCGCAGGTATCGATCCGCGGGGTGAAGAGCCGACCACCGCTGACCAGGAAGAGGTTGGACATGGTGCCGCAGATGACCCGGCCCCGCACATCGTGCATGATCCCTTCGGCGATCTGCGGATCCCGCAACTCGGCGCGTCCCATGACCTGCTCGAGGCGATTCAAGTGCTTGAGTCCGGCGAGTGCCGGGCTCTGGCCGAGGGGCGTTCGGCAGATGGTTGCAGCGATCCCCTCCTCACCCCAGGCGGGCGGGTAATTCGGCCAAGGGTGGAGGGCCAGAATACGGGAGGGTCGTGGGCATTCGGGGGCACCGTAGCCACGCCCGCCACCGCCTCGCGTGAGGATGATCTTGACCACGCCCTCGGAGTTGCCGTCGATCAAGCGCAGGCACTCGCGTAGCAACAGGTCCTGGCCCGGGTGGGGAATGCCGAGGTGCTCCGCTCCGCGACGGAGCCGCTCGAAATGCCTGAGCCAAAGGCAGAGGCCGCCGTCGCGCACCGCGATCGTCTCGAACAGCCCGTCTCCGAATTGCAGACCACGGTCGTCGACGGGTAGACGGTCCGTCTCGATGCCGTCGATCAGCGACCGAAGGACCAAGCGCACACGTCCAAGCCGAGTCGGATCTTTGAGTGGCTATACTCGTCGAAAAATGAGGGTGCCGTTGGTGCCGCCGAAGCCGAAGGAGTTACTCAGAGCGACGTCGATCTTCATCTCACGCGCGCTGTTGGGCACGTAATCCAGGTCGCAATCCGGATCGGGCGTCTCGTAGTTGATGGTCGGCGGTGCCACCCCGTCGCGGATCGCAAGGAGGCTGAAGATGGCCTCTGCTCCCCCCGCCGCCCCGAGCATATGCCCGGTCATGGACTTGGTCGAGCTGATGGCCAGCTTGTAGGCGTGGTCTGCGAATGCGCCCTTGATTGCCAGGGTTTCGGCGATGTCGCCGGCCGGGGTGGATGTACCGTGGGCGTTGATGTAGTCGACCGCTTCGGGCGCCATGTCCGCATCCTCCAAGGCCAACCGCATGCAGTCCCCGGCACCTTCTCCGCTCTGGGAGGGCAGGGTCATATGGTAGGCGTCGGAGTTCATCCCGAAGCCCACGACCTCGGCGTAGATCGACGCGCCCCTGGCCTTGGCCATCTCGTACTCTTCGAGGACCACGACCCCTGCACCGTCGCTGAGCACAAAGCCGTCGCGATCCTTGTCGAAGGGGCGACTGGCCCTCTCGGGCTCGGCGTTGCGGGTGGAGAGGGCCCTGGCCGCGCAAAAGCCACCGAGGCCCACCGGCGAGGTCGCCATCTCCGAGCCGCCCGCGACCATGGCGTCGACGACGCCGTAGCGGATCATCAGTGCCGCCTCGCCGATATTGTGCGTTGCTGTGGCGCACGCGGAGACGACGGAGTAGTTGGGGCCCTTCAGCCCGAACTTGATCGACAAATCCCCGGCAACCATGTTGATGATGTTGGCGGGAACGAAAAAGGGCGAGATCTTGCGCGGCCCGCTGGTGCGGTAGACCTCGTGATTGTTCTCGATACCCGTGATGCCGCCGATGCCGGCGCCCACTGCCACACCGATGCGCTTGCGGTTCTCGTCCGTGACCTCCAGACCCGAATCCGCCATCGCCTGAATCCCTGCACCCATCCCATAATGGATGAACTTGTCCATCTTCCGAGCTTCTTTTCTGGGTACATACTTCTCGATGTCGAACTCGTAGATCGGGCCGCCGAACTTGGTGCTGAAGGGCTCGACATCAAAATGGGTGATGGGTCGAATACCACTCTTGCCGGCGAGGATGTTCTGCCAGGCGGACTCGGCATCCAACCCCACCGGGGCGACAATTCCGACCCCCGTGACCACGACCCGTCTACCAGTCATGCGGCTCCCCTACATCGTTTGCTGCGGAACAATACGGACAAGAACTCGCGCACGCTACCGCCGAGACCCGGCTTCCAGTCGTGCTCCGAAGCGATTACCCGAGGTGGTTGTTGATGTAATCGACCGCTTGCTGGACGGTCGTTATCTTTTCGGCATCTTCGTCGGGAATCTCCATTTCGAACTCCTCTTCCAGGGCCATCACCAGCTCCACGGTATCCAGGGAGTCCGCACCCAGGTCGTCCACGAAGGATGCCTCCGAGGTGACCTCTTCTTCCTTGACCCCCAACTGCTCGACCACGATCTTCTTTACTCGTTCTTCGACGCTGCTCATCGCGCTTTTTTCCTCCGGATTTGACAGATGGCCCTGAGCCCAGGGCACGCGGTATTCTATTCACATTCGGTTTGGGATGAAAGGCGCGC
>CAYYHR010000365.1:0-3788 GCA_964471705.1 uncultured Chromatiaceae bacterium
CGCTGCCGCATAGCCTTCACCAGTCGAGTAGCTGTTGAAGTCTCTTCAACTCGGGATTCACTTTACCCGGAAGTTTTACCAGCATTCTTTACAGAGTAAGGAACCGCTATCGGTCCTCGCCAAGCGGAGCCCCACCGCGCCTGTGAAGCAATTATTCCAGTGCCGCTGATGCCTGCTGCTCAGAAGCTTTCGGCCCAAGGGCGGGGGCATTGGCAGGACGGTGCTTCAGCAGCCGATGGATACCAACGAAAAATAGCGGCACAAAAAAGATCCCTAGCACGGTCGCAGCGACCATACCCCCAAGCACTCCGGTGCCGATCGCGTTCTGGGCGCCGGAGCCCGCTCCCGTGTTGATCGCCAGGGGCAGCACGCCGAAGCCGAAAGCCAGAGACGTCAATAAGAATTGGGCGTAAACGCATTCGGGCTGCCCTCAAAGTCGCCTCTATGAGGTCAGCGCCTTCCTCGCGCAGTACCTTGGCGAACTCTACGATCAGGATAGCGTTCTTGGCAGCGAGGCCGATGGTTGTGAGTAGACCAACCTGGAAGTAGACGTCGTTCGCCAATCCCCGGACGCTCGTGGCGAGCACCGCACCAAGTACCCTGATGGGGACTACCAGCATCACCGAAAAGGGAACGGACCAGCTCTCGTAGAGGGCGGCCAGCGCCAAGAATACGATCAGGATGGAGAGGGCGTAAAGTGCCGGGGCCTGAGCACCCGCGAGCCGCTCCTCGTAGGAGAGACCGGTCCACGAATAGCCGATCCCCTGGGGCAATTTGGCTGCCATCGCCTCCACCGCTGCCATGGCGTCACCTGAGCTCACCTCCGGGGCCGCTTGCCCCATGATCTCGACAGAAGGCAGACCATCGTAGCGCTCCAAGCGCGGTGAGCCGTAGGTCCAGTGCGCCGTGGCGAAGGCGGAGAACGGAACCATCTCGCCGCGCGAATTGCGTACGTACCATGCCTCAAGGTCGTCGGGCACCATGCGGAAGGTCTGGCCCGCCCGCATATACACCTTCTTCACCCGCCCTCCGTGGACGAAGTCGTCCACATAGGCGCTGCCCCAAGCGCTGGAGAGGGCGTCGTTGATGTCGGACACCGACAGTCCATAGGCACCCGCCTTGGCGTGATCGATGTCGATTTGGACCTGAGGCGTGTCGTTGAGCCCATTAGGGCGCACGGCGACGAGTTTCTGGTCCCGTGCGGCCATGCCGAGGAAGGGCGTTGCGGGCATCCATGAGGGCCTCGTGACCGAGCCCGACGAGGTCCTGCAGATGCAGATCGAAGCCGTTGGCGGTACCGAGCTCGATGGCCGCCGGAGGTACGAAGGCGAACACCTGCGCCTCGCGGATTTGCGAAAAGGCTCGCATGGCGCGCTGGGCTACGGCAGCCACGCGCAGCTCCGGGCGATCCCGCAGCGCCCAGTCCTTCATGCACACGAACGCGAGGCCCATGTTCTGGCCGCTACCGGCGAAGCTGAATCCGACGACCGCGATCATCTGCTGCACCGCGTCCGCCTCTTCCTGGAGGAAGTACCGCTCCACCTGCTCGATCACGGTGAGGGTTTGCTCGCGGGTAGCACCTGCAGGCAGGACGATCTGGGTGAACAGGATGCCCTGGTCTTCCTCAGGCAGAAAGGCTGTGGGTAGTCGCAGAAAGAGGGCGGCCATGGCGATGACCAGCGCCCCATACACCAGCGAGAAGCGATGGCTTCGCTCGAGTATTGCGTCGACCCCGGACTGGTAACCATTCGTGGCCCGCTCGAACCCCCAGTTGAACCAACCGAAGAACCCGCCCCGTGCCCCATGCTTTTCCGCATCGACGGGCTCGAGCAACGTTGCGCACAGAGCAGGGGTCAGGATGAGCGCGACCAGGACCGAAAGCAACATGGCCGAAACGATGGTGACGGAGAACTGGCGGTAGATGACACCCGTGGAGCCCCCGAAGAAAGCCATAGGCAGGAACACAGCCGAGAGCACCAAGGCTATCCCGACCAGGGCGCCGGAGATCTGTCCCATGGACTTGCGCGTGGCCTCCCGCGGCGGAAACCCATCCTCACGCATCACGCGCTCCACGTTCTCCACCACCACGATCGCGTCGTCGACCAGCAGCCCGATGGCCAACACCATCGCGAACATGGTCAGTGTGTTGATCGAGTAGCCGAAGACAGCGAGCACGCCAAAGGTACCGAGTAGCACCACCGGCACCGCTATGGTCGGTATCAGCGTGGCACGGAAGTTCCGAAGGAACAGATACATCACCAAGAACACCAGCCCGATTGCCTCGGCCAGCGTCTTGATCACCTCCTCGATGGATGCGCACGAAGGGGGTGGTGTCGAAGGGGAACACCGCCTCGACCCCGACCGGGAAGAAGGACACCAGCTCGTCGAGCTTGTCCTGGATGGCAACGGCGGTTTCCAGCGCATTGGCCCCAGCGGCGAGCCGAATGGCCATCCCGGCAGCGGGCTGGCCGTTGTAGCGGGCGACTTGCCCGTACGTCTCGTTCCCGAGCTCCACCCATGCCACGTCCCTCAGGCGGACGGCAGCGCCGTCTGCGGCGGTAACCAGCAGCAGGTCCTCGAACTGCTCGGGGGTCTGCAGCCGGCTCTGGACGTTGACCGTAGCATTGAACCGTTGACCGGAAACAGCGGGAATGTCCCCCAGCTGGCCGGCAGAGACCTGGGCGTTCTGTGCCTTGACGGCGGTGGCCACGTCGGCTGGGATGAGGTTGAACTGGTGCAGCTTGTGGGGGTCGAGCCAGATACGCAGGGCATACTGAGACCCGAAGAGCTGGACCTCGCCGACGCCTGGGAGTCGGCTGATGGGGTCCTGCAGGCTGCTAGCCATGTAGTCGCCGAGGTCGCCAGCGCCAAGGCGGCCGTCCTTGGATACCAGGGCTACCACCATCAGGAAGTTCCTCGCCGATTTCGCGACCCGCATCCCCTGCTGCTGCACCTGCGTCGGCAGCATTGGCGTGGCCAGCTGCAGCTTGTTCTGCACCTGCAGGCTACGTCGGGATCAGTGCCGTTCTCGAAGGTTAGGGTGATGTTGGCAGAGCCGTTGGCCTCACTGGTCGAGGCCATGTAGCGCAGACCGTCCAGGCCGTTCATCTGTTGCTCGATCACCTGCGTGACCGTGTCCTCTACAGCCTTGGCAGAGGCGCCCGGATAAGTCGCCCGGATGCTGATCTGGGGTGCGGCGATTGCGGGGTACTGGGCGATCGGCAAGGTCACGATGGCGAGCGTCCCCGCCAGCATGATGAGGATGGCGATGACCCAGGCGAAGATGGGACGGTCGATGAAGAATCTGGCCATGGCGGAGCCCTGCGCCGATCAGCTCCCGGCGGCGACGCTAGCGCTGGTCAGGACCTTTACCGTCACGGCGCGGGCCTTTGCCCCGGGCCGCACGTTCTGGATTCCCTCGACGATGAGGCGATCGCCGACCTTTAAGCCCGTGGAGACGAGCCACTGGCTGCCAAGGCTGCGGTCAACCTGCAGCTCGCGTTGCTCCACAGTGCCGCCGCCACCCAGCACCAGTGCCGTGGCGTGGCCACGGGGATCCCGGGTGGCGCCTTGTTGGGGTGCGAAGATTGCTTGACGTTTAATGCCTTCCCGAATTCGCGCCCGCACGTACATACCAGGCAGCAGCTCGCCGTTCGGATTTGGAAAGACGGCACGCAGTGTGACTGTTCCCGTGCTCTGGGCGACAGTCACCTCGCAAAATTGAAGCTTTCCCCGGTGTGCATACTGGGTGCCGTCCCCCAGGATCAGCGCGACATCGGCCTTAGCCT
>CAYYHR010000366.1:0-3781 GCA_964471705.1 uncultured Chromatiaceae bacterium
GTCGGCTACGAAACCATTTGGGAGCCGTGGCAGAAGGAAGCCAAATACACGACTCCGAAAAAGCCCTAAAACATCCAGCCGCGCGGGCCCAGACGAAAGCGCTGCTTCCTAGTGTTCCGAGCTCGGGCCGAACTTCAGAGTTTTTTGAAAGGCTGCGCGGCTGCCAGATCGACGATGTCGTATCGATTGGAGCAGGACGAGTCAGCTCTTCCCCTATCCTGTACCCGGCGGCTTGGGCTGATTGTTCCGACGTCGAAATTTCTCGAACAGGACTGACGATGGAACTGCAACTGAATCTGGCGAAATTCGAAGAGCGCCAAGACATTTTCGTCACTGAGCTTATCAGGACCATTCAGGCCAAGTTGACTGAAGCCGGTTTGGACGGCGATAAGGTCAAAGAGCTCACAGGTGCGCTGGCATTCAGCATCACCTGCATGATCGATGGCATCTCCGGGATAGAGTTGGACGGCACGGAGGTACAACCCTATCTCACCTTCCAAATCGATGATGAGCTTGTCCACTGCGGCGAGAATTCCTTCATGCATGAGCTGATCTACGACCAGTTGGGCAAGCTCATCGGCGACTGACGGAGTACCGTGCTCCGTTTGGCGCGTCGAGACAAGCCGATTAGTGATACGCCCCATGACTCAGGTGGGCGATGGCTACACGGTGTTTGGTGTTGGTCAACGTGGGTGTTACGACGGGTACGTCCCGATTCGCAACGAACCCAACGCCTGATCCTGGTCGCAGCCACGGTGGAGAGGTGAACGATCGTTAAGACATTCTACCGATGCCAGCCAGGCACCATTTCTACCCGTCGAGAGAGAGCCCGGCATCTTCACTCGGCGAGGGCATAACCTCGTCCGTGCCCGGGGGAATCGCGACCTGTGGCCAGGGCATCGATGAGAACTGCCGTGCCGACGAAATCAAGCGCCTCGTCATGCGCCGCAATACTGTTCAGCCAACTCATGCATACATCGACCGAGAGAACAGCCTGCCCCGCATCCAGTCCCGGTGGCAACCAGTCATGGATATGATCTCGGGCAGCAAAAGCCGCTTCTGCCAGGAATGACCGCTGTTCCTGTTCCCCGATAGTCAACTGGTTGTATCTTTCCGCGAGATCGCGGATGCCATCGATGAATGCCTGGATGATCTCAGACCATTCGCTCTGGTAGCGGTCGAGATATCCCTGCAAAACCTCATGGTCTGCGCCATCCATTCCGGTTAGGGCGAGCACGCCGGACAGGTGATTCGTCAACGCTTTGAAGCGCCCGATCACGCCCAGAAACTCCTTGGCATCTGCGACTTCGGTGGTGTTCCAGCAGCGCAGGCCAGTGCGAGCCCAATCCTCATCGCTGACCGGGCGCGGAATCTCGTCGAGCCATTCGAGCTCTGAGGACGGATCTTGTGTAGTCAGGCGATACATCGGGAGCAGCCAGGTTTGACGCGCCAAGGTGCGGCCCCGAAACGACGGTAAGATGACCAATCGCTCCCATCGTCGTTGCAGCGCTGAGTTTGCTCTTGGTCGAGCTCGGCGTCCAGGATTCCCTGGCGCAGCACCGGCTTGGCCAATGCAGGGGCGGTCAGTGCATGGACCGGCTCGTTACCGTCAAGGGAGATCCACAATGCGGGTGCGTTCTCCCAGCTATCGGGCTGCTTCAATATCTCCGCCCGTATGCCTTCCGACTCCAGTGACCGCAAGGCGCTAGCAAGTCGCCGTGGCACTTGCTCGACGGCGTTCCACACAAGTGCCTTGGCGCGTCGCTCCGGCTCCGGCCAATGGGCGGTTGGCTGGGCCAGATAGGCGGTCCATAGGGCTAGCACCACCTCGAACAGCTTGCGCTCGCGACGATCCTGCTCGTCGAGTCCGTCAGCGGGCAGTCTGCTGCCGAAGAGTCGACGAAACTCACGTTGGAACTTGGGCAAGGCGGAGACTGCCTCTGCCAGGTTGTGAGCCGTCAGGCCGGGACTGACGACGTTACGTCCAGTCACTTTGACCTTGGCCTCGATCAGCCTACGCGATTTCTCGACCCCGACCTTTCCATCGGCGCAATGGATGTACAGGTGTGGCAACGTCTGCTCGAGAAAATTGTCGAGCCCGTTGCACAGTTCGGATTGGCACTCGAGGTATCGCCGGAAAGCTGTCAGGGCGGAATCCTGCTCGTTGCGCAAGGCGCGCTGTTGTATATCGGTCTCCTTGCCTTCGCTGACGAAACCCCATTCGTCGACTGCCTGCCGGGGTAGCGGTATACCCTGACTGAGCTTCTGCTCGAGCGGCTCCCAGGCTTTTAAATCGATGCGGTTACCGAGTGGCTGACGTTTACGCTTGTTGCGGAAATGGGCGACCAACGCATGGCGCAGATCACGCATGACGGCAGTCATCTCCTCACGAAGGGAGCAGACTTCGTCCAGGTAGTCTGCCCATTCCACGGTACGGAATCGCCAGTCGATCAGCGCGCTTGCAATACCATTGACCCGTACGGCCCATGCAGGCGGCAGCCCATCCGGCTTGATAGATGTCTTGGTCGTACTGTCATGGGGCATGGGCAATAGCTGATGCCCATACCCCTGGCAGCCGTACCCGGTTTGCTCCGGGAATAGCCCGCACAACAGCTCGACACGACGAATTGCCTCGGCGTGGAGTCGGTCCTTGCGGTCCTCTTCATCATCGGCCTCCGCAGTATCGTCGTTCGCAAGATCACGCCAAGCTACCAGGAAATGTGCCCGGAGGGTTCCGTCTCGGTCCTCGATCCAAGCGGTGTCGGTTTCGCTCCGGAACCGAGCGGCAATGCGCTCGCGTTGCTCAGCGAGCCAAGGCCGCATTTGCGCCTCTTTGAGCTCCCAGCTTCCCCGAATAAGGTCAGAGACCAATTGCAGCGGCAGTTGGTCGAGGACGGCATCGAGCCCGACAGCGCAGAGCCAATCACGAGCTGGCGCTTCCGTGGACCAACGACCGGCCCAGTAGCTCAGCTCTGCGATTGCGGACCAATCGTCGTGGGTTATCGGCGGCGCTGGCGGGCTGGTGAGAGAAGCCAACCAACGGCGAGCGGATGCCAGTGCGGTCGACTTGTGCGGCTGGCGATCGAGGAAAGCCTGAAACAGCGCCTTCATTTCTTCAGGGATGAAATCCAGCTGCTTCCATACGGGGGTACTGCATGAGGGGCGCAAATCGGCAAGGTCCAAATCCAGTATGATCAGCCACGCCTTGCCGTGCTTGCTCCTGATTTCCGTTACCAGCTCGGTCAAGCGATCAACGTATTGCTGCACTCCCCACCACAAGAGCGCACGCAGAATTCCTCCGGCGTTGGTCCAGCTCCGGGGCTGCCATCCGTCGAGGTGTCGGACGATGAAGGGCATCAGGTCTGCATGACGGGTTGCAAGGTGCAACAGGAAAACCTCGGTGTCCCCGACGGTGATCAAGCCGAGACAGCGCTGTGCAAGGTCCAGGGCGTCGAATATGAGACCGTTGCACAGAATGTCGGCCAGGATCCGGGAGCGCACCGGGTGCAACCCGTCCAGTACCATACCCTCCTCCAGGCAGCGTACCAGGTACTCCTTCTCCAGCCGTTCGACGATGCGCCCGAGATCGATCTCTGCGAAATCCTTGCGCAAGGAGGCAACATCGAGTCGGGCACCGAGGGCCGAGGCGAAGGACACCAGCGCCAGCACACGCAGCCCCGCCCCGGATGCCTGGCCTTCGATTGCGGCGTCGCGAATGGCATAGACCTGCTGCTTCAGGCGCTCCCGCAAGGTCTCGGTACGTGTAACCAGGTACGTGTAA
>CAYYHR010000367.1:0-3774 GCA_964471705.1 uncultured Chromatiaceae bacterium
CAATGAGTTAGAGCACTATGTACTCGAGAACAGGGCGGCTCGCAGCCGCATCCCGCCGCTCGGCAGTCAAGCTCCTCGGCCTGACGATCGCTGTCGGCTTTACCGTCGCGACCTTTGCTGCAATCGCAGATGCCGATGCGATCTCCACCGCGGAGCAGGCGGACAAAAAGGCGGGCATTTCCGCGCCGAGCATCGCGGAAACCAAGGCCATCGCCGAGGCCGGCTTCATCTACGGCCTGCCGATCGTGATGAACTATGCGGTAATGCAGGAGTTCGCCGTCGACAAGAACTCAGGGCAGTTCAAGGCGCCGTTCAACACAATGTATAACGATGCCGCAGTGTTCACCTACAAGGACACGGTGAGCATGAACATGGTATCTGATGGAAAATCCGGGATTCCTGAGCAGGTAATCTGATGGGTGTCTTGCTAACCTTTTGAAGGAAAACGCTTTGCACGTTTCTTGAGGGTTGGATCGAGTTTCTCCGTGATTCTCGCGTGATAATACAATCAGGTAGTTAGGCGCCGGCCATCAAATAATGCTGAAAATGTGGGGCTGAGTCCGGCGTTCAGAATCCGCGCATGTGGGACGTGAAGGTTACCGTGATCCACACCGGCCGACCACGCCCAAGAGGTCGAGCGGCTGGAATGCCACGTAAACGGACCCTCAGATGCGGTCAGGCGAAGGGCAGGAGTCGGCCAGTAGCGGACACTCCGGATCTCAGAGCGAATGGCAGGTCTAAGTCCCAGAGCGGTCATTGGGCGCAAGACGGCTGGAAGCAAGGGGCACGGGAGCAATAGTGCAGCAGTCGCCCGAACCCACGCCGGTCGTCTGCCGCGATACGCACGGTGGCGCCCAAGGAGAATCGGCCGCCGTGGTCCCACTGCTACATCTCATTAGGGTCGTCCTCGTCGATTAGTCCGCGCCGAGCCAATGCCGGCATGATGCGGAGGGGCACTTGGGACTGACTAGCACCTGACCGTGAGTCGCAGCGAACGCAGATGCGAAAAGGCCTGAGCGAACTCCAGTTGTTTCACCCCGACGCGTTTTTCTTTGCTAACTAAACCAGGTAGCTAACGTGTAGCGCTCCCCATCACATACGGGCAAGACCTCATGGTAAGTCCCTGATCCGAACGCAACCATACGGCCACGCTGTGGCTTCAGAAGCATCCTGTAATCTTCCAATGTCGGCCGGGCGGTCAAGCAGTAAAAGGCGAGTTCACCGCCACGGAAACCGCCCTTCGTTCCGGCGGTGGTACCCTCGTTCAGAAAAACCACGCAAGATACTTTGCTGGCGGGTGCCCGCCTTGTATCCATGTCGCCCGCGCTATCCACGTGGATTCCATGAAAATCCCCGATGCTGTACCGGATCAGGTGAGGCCGTTGATAGCTGGAAAGGGGCACCTTGAACCTCTTGGCGAGGGCAGGAATGAGCGCGGAAAGCTTCGTCTCGACCTCTTTAAGCAGATCCTCCGAAACATCAAGCCACCTGGCACGCCGACTGCGCTCGTCAACCATTACCTTACCTCTGTAAGAGACTTGCGCGGGCTCAACGGCATGCGATCGCGCAAACCCGGAGAGCCGCGAGCACAGCGGCTCTTCGAGGAATTCGTCAGTGACTACAAGGCCCAGGTCTCTAAATACCTGTGGGTCCGTCATTCGCAACGCCTTTTAGCCAACACCCCTTTTTCTCCCAAGCTGTCTTTAACTTGTAACCTTGCAACGGCGTTTACGACGCAACGGAATGGTCTATTCTCCCTCAATCGAGGATCGACGCAATTTCCGCGCGCACGTTCGTCGTTACGCCGCCCCAACTCCAGAACCACCGGCAAAACTGTTCATCTGGCTCCGAAACCGGCCTTACTACCCACTCGAATGCATCGGCGCGGTGATAATACGCGTAAGCGCCGAGCGCATTATACTCAGAGAATCCCGCCGGAGGTCGCGACATGACATAGTCCTTTAAGGCCATACCATGAACCGTTCGGCCAAAATCCCGTAATTCACCGTAGAGCCAACGGGGAAAGACCAAAGGCTGCCGCCGCATGAAATCAAACTCGACTTCTCTTCCGAGGAATCCTTCCGATAGTCGCTGCCAGGAAGCCGCGTTGGGTAGGATCCGGTAGGGAGTGATTACAAAAGTCGGCTTGCCGTTGACCAATAGGTCAAGCGCCCCGGTTTCCCGTCGAAAAACACAGTCCGAATCCACGTGGCAAATGAAATCCGCACGACTGTAGGTATCGGCCATGAGCTTGGTGACCTGCTGTCCCAGATAGTCATCATGATTATCCTCACAGATAACCCAGGTCGCGCCCCGCCTAAGACCCAAACACTGAAAACGCTCGTCGCTCGATTGCGGGATTACAACGATCACCTCGCGGAATCCGTGGCAGAACTTCTCTATTGAGCGCAAGCAGTAACTCAGCCACCGGAAGTCCTTGTAGTAGCTCCTGATGATTATGTCCACGGATTGTGCAGGCAAATCACCACTCCCCGCACCAAAAATAATCATTCGCTACCCGCCATGGAAGTGCGAAGCACGAGGCGGATAGTCCGCGGCAGGCGTAGGCGCATGCGTATGGCCGGAGTGGCGAAGGGCCCCCCGAAGCTGGCGGAGGCCAAATGCAACGCGCATCCGACACGCCGTCGAGCATTATATGAGGGCGCTGTGTCGCTCCGCATTGTGGAGCGCCGCTGCAACCGCAGGACGTCCGCGGCACAAACGAGTTGTAGCCGAGGCGGAAGGGGGATTGGGACGTCCCGTTTCGCATCCCGAGCACGGCGACACTCCGACATTTGGTGAGACCTCGACAACAGCAAGCCTATTCAGTCTTGGGTGCGCCGCCGGACACGGGGATAACGCCAGCGGCATTCGGAAGAATCTCTGATGGGTTGGATCCGGCAGCCCAGAAAGGCGCTGTACCCATTGTAGTGACGCCAAGCAACTGGGCAAACTTGCCAAACAAATCGTCGTTGAAGCTGGCAGCGAGGAGATCGGAACGCCCAACCCCATCGAGTCCGAGCTTGCCGTAGTGTTCTTGCGCGTCGGCTTCATAGACTGTGTAACGTCGCTTACGCGTCAACACAAACTCATCGGTCTCATTGAAGGCCAACCCACGAAAGGTTCGGCTCGCAAAGACTGAGTTCTCGTCGATAACGTACCTTACTTTGTCCACCTTCTTCTGGATCAGGTGCTTGAGCCCTTCATTATAAATCGCAGCGGCGAGTCCGATGTTGCCGAGGTCTTCGTCGAGCAGGAACACGTTGCTGAGACCGGCCCAATGCTCTGTTACTGGAAAGACCAACATAAGCGCATGTACATCCTGCGCGCCGATCCCCCAAGGCGGCCACGGACGATCCTGTATGGCGGCAACCGCTACGCCTTCACCCGTATCAAATACGGGGACCAATAACTCCCAATAAATGTGTGGAATACCGATGTGGCGGAAAAAGGCCATTAGCGGTGCTTCCATCTTCTTTTCTAACCGGCTGAAAAGTTCGAGCCGGATGGATTCGTTGTTACGCACGTAAGTGTCATTTTCTGGTTCTGATGCCATCGTGATACCTCCCGGACGATTTCCTGACGTAGAATCGGCTGAATCAACTCATAGCCGACAATTGGGAGAAGGCGATTTCCGTAGCTTTTGTGGCTACATTACCTATCACTTCGCCACGCTCCCTGCTAAAGCTAGCACACCAAAAAGCGAATGCAAGGACCGATAGTAAGGTGATTTGACGAAACAAAGTTACCAAGACTTAGGCTATTGCGGACTTT
>CAYYHR010000368.1:0-3771 GCA_964471705.1 uncultured Chromatiaceae bacterium
TCCCAAGGCTCCTCTGCCCGCAGGATCGACAGATAGACGCCCAACGCCGTTCCAGTCGCGAGCAGCCAGAGTGTGCGGGCGGGCTCGACCGTTTCCAGCGTGAAAATGCCACTTGCGGTTGCCGATACCCAAACGGGATCACCCTGTTCGAGGTCCGACAGTCGCGGTGTTAACGGACCCTCGGGCACCTCGTTGAAGTAAATTTCCAGCGGGGACTCGCCGGGGGCGTTGACCAGGGAGTACGGGCGCGCGATACGCTCGCCATCGACGTCGAGCGCTACCTTGGCGTACTGGCCGGCCTTGAAGTCGATAGGGGGCGCGTCGAACCGCATCGAGAATAGGCCTTCCGACCATTGATACTTGCCGATAACGGTGCCCTTGACCCATTGGCTCATCGTTCTTTCTACCTAAAAGCGGACGTTGAAGGTTACACCGAGAAACGGCGCTGTCTCGTAGTCGTCTCGTGCCAATCGCCGGCCTTCGGAGTCCTCGAGGCGCAGCTCGCCGTTGAGATCGACGCCCGCAATGGCGCTGACTTGCAGATCCCGTCCGCGGCTGTATGTCGCACTCAGATACAAGGGGATAGAGCTGCCTTCCCCGACGCCGCCCGGAGCCGCGCCTTTGTCGTCCAGACGAAAACGCAACGATTCGTACCGCGCCCCCAGACCGAAGCTCCAGGAATCGGACAGGCGATAGTCGAGGTTCAGGCCCGGTCCTCTGGTCGCGCCCAAACTCCGCCCCGTTTCCAGGCTGATCCGGTCGGTGATCTTCCAATCGACGATCAGAATGGGAAAGACGCTGGCACTGTCCTCGAGCTGGCTCAGAACGCCGAGGCCGGGCCCGATGGTCAATGTGTCGCTGAAGCGATAGGAGACGCCGGCAAGCGCTCCGCCGGTCGCGGAATCCCCAGTGCTGGCGCCTGATTCGCCGTAGAACCGAAGGGTGGGGACGGCAAACAGCGTCCATTGCTCGTCGAAGGCCCAGGTTACCGGAACGCTGAGAGCTTGTGAAAAAATCGGACGCCTACTGCGGACGCCCCTGAACGCCCGTGACTGCGTTGCCGTACGTGAAAATGACGGTCATTTAGTCCACTAAAATCGCGCCATTTTCACGTACGGCACCTTGTCGCGAACGGCCAGAGACGCCCTCGCTGCGGCGTCCGAATTTTTCACAAGCTCTGAGCCGAAGTTGATCGATTCGATCCCAGGGCTTTTCGGCAAAGGGGGTATCCATCTGAGTGCTGCGGGTACAAGATATAGTGATGCAGACGGTAGTGCCTGCCTACCAGCTACGAGCCGGAGTCGACTATCCGCGCAATTATGCGGAGCTGCGAGCGTGGTTCCCGGATGATGCCGCCTGCCTCGACTACCTCGAATGGCTTCGCTGGCCAGACGGGTTTGTATGCCCGCGTTGTGAAACCGCAGGCCATTGGCGGATGGGCGATGGACGTTTCTGGTGTGCCCACTGCCAGCAGCGGATCTCGGTAACCGCGGGTACTATTTTCCACGCTACCCGCACCCCCCTGACGGTGTGGTTCGCCGCTGCCGCACTGCCGATATGGGCGCTGAGGAAAGGGAAATCCATCGTCGCGGCTGTTCCGGTCCGGGGAAAAGAAATGTCGAGATCCCTCGTTTCAAGAACCATCGCCATCAACAGCCGACCGGTCGCGATACTCATCGGAATGATTGCTTTGCTGGCAGGGGTAGACGCAGTGGCAATCGAAGAGCCTAAATGCGCGGTGATGAAAACCTACCCCGAATTCGAGGTGCGTCGTTACGAGCCGTTTCACGTTGCAGAGACAGAGGTCACCGGGGACTTCGATGAGGTGGGAAATCAGGGCCTTTCGCATCCTCGCCGCCTACCTCTTTGGCGAGAGCCAATCCCAGGCGAAGATGGATGCCGAAGCGGGCCCGAAGCCGCGCCTCGCCTAGGTCGCCTGCGGACTCGAAATCTACGACCAGCCGTTCCCGAGCCGCATCGTCACCCACTGCCCTGAGGTGCCAATCGAGGAACATCGACTCCGTGCACGGTTCCCTGCATACAGGGCGTACGCGGTGCGGACGCCACGTTTCCTTCCGTTTCCACGTGGCAGCCGACCTTGCCCACCCGCTGTGTGACCTCATCGAGGCGATGCCAGGCAACCGCGAGTTTCCTCTTCGCTGATCGTTCAGACGGCAAGCAATTTTGCCCAGCGCAAATGCAGCCAGCGTTAAAGCGAATCCAGAGACTTCCTCATGACCGACGGGGGCAGGCGGCGCAACCGCTTTACGCCCGCACCGCCGATCCATACCTCCACGCTGCGCGGAAGGCGATCGGCAAGCTCCTCGATGTCACCCCGAAGCGAGCCACGGGCATAGCAGGCGCTGAACGAGAGCGCCACCGTCTTCACCTCTGACCGCTCGGCTGCGGCGACGATCTGATCCAGAGGCACATCCGTGCCAAGGTTCAGGGTTGCCCTGCCCGCGTGTATGAGTAAGGCCTCGGCCATCAGCAATCCCAGGGAGTGCCGCTCGCCCGGCAGGGTCGCAAGCAGCACCTGCGGATCTCCCGGTGGGCGTCCAACTCGGCTCATGGCCACGTCGAGGAAATGCACGAGATGCCTGGTGAGCAGGTGCTCCTCGAAGACCTGGAGTCTCCCGCCCGCCCACAGCTCCCCGACCGCCGTCGTCAGGGGCGCAAAGGTATCGAGTACGAACGAGCGCAGCCCGTAACGGGTAAGGTCCTGTTCCAGTGCCGCAGTAAGCGCACTGATATCCCCGGCAGAGGCCAGAGCAATCAGCTCGGCCTGGGCCGGGGCGATGTCCTGCAGGCTCGCTGATGCCTCGGGCAATGTTCCGGCGAGCTTGCCGAGCGCCTCCTCGTTCAGCGGTACCACTTTGCCTGGGCGCAGCCCCTGATCGAGAAGACGTCGGATCTGCTGCAGGCGGCGAATCTGCTCGGAGCTGTAGACCCGCTCGCCTTTGTCGTTGCGCTCAGGGGTCGGAAAGCCATAGCGTCGTTCCCAAATCCGCAGCGTGTCCCGACCGATACCCGTATCCCGCTCTACGGTGCCAATGGCGAACAAAGTGTTGTCCCCTTCTGTCCTCTACATGTAACTGACAAGAATTCTACTACAAAAAATAACTGCTACATGTCCTAGACAGATAGATATTTGGCCCTATATTAGAGTCATCGGCAGCGTAATGTCGGTACCATCCCTCGAGAATTTGCGACAGGAGAAAAGACATGAGCAACTCCGAAAAGAAAACTCAGGCGACTGCGAAGTATCGCGATCAGAAGATGGGCAAGGTCGAGCAGAGTGGCGGCAACATTCGCTCTTCCGCTGTTGCGGGAAGCGATAGGCATGCGTACGACTGGGCCGATGTGCTCAGGGAGCTGGAACCGCTCTACTGATAGGTGCCGAGCACCGGCAATCCTGCGTTCGGGCTGCGCTGTCCCAGCCGCTGGAATCTTCGAGTACCAAGTGAAACGTCGAAGAATTCACGGGTGGCAGATGGCGCAGCCCTTCGTACACCCAGATCGAGACCCGCAGTCCGTATGGCGCCATTCGCCACAGCTGCTCGCAGACGGCGTGGGCCGAATAGACGCGCTACGCCAGCTACCCCAAGAATTCTATCCCCATCGCTACCAGGTGACCTACCTGGCCGAGAGCCACTTCGGGCGTCTGGATTTGTAGCGCTCGTTGGCCCTGGCGCCGGGACTGGAGCCCGCCTTCCGCCGCGCTGCCCTGTAGCGTCAGCCTGTATGGGGGTCTGACAATCAATGGAACGA
>CAYYHR010000369.1:0-3751 GCA_964471705.1 uncultured Chromatiaceae bacterium
GAGTCGAGATCGAGCATGTGGGTATTGGGACGATTGACGGCGAGGATGCGGTCGAGCGTCACCTCATAGCGGCCGCGTGTGATACCGAGCGCGGCCTGCACCGCCTCGGGGAGCCGGATATGCCAGAGCCGGCCATTGTGGCTGGTGTCGACGATCTCGACGCCGAGCTGGCGGAACATGCCGGCCACGAAGGCCTCGCCGTGCTCGCCAGTGATGCGCAGCTCGTTGCGGGTTTCGTTGGGATCGAAGCTGGCGGCGTGCTCGAACAGCTCGTGCTGTTTTTTCGCCGCCTCCTTGGCGCGGGCCAGGGCCTCGTCGATCCGCTGCTGGGTGCGGTCAATGCCGGCCGTGGTCGCCTGTTCGAGGATTTGGGTGACATCGACCAGATCGGCCACCTCACCGAGAATGTCGTCGTGGAGCTGGGGGTTGTACTCGGGGCTGACGCCGGCCAGGTCGGTCACCACCTGGTCGATGCGGGTGTACATCATCTCCATGATCTGCTCGTCAACGGTGTCGGGTGAGTGGATGTTGAAGACGACGACGCGCTCCGGTTGACCATAACGGTAGAGGCGACCGATGCGCTGCACCAGCCGCATCGGGTTCCACGGCAGGTCGTAGTTGACCATGATGTGGCATTTGCGCTGCAGGTTGATGCCCTCGCCACCCGCTTCGGTGGAGATCAGGAACTGGGCCGATTCCTCGAAGCGGGCGATCGCCCCGCGCCGGAGTGGATGGGGCATGGAGCCGTTGATCTGCTCCACGCAGCCCGCGCCGAAACGCGCCTCCAGCGCCTCCTTGAGGTAGCTCTGGGTGGTGCGGTATTCAGAGAAGATCAGCACCTTCTCGTCGGGATTTCCGGCAAGGATGGTTTCGATCAGCTCATCCAGAAAGTGCTGGATCTTGCGGTCGTCGGCATGCAGCCGTTCGGCCTCGTCGATCAACTCATCGAGCAACTCCAGCTCGCCGTCGAAAAACTCTTTGGCTTCGGTCTGTAGCTGCTCCTCCCACTCGCCGAAAAAGCGCTGGTCCGCCTCGTCGGGATCGCAGGAGCTGTATTCGCCGGCCTGGTCCTGCAACCTCGTGCGCCGGTTGATCAAGGCGTTGTGGATCGCGGCAACACTGGAAGCGGCGAGCTTGCGGTAGACGGTCATCACAAAGCCGATGGCGTTGCCCTTGAACCCGAGCGCCGCGCCGGCGGCGTAGCCTTTGCGGAGATAATCCTGCAGGGTCTTGTCGAAAGCGATGGCGGCCTCGGCAACGGCGACCTTCAGTGCCGAGGTGGTCTTGCCATTGAAGATGAAATTGCCGTCGGCATCGGTGACATCGGCCTTGTTGTTGCGAAAGACCATGTCGCCGATGATCTCGGGGTTGAGCGCCAGGGTGGTTATCTCCTCCTTGCGCTCGGGCCGCAGCAGCTCCAGCAGTGCCTGGAACTTGTCCTGCATCCCCTGGTGGGGCGTAGCGGTGAGCAGCACCATGGCGTCGGTCTGCCGGCGCAGCCGGGCGGCGAGCTGGAAACGTTGCGAGGCGTCGAGCCTCATGCCGTACTGGCGCCGACTGAGGCGGTGGGCCTCGTCGAAGACGATCAGGTCCCAGCCGCCGGCCTGCTGCAGTGCGTCGAGGTGACCTTCTTCCTTGAGCCGGTCCATCGAGGCGATGACATAGTCGTACATCTTCCAGTGGCGCGGCTCGTTGATGTGGAAATCGTCACCATAGATCAGGAACTCGCCCATCCTGAACTTGTGGTTGAGCTCGTCCTGCCACTGCTTGGTAAGTCCGGCAGGTGTCACGAGCAGAACCCGTCTCAGACTGTCTCGCTGCTTCAGCGCAGCCAGCAGCATGCCGGTCTCGATGGTCTTGCCCAGGCCCACATCGTCGGCGATCAGCCAATTCAGATTGCCCGAGGCGAGGATGTGGTGGACCAGGTGGATCTGGTGCGGCAGCGGATCGATCTCGAGGTGTGAGAGCGATCCCGTGTTCTCGTTCCACATCTCCAGCGCGTGCGCCAGGGATTTGAGGCGAAAGCGCTCGGCGCTGTCTTCCGGCCCCGTGTCGCCCAGGATGAAACGGTGCTTGCTGCCTTTGATCTGCTTCAGGTTTTCGTAGGGGAGCCAGAGCTGCTTGCCGGCTTGCGGAAAATCGACCAGTACCTGATCGCGGCCGCCGAGGGTTCGGGTCTTCAATACCAGGCCTTCACCCAGCGTCTTGCGGGTTCGGCTGGCGGGCATGTCTTGCACTTCCATCATCGGCCGAAAACCGCAGCGCAGCGTCGAGAGCGGGACTGTGGAGGTCTCTTTTGCGCCGTGCCAGGTGACCGTGACATCAACCCCATCGCCCCGGTCGATCGCCGATTCGACCCGACCCAGGCGTTCGGTCCCATCCGCTCGCGTCTGCTTGACCCAGGCGTGGCGTACCGGGGGGATTGGGCTGCTGTTGCGGGTCATTCTTCCGGCTCCTTTCGTATGCTCATGATGTTCCTCGGTGGGGGCTCGCAGGCCAGAGGCAGCTGAATTCCCAGATCCTGCAGATACTGGCTTGCCTTTGTGATGGGGTTGAGCGGACCAATCGATTCAGATGCTGAATCGTCTTCAGGCCACTCGAAAAAACTGAAAACGCAATGGCCAGGCAGCGCGCCCCGCATGGAGCCGGTCCGGTACTTCAGAAACTTGAAAAACGTCTTGAAACTGCGGCGCAGGTTTCGGTCGGCGTACCACCATTCGTAGGCATCTTCGATCAGTTCCATCACCTCTTCGCTCGCAGGGAGGGCAGGAAAACAGCGCACAATCCGTAGCGCTTCCGCCCAACTCATATGGCGATAGACCGCTGCGGCTGCCATGCACGGGGCATTCGCTTTGATCCGGTGGTAGGTCGTCCAAAAACGCTCGTTCTCCGACCAATAAGCGCGAACGAACCTCGCCAACACGAGCTCATCTGGTAGCAAACCCTTCTCGATCTCGTGTTCGATGGCGACACGTGCCGCGCCCCAGCCGTTGTCGACAAAGATCTGTTGCAGCAGATCGATTGTGGACGGATGCCAATCACAGGTTAGGAGTAGCTCTACCGCGGCTTGGCGGGCGCGAATCTCCCGGCTGACGGCGCCTTCGCCTTGCGGCTCAACAGGGCTCTCGCGCCGTGCTTGCTCGTCGAATTCGTCGAGGTCATCGTAATCGTCCCAGGCGAGCTCGTCGGTCTCCTCGTCATCCAGATTTGGCGCAAGCGATTCGATGAGGTAGTCAGACTCGTCGTCGTCGCTTTCTGTCTCGTCGAAATCGAGGCCGAGCTCGGGGGCTTCGAGGAGGAGCTCAGCCGGCAGTTGGTCGGCCAGTTCGGAATCGGGCTCCTGGCCAGGTGGCTCACTGCTCCGAAGAGGCGATTTCGCCGATGAAAAGGGCGTGGCATCCTGGTCGTGTGGAGCAGGTTGGTCTTGCTGTGGGCTGGGACTGTGCTGCGCCGATGGTGTCGGCTTCGCGATCGGTTGGTCGATCGAGACCGGTTGCGCGTCAGGATCTGAATCGAATGGCGAATAATCGAGCTCGTTCTGCTGCTCGGCCTGAGCAGAGATAAAATCGAGGTCGTCGTCCGTGAAATCGTCACTTTTCGCTTCTGATGACGGTTGAAGTGTTTCTTTGCTGGCCTGACTGGCTTCGAGCGAGCGCTTGAGATAGATAACCGCTTGATCCGGATGACCGGAGAGCAGATAGGCGCGTCCAAGCGTTCTAAGCAGCGCAGGAGATGAGGGGTACGATTCCAG
>CAYYHR010000370.1:0-3747 GCA_964471705.1 uncultured Chromatiaceae bacterium
GACAGGCGTCGGAGGTGGGGCCGGCAGGTCGAGCAGGGTTTCGCCACCGGACGGAACCTCCAGACCCTGGAAGCCCCAGAAGGTCATGACCGGGTGGTCGTTGACCAGATAGAGATGCTCGTCGTTCGGGAAGGCCGTGACCTGCTCCAAGAGGCGGCCGAAGACTTGGTGATCCGAGCGGACCTCGGCCTGCATCGCCGCGGCGAGCTTCTCGATCGCCCCACGGGCGTCCGTGAGCGCAGCCTTGCCACGGGAGCGCTCGTCCGGGGTCGCGGCGCTCCAGGGCACAACAGGGCCGGGAACCGGGGCGTACCAGTCGATCGTGTCTCCGTCCTCGTTGCGCTGGGGGATCGCGAGGATGTCGGCGACTCCCTGCCCGAGCCGCCGTGCGATGGCCGCACGCAACTGGGGGGCGGAGAGGTAGACCGGGTTGCCGACGGCCCCGAGGGGGTGGTAATCGCGGGCGGTGCCCGTCCTCAAGAGTGAGCCCGTCATGTCTTGCCCCGTTCGGCCCGGCATCAGCGCTTACATCGCGCCGGACCGCTCACTTCCTGGGTGGCGCGGCGTAGCATGGCGTTGAGCTGCTGGGCGTTCTTTGCTGTAAATACCTTCCCGCCGGTGGCGGAGGCGACGCAATTGCCGGCACCCGTGCCCGTGATGTCCACGACGTTTATGGTCAACATGGGCTTGGCGCGGGCGATGCGGCGCGCAGTCCCGCAGGGATCGCGCCGACAGCTCTCCTTGCCGTCCGAGATCACGACGATGACCCCGGGGTGGTTTACCCCGTCGACCATGGCCGCGGCCCGTTGGATACCGCTCGCGAGCGGGGTGCCGCGGACCGGATGGATGGAGCCGATTCCGCCGAGCAGTGCGCCCCGCTGGCTAGGTGAATAGAAACCGATGGGTCTGGCGGACGGACAGTCCTCGACCAGCACCAGACCCACGTCGACATCGGAGGGCAGGGATTTGACGATTCTCCGAGACGCCTGCTTGGCAGCGTCGATTCGGCTCGGCCCGCTTGCACTCGTCGCAATCTGAGTGATCAGGCTGTCGAGCAGCCCACCCGCGAGGCCGCCGAAGCCACCGCCGCCCATGAGACGCGCAGCCGTGGCATCGTCCATATCGATCGGCAGGCGCATGCTGCCTGAGGCATCGAAGACCATGACCAGGTCGGGTGCATCCTCCTTGGGGCGCTCACCGGGACAGAGCTTGCGCGTGTCCTTGACCACGCGTTTCGACTTTTTCGTCTTGGATACCTTTGACTCGGGTTGGCCTTTCGGCTGCTCATGCTGCTTCGGCTCGGCCTTGGCGATCCGCTCCGAAGGCGGGGGCGCCCGGCACGGCACCAGGGCCTTGTCCAGGCGTGCACGCAGCTTCAGAATCCCAGAGCTGGCCTGGGCGCCGGATGGGAAACGGCCGGCGAGGGCGTCCAGGCGCTTGCAGTCGGTGCCGACGGCCGCGAGGGCCCGGGCCAGCTCGTCGGTCAGCCGGCACTGTTCCACTACCATGGAGAGCCGCTTCCGGACGGGACGCAGAGGGGCTGTGTCGGGCCGCCCTGCCAGCTCTTCGGAGAGGCGCTTCAGCGCCGGGCAATCGTCCTTCGCCGCTGCCAGCTTCGCATCCAATGCATCGGCAAGCTTGCAGACCTCCAGACCGGAGGCGAGCTGCCGGCGCAGATTCAGGTACATGGGGTCGCGCGCACCGCGCTGCTCGACCTGCTCCGTCAGGGCGGTGAGCTTGCCGCAGTCTCCGTTCGCGTCATTCATCGCCTTCTTCAGCTCATCGAGCGAATTGCAGCGCAGCAGCGCTGCGTCCAGGCGCTTGCGCACGGAAAGCAGGGGCTCGCGGTCCGTGTCCTCCTCCTTCAGCGCCACATCCAGGCGACCGAGGGCGTCGCAGTCCGATTGGGCATCTGCGAGCTGCTGCTCGTAGCGTGCGGCGCGGTCGCACAGATCGAGCTCCTGGTCCAGCCGTGACCGGACATCCCGAAGCGGTGGATCGGTCACGTCGAGGCCCTTCATCTCGCCGTCGATCCGGTGCAGGTCGGCACAGCGGCCCAGGCTGGCGTCGATGTCCCGGCTCAGCTCCTCAGCGGTCGCGCAGCTTTTCAGTGCCGCGTCGAGCCGGGCCCTGGCTTGCTGAAGGGACGGAGCATCCTCGGGCATCTCGACGAATCCCGCGTCGAGTGCGCGCAGGGCCCCACAGTCACCATGGGCCCCATCGGTGCGCGCCTCGAGATTCCGGGCCTCGCTGCAGACCGCAAGGCCGGCATCCAGCCGCGCCTTCAGCTCCGGAAAGGGTGGCCGCGAGAGGTCCTGGCCGTCCATATCGGCTGCAATGGCGGCCAACCGTGAGCAGTCGCCGCCAGCCGCAGCCAGGTCCGACCCGAGCTTCGACGCCGCCTCACAGCGGGCAATCTCCGCCGCGACCCGGGCCTCCATCTCGGGGTAGTGCTGCCCGTCCGGGTCGAGCTCGCCGAGACGATCCCTGAGGGCGAGCAACGGCTCCATCGGTGTGCAATTGGCCGCGAGCGCGGCATCGAGGTCCGCGGCCAGGGCCTCGTCTCGCGCATGCTCATACCAGAGCCAGCCGCCGATGCCGGCGGTGATCAGGACCAGCAGCGCTGCAAGCCAGGGCCCGATGAGTCTGCGACGCCCGCTGCTCGGTGTGGCCGGGGGCGCTACACCCCGGAGCATGGCGCCCTTGCCGTCCAGGGGGGCGTGACCCCAGAAGGTCACCACCGGCTCCTCGCCGATCAGATAGACATAGGCATCGCCCGGATAGGTCGTGGCGCGGCGCAGGGCAGGCGCCGCATCGGTCTGATCCGGCGCGAGTTGCGGCAGCTCGTCCGCGAGCTTTCTCAAGGACGCGAGACGCTCGCCCAGTACCCGGCGCGCCCTGGCCTGGTCCGCCGGGGCCAGATCCAGGAGCGCAACCGGCTGACCCGCGAGGTCGCTGTACCAGTCGACGCTCTGACCGTCGCCGACGGGGCGCGGCTCGGCCAGCAGCGAGGCCGCGACACCTGAAAGGTATCTGCGGATCAGTGCCTGGAGGCGCGCATGCTCTGTAGCCAGGGCACCGAGGTCGGCGCCCAGGGGGCGCAGCCCGCGGGTCTCGATCCGCGCGATCCGTAGCTGCGAAGCAGACACTGACGTCTCCGAATTCCTCTTCGGGTGATGGTGGCTCAGGGATCAGGTGCGATTCACGGACGCCTCGGGCCGATTTCGGATAGGTCACTTCGAACGCATCGAGATCGGAAATGGGACGGCCCGAGACCGCCTTTCAGGGAGAAGATAGCGCAGGGGAGCCTGCGCTGTACACGGATCCCGGAGGGGGTCGATGAGAGTGCACTCCCGGGCCAACGCGCACTATCGAAGCACAACCGGCCTTTGGAGAGCAGTACGAACGGGGGTATCGCGAACAATACACGAGAAATTACAGTGTGTTAAGAATTTCTGCGCGTAGCTGGCACAATTATTGTTTTGCATTGAGGAGGCGACCGGTTCACGGTGATGGAGTCTTTGCCCGGTCCTGTCGCCAAGTCACCGCGCCACCTCGGCCCTGTGCAGCAACCTTGTCCTGAAGCACTTAGGAGATTTCCATCCATGCCTCCACAGACCGCCCCTGCCCATGACTCTTCCCCTCGCAGCGAGGCCGAACATGCCACACTCGGGGTCGGGGAGCAGAGCTGCGAGCTTCCCATTCGCCGGGGAACCGAGGGCCCCCCCGCAATCGACATTTCGGCTC
>CAYYHR010000371.1:0-3746 GCA_964471705.1 uncultured Chromatiaceae bacterium
TTCGGACTGTAGATCTCCACTGCCGAGTCTCAGCTGAGGAATCGAGCTAATCACCTAAACCGAAGACTGAAGCACATTATGGTCTTCAGTGCCCACTTCGTATTTTTTTTAGAAAGGCCGGCTAAATCGCGCGAGAAAACGAGGAAAGTACAGTAACTGCCGAGACCAAAGAGATTGTTGGCGTATTCATCCGAAGGTCGAGCCCGGGCTGGCGAAGGACAGCAACCAGCCAGGAAGTGACATTGACAGGGCGGCTCACTGTGTTCGATTGTTGCAGGTAGGCTACAAGCACCTAAGATTCTCTCCCATGCCAGCCTTCCTCCCTTCTGATCCAAAAAGCCAGTACGATGCGCTTCGGCCGCCCGCGACATTGCAGCGGGTGTTCACCGGGACCCGCTGAATGCCGCAGTTCGTCCGTAATGGCCCCGACATTCCGGAGCGCTTGTTGCAGGCGCACGAGGATGGACGCGTGGTGCTCTTCTGCGGCGCGGGCATCTCCTACCCGGCGCGTCTGCCGGGCTTCTCGGGGCTGGTGGAGAAACTTTATGCAGCCTTGGCCGTTACGCCCAATGCAGTGCAGCAGGCGGCCATCAAGGCCGGGCAGTTCGATACCGCCATAGGGTTGCTGGAAGGAGACATCGTCGGCGGCCGCGAGACTGTGCGTCAGGAACTGTCGGGCATCCTGACACCCGACCTCAGCGCTCCGAGCTCGACCGCGACTCACGAAGCCTTGCTGACGCTGGGCAAGACCCGCGAGGGTCCCACGCGGCTCATCACCACGAACTTCGATCGCTTGTTCGAGGAGGTAATTGCGGCGAAGTCGCTGACCATCGAGCGTTTTAAGGCCCCGCTGCTGCCGGTGCCGAAAAACCGCTGGGACGGCTTGGTGTATCTGCATGGGCTGCTCACCGCCGCGCCGACATCGAGCGAACTGGATCGGCTGGTCGTCTCCAGCGGTGATTTTGGTCTGGCTTACCTCACGGAGCGCTGGGCGGCACGTTTCGTCAGCGAGCTGTTTCGCAACTACACCGTGTGTTTCGTCGGCTACAGCATCAACGACCCGGTGCTGCGCTACATGATGGACGCGCTGGCCGCCGACCGGCTGCTCGGCGAGTCGCCGCCGGAGATGTTCGCGTTCGGCAGCTACTCCAAAGGCAAGGACGAGGAGAGCGGTAACGAATGGCGGGCCAAGAACGTCACGCCCATCCTCTACCCTGAATACAAGCGCCACGCCTACCTGCACAAGACGTTGCGGACCTGGGCCGCCACCTACCGCGACGGTGTACGCGGAAAGGAACGCATCGTGGTTGAGTACGCCATGGCCCGCCCCTTGGCGAGTACACGGCAGGATGATTTCGTCGGCCGTTTGCTTTGGGCGCTGAGCGATCCGGAAGGCCTGCCTGCCAAACGCTTCGCTGACCTGGACCCGGTGCCATCGCTGGATTGGCTGGAGCCCTTGAGCGAAGAGCGCTACCGGCACGCCGACCTGGACCGCTTCGACGTCCCGCCCAGAGCGACCGTGGATGACAAGCTCGCCTTCAGCCTGATCCGAAGGCCATCGCCTTATCCCTTGGCACCGTGGATGTGTATTGCCGATGCGGGCGCGCGTCGCAGCCGCTGGGACAAAGTGATGCCGGAATTGGCGCGCTGGCTGATTCGTCATCTCGACGACCCGGCCCTGTTGTTGTGGCTGGTCAAACGCGGCGGTCAGCTGCACGACGATCTGGTCTGGTGGATTGAACACCGCCTGGACGAGTTGGCCAAGCTCGAACGCGAGGGCAACACTACCGAGTTGGCACACATTCGCGCCAACGCACCCAACGCGATCCCCGGCCCGCTAATGCGTACACTGTGGCACCTGCTGCTGACCGGGCGCGTCAAATCCTGGCTACGCGACTTCGACGTGTATCGCTGGCGCGGCCGTTTCAAGCGCGACGGACTCACCGCCACCTTGCGCCTGGAACTGCGGAAGACACTGACACCGCGCGTATCGCTGCGCGAGCCGTTCCACTGGCCAGCCGAGGAAGGAGAAAGGCGCGAGCCAGAGCGCATGGAAGATCTGGTCGAATGGGAGATCGTGCTATCAACGGATCACGTTCATACCGGCCTGCGCGATATGCCCAAGGATGAGCGCTGGACCGCAGCGTTGCCGGAGCTGCTAACCGACTTCAGCGCCTTATTGCGCGACGCACTTGATCTCATGCGTGAGCTCGGCAGAGCCGAGGACAGGAGCGATCTGTCCTACACGCATCAGCCCTCGATCAGTGAGCACCCACAGAACCGGGCTTTCCACGACTGGACGGCATTGATCGACCTGACCCGCGACGCCTGGCTCGCCACGGCTGTGCAATCGCCGGAGCGGGCAGCGCTCGTGGCGGAGTCCTGGTGGCACACGCCTTATCCGCTGTTCCGACGTCTCGCGTTCTTCGCGGCGTCACAGGAGAGAGTGATACCCCATCGCCGAGCACTCGACTGGCTGCTGGCGGATGACCAGTGGTGGCTGTGGTCGGTGGAAACCGAACGGGAAGCCATGCGCTTGCTGGTTGCGCTGGCACCGCAACTCGATGAAGCGAGGCTCCGGGAACTGGAGCAGGCCGTTCTCGCCGGGCCTCCCCGCGAAATGTTCAAGGACGACATCGAGCCCGAGCGCTGGACTCGGATCATGGACCGCGAAATCCAGCTGCGGCTGGCAAAGATTGCTGAGACCGGCGCAGTCTTGGGTACGGCCGGCAAGGAACGGCTGGAGGCGCTTTTGGCCCGGTATCCGGAGCGGAAGCTGGCGGCGGATCAGCGTGAAGAGTTTCCTACCTGGATGGGCGATGGCAACGAGTTGCGCAAGTTCGTCGCCACACCACGTCGTCGCCGTGAGCTGATCGAGCGGCTAAGGCAACCACCCAGCACAGATCACTGGCAGGAGGACGACTGGCGGCAGCGCTGCAGCGATAACTTTGCCACTACCGCTTGTGCCCTGTGCGCCTTGACCAAGGAAGATGTCTGGCCGACTGATCGCTGGAGAGAGGCCCTACAGGCTTGGTCCGAGGAAAAACTCATCAAGCGCTCCTGGCGCTACATGGCCCCGTTCTTGACCGAGGCACCGAGAGAGGTACTGGAAGCCCTCTCCCACAGTGTCAGTTGGTGGCTGCAAGCCATCGCCAAGACCTTTGAAGGCCATGAAGCATGCTTTTTCGCCCTCGCTCGCCGCATCCTTGCACTGGATTATCAGGACGATGGTGATACCGACGACCCCGTCTTTCTTGCCATCAATCATCCAGTAGGCCATGTCACGGAGGCGCTGCTGCGCTGGTGGTATCGACGCTCGCTGGAGGACGGACAAGGCTTGCCCGAGGAGCTCGAGCCCGCCTTCACCGAGCTTTGCGATACCCGGATCGACAAGTTTCGGCATGGCCGCGTGCTGCTCGCGGCCCATGTCATCACGTTGTTCCGCGTAGACCATGAATGGACGACACAACATCTGTTGCCGCTCTTCGACTGGCGGCGCTCTCAAGCCGAAGCACGAGTAGTTTGGGAGAGCTTCTTGTATTCTCCCCGCCTATATCGACCCCTAATGGAAGTGCTCAAGACTTCCTTCCTTGACACCGCTCGTCAATATGCGTTGCTGGGGAAGCTCCAAGGGCAGTATGCATCGCTGCTGACATTCGCCGCCCTCGACCCGGGTGACACGTTCACCATTTCCGAGCTGGCGGCAGCCACCCGTTTACTGCCACAGGACGGCTTGCACGACTCAG
>CAYYHR010000372.1:0-3730 GCA_964471705.1 uncultured Chromatiaceae bacterium
GGCCAGGCGCGTTTCATAGAGCTGCTCGAAGGAGGACGGAAGGCGAAGTGTCCAGTTGTCCGGACTCACCGTCCCCGGCGTGTTGTAGCGCTCGTTGAGACCAAAGAGGTCAGCGAAGAACATCATGACGTTCTCGGCGCGGCTCGCGAAGACCTCGGCGAGCATCGCGTTGGCGAGCAGTCCCGGGTCGAAGAGAATCGCGGTCCGCGCCGTCTGTGGCAGGCGAAGCGCCCGACCGAGGTGCTCGGCCCAGTCGGCGCGCTGCTTGGGGGTCATCTCCTGCACGACGGACCAGATCGAGGGGGTATCATGGGTCCCCAGCATCACCCAATCCGCCGGCCGGGCGTTGTCCGCCCGGTATACGTCACCGCGATCATCGAGCTGGGCCTTCTGCACGATCCGAAAGCGCCCGATCCCGCTACGCTCGAGCACCAGCCCGAGCGGGCGCGGCATGGTGCTCAGTACCTCGCAGGCGATGGCCTCCACCCCATGCCCCTGGCGCCGAGCCGTCTCGACGAGCAGGTCCATAGCCACCGCGTAACGGTCGACCTGCTCGGGATCAAGCCAGGTCACCCAGTCGTCAGCGTGCCGTGGGAGGCGACGATCGATCTGGGAAGGGCGCGCGATGGCGTACTTGGCGAGCGCTGGATGATCGGGCAGGTCGGGAGACTCGTAAAGACGGGCGCCGCGCCGGACGGCCTCCCCGGGATCGGCGATGTCGGTGCGGTACACCCAGGGGCATACGAGTGCATGTGGGTGATCGACCCGAACACCGTCGTATTCGTGCAGTATCTTCTCGAACCGGAGCGCGAGGAAGCGCAGGGCAGGTCCTGGAGAGACCCTCCCCGATGCCTGGGTCTGGAAGAGCTGCTCGGGGTCGAGCACGGCATATCCCCAAGGCTGCCCCTGAGGCGTCGTGCGGCTCGGGGGGGCGCCCATGGCGTATTCGTCCAGCAAGATCGACCGCCAGGCCCAGGTGTCCACCTCCGAAAACCCTGCCTGCATGTCGGCATAGATGTTGAGGCCATGGCGCGCTGCCGACTCGCGGAAACGTGTGTGTGCGTCGTGTGCGAGCATCTGCCCCAGCAGATACCTGTCCATGGCGCCGCGATGTTGTTCCCTCAGTGTGTTCAGACGCTCGCTCGGGGCAGCAACCTCGGCACCGTACGCAAAGAGATCGCGGTCGCTCGGCCAGGAGCGGAAGCTCACGCCACCGTGGGATGCGGCGATGGCGTGGTACAGGGCGTCGCGCTCGACCCACTGGGCATTCTCGGTTCGAAAGGCCGCGAGCTTGTCTTGGACCTCGCCGCGGGGGGCGCTCTCGAGTGTGGTGAACGCCTCCCCGAGCAATCGGTGCATGGTCGCGTGGGCGCGCGCCTGATCCGCGCGGGCGGGCGAGGTCGTATCGCCTGTGGTGTCCAGGGCACGGGCAAGGCTCTGCGTCGACACTGTACCCGCAAGCAGGCCAGTCCGAAAAGTCGCCAGCGGAATGGACAGGACAGACCGGGAGAAGATGGTCCCGTCATACGGAGAGGGATTGTCCTTGGCGGTCTGGCCCTTGGGCCCGAGCTGGATCCCGGTGAAGCCTAAACGCGCGACGAAGGCGAGGAGGCGCGCCGCGGCAGCAGTTCCCGGTGCGCCCCGCCCGATATCCTCATCGGGGTCCGCGGGAAAGGATGCGTCGTGAATGGCGAGCAGAAAGTGCTTCACGCCGAGTGCTTGGAGTGCCTCGCGCAGGAGGCCATGCGGAAACGAAGGGATCAGCTGTACCCGCTCCTGCCCGCCGCGGGAGATCCCAGTGCGGGCCAACCCGCGCACCATAGCGTCGATATATTGCTCCGCCTGGAGCCAGTCCTCGACATCTTTCCCCGGGGCGAAGCCTCGCTGCTCCGCAAGGTAATAGGCGGCGACGGCGACCATCTCGCTGCGCTCCTGAGGGGACAGCTCAGCGGGCGAGCCGGTCGGTGAGAGAGAACTGGACTCGGGCGCAGCGTTCAGGGTGTCGGAAGTCTGTGTCATGGAGCGGTAAAATTCCCGGTCGATGATCGTACGTTCAAACCGAAACCGATACGTAACAGGGCGAATGGGGTAACGAACGATAGGCTCATCGGCTCCTCGTTCCGGCATCCTCGGGCACCCAAGTGATCCCTTGATCCCAGTTCAGTCCGATGCGCCTGCGGTCAGCCTTATTACATTACCACACGCAAAGCATAGAAAACATGCGTCCCCCTTACGACGAAGCTAACGAATGGACTTCCGATGCCAGGAGTCGGAGCGCGCCGGTTTCAGCGGCGAGGCGAAATCGAGGAAACCGGTGTTTCGCACATTGCTGCCTTTCAAGCCGAAGACACCGGTCGTAGGAATTAGGTTGCGACCTGTTTGTCGGCCACCCCAACCGAGTTCTGCAAACAGCGTTTACCAGCCCCCGCGGTTCGACGGACAGATGCTTGGAGCAGATGGAAGCTTACGGTCGCTGACTTACACTCGAGTTTTTCGCCGTTTTGCTACAAGGAGGGCTCTCTACACGATCTGCTAACTTCCGTTTGCCACCGTTCTCGGGAATCGGATCGGTCTGGCAGTATGTCCGCTCTCGCGGCCAAGCGGACGGTCGCCAACCTCATGCTGATCGTCCGGTTTGGGTCGGGAAGCGCCGCTTGAAGCATGGACGACACTTCTGTTTCCTCAACAACGTAGAGGAGACAGAGCATGCACGATCACAACATCAGAACCGCGACGGCGCATGTACCGTGGAACAAGGGAAAGCTCACCGGCCAGAAGCGCCCCTTCACGCTCAAGCAAATCTGGGAGCTCCGCATCCGGCTACAGATCGCTGGCCGTAAACGCGATCTTGCCCTCTTCAACCTGGGAATCGACAGTAAGCTGCGCGGCTGTGACCTGGTGCGGATGCGTGTCAATGATGTCACGCACGGAGATCATGTTCTTTCCCGCGCCAAGCTTCTCCAGCAAAAGACCGGAAGACCCGTAAGTTTCGAGTTGACGGACGCTGAGCATTGACATCTTTCGCACAACGCTTATGGAGGAAGCTGGCGGTTGGACTGCACACTACTTCGTAGCCTCTTCCCGCGGCTGCACGCACCTTTAGGGTGGGCAGCAACGCACGCGAGCGCCTAGGTTGCAGTGTGGGGCCTATTCAGGTTGAGGCGCAGGCTCAAGAAAAGCGGAGTTGACCTCGTAGGTTGCCCCGTCCTTTGCCGCCAGAACTATTTCCCACAAGTCCTCGTCCGAGACAGAAGTGCGCTCATGTCCGAGAATCTCCCGCTCGTCATCTACCTGGATCCCCCATTGCCGCACGTGCCGCAAGCCGACTACCGGAATCTTGGAATCGTCGAACAACGCCATAAACGCAGAGCCAAGATCGTTCTTTTTCCATACCACAAAACCACGCGCTTTGATTGCACTGACATTTTCTGGAAGCTTCTGTTCTTCAGTCATGTCATGTATCCTCTGGACCTAACGAAACAGCACCTTCCCACAAGAATAGCACTGAAATCGCGGTTTATGAGACTTTGGAAGCGCCAAGGATTCGGCGGGCCGCTGAGATAGACAATTCAAGCCAAACGTGGCCGGAGTACAGTGGTGTTTGTGGGTCGATATCGTACTTTTCCACAGTCTCGCTGCCTCTTGCCGAGGAAGCGATGGTCAGCAGCTCTGTGCAGCATCCGGCGTAGGGACGCCCGTTACCGGGCGCCCCCGCCACAGACCCGGACGT
>CAYYHR010000373.1:0-3689 GCA_964471705.1 uncultured Chromatiaceae bacterium
GCTCATGATTGGCGCGAGGAACTCGCACTGTTGCTACTGCGGTTATCCGTTCCCCGACGGTCTCTCATGGCCGCGAACCTGTTCGGCATGTGGAGCGGTATCCTATTCTAATCCGATCCCGATCCCGATCCCGGTCGCGGTCGTCGTGCAGCCGGTCGATGATGGGGTGCTGTGCATCCGCCGGGGTATTGAACCGGGCCGGGGCATGCTTGTGCTTCCCGGCGGTTTCATCAACCTCGGCGAGAGCTGGCAAGCGGCGGCGGCTCGCGAGCTTCGGGAGGAGACGGGGCTCGAAATTGATTCAGCTGAAATCCGTGCACTTCAGGTCCTCAGCGCGCCCGATTCGACACTACTCGTGTTCGGAATCGCCCCGGCACTCGCTGCCTCGGACCTGCCACGGTTCCGAGACACTCCCGAGAGCACCGGGCGTGTCGTACTGACGCGTTCGGAAGAGCTGGCGTTCCCCCTTCACACCAAGGTGCTGCAGGAATTTCTCGAAGGTACGATGCAAGCTCTTTAGCTTTTAGAAGATGATCAACGCGGCTCCTGCGCCGTTGTTCAACGGCAAGCTCTGAACCAGATCGGATTCGTCGGCAAGAGGAGGTTCGAGGTCCACTTTATCCGATCGATTATGCTCGCGGAGTTCAGCGGGCTGACCTGCTACAAGGGTGATCGCTGGCTCTGTGCAGATCCGGCCGTACGCGCCTCCAGGGCAGCTCGGACCTCATCATGGCGTTCGCGGGTGATGGGAAAATGACGCAGAAACAACGCACCGGCCGCCATCATCGCGGCCGGAACCAAACCATAAGTGACCATCAGGCGAGCCTGAACATCCGGCGTTGTAACGGCGGCTGCCGGGTCGTAGCCGAAACCCGCGGGGAGCGTCGTCCCGAGCAGCACGCCGAGCGCGAGCGACAGCTTGATCGCCATGCCCCAGGCGGCGAAGTACAGACCGGAACGCTGCTCCCCGGACGCCAGGGTATCGACGTCGATGACGTCCGCGGCGATGGAGTTGGCGAGAAACAGGAGCGAGGCAAAGCTCGAGCCGCGCACCGCGATCAAGGCGATCATCAGCTCCGTATCACCCTCGCGCAGCAACGCAAGCGGCAAGCTCAGCACCGCCAACCAAAGGGCCGCGGCCATCAGAGCGCGATGCTTGCCGATGCGCATGGACAGCCACAGCCAAAGCGGAACGGCGGCCAGCGTTGCGAGATTCTCGACGAAGACCATCAGTGCGAAGCGCGACTCGTCCCCCATGACGTCGGCAAGCACCAACCGATGGAGAGTGCCCTGGATGGCGATCCCCGAGACGAACAGGATGACGCAGCCGATCATGCGCCCAAAGGCAGGATTACGGGCAACCAGGCGCAGGCCGTCCAGAAAGCTACGGCGCTCGTGCGCAAATCCCTCGGGGCGACCTTCCGGCACCTTGAGCACAGCGACCGCCACCAGAACCGGCAAGCCGAGAACGATCAGCCACGCGATGCCGCGAAGCTGCTCGGCGGAGCCGTCCATGCCGCGTAGACCAAGCACCAAAACGAACGCCAACAGCCCAACCTGACCCGCTGTAGAGAGGGATTCGCGCCAACTCGTGACTCGGGAGCGCTCGTCATAGTCGGTCGAGAGCTCCGCCCCCCATGCCTTATGAGGAAGATCGATCATGGTGAAGCCCAGGTACAAGAGGGCCGACCACAAGAGCAGGTAGCTCGCGCTCGCGCTCTCGCCGGGGACGAAGACCTGCCAAACCGCCACCAGAAACAGCGGCGTTCCCAGGATCAGCCAGGGCTTGCGACGGCCCCAGCGTGTCTCGAATCTATCGCTCAAGCTGCCGATCAGCGGATCGGTCACCAGGTCCAGAAGCCTCGAGGCGGCAATCGCGGCACCGACGGCGGCGAGCGGCAGGCCAAGCTCGTCGGCGTAGAAGGCGGGGACAAACAGGGCCATCGGAAGCGCCGCCACGGACGTAACCAAGGATGGCAAGGCGTAGGGCACGAGGCATCCTAATCGGAGGCGTGCTGGCTTGCGGAATGTGGCGGAGGATCGCATCTGTAACCAGAGGTGAAATGGATCGACGGGTGCTTTACCGCGTCTTCGGTTGCTCTGTCGGGGCCGTTTGCTCGATTTCAATCGACACTTCGATTTCTAACGGCCCGTACGTTGGGGACAAGCGCATGAATAATCAGGTTGCTGAATCGCTGGCGGCGATCGCCGGCGCTCTTTTGCTGGCGGGGGCTATAGCCTGGGCCGGTAGTCAGAACGGCATCACGCTCGGAGGACTTCCGCTATTCGCAGGAGCAGCGGCCTTTGCGTTTCTTGTCCAATGGGTTGTCTTCTTGCCGTCGTACATGGCGCAGACCGAGCACTACTACGATCTCACCGGATCTCTGACCTACCTCACCCTGGTGATCGCGACTTTGCTGCTGGCGGGCAGCTTCGATGCACGATCGGTCTTGCTCACCCTTCTCGTGTCGGTCTGGGCGCTGCGCCTGGGAAGCTTTCTGTTCCTGCGCGTCAAACGACAAGGGGTTGACCAGCGTTTTGACACCATCAAGCCTTCGTTCACCCGGTTTTTCATGGCCTGGACGCTGCAAGGACTTTGGATCTTCCTGACACTGTCGGCCGTACTCGCCTCCATGACGACTACTGGGGCGACAGAGCTCGGGCTGACCGGGTTCGTCGGCATAGCAGTTTGGGCGATCGGGTTTGCAATCGAGGTGGTGAGTGACCGCCAAAAGCACCTGTTTCGCCAGGACCCGGCGAATGCAAGCCGCTTCATCACCACCGGGCTCTGGGCCTGGTCGCGACATCCGAACTATTTCGGGGAGATCGTGCTTTGGCTCGGAATCGCCCTGATCGCTTTACCGGCTCTGTCGGGGTGGCAGTACCTCACCCTGATCTCGCCGCTTTTCGTCTACCTGCTGCTGACCCGCGTCAGCGGGATCCCGCCCCTCGAGTCCCGCGCCGAGGAACGTTGGGGCGAAGATCCCGAGTTCCGAGCCTATAAGGCGCGTACGCCGGTGTTATTCCCGCGTCCTTCGCGCTAAGCTGTCTTTTTAGCCTTTCGAAACGCCCGTCCCGCGTGGTCATGCAGGCAGTAGCCGATCCTACAGTAGTGGGCTATTTCAAGCTTGGCTGGGCACGAATCATCTTCTTCTGGCAGTCAACCTCGATCACCTGGAGCATTCCATGGAGCTGAAAGTAGAGAAAGAGCTGAGTGCAATCCCTTACGTGCTCTCGCAAATTCTGGATACCTGCATCAACGGCATCACGCTCTCAGATCCAGACCAGCCGGACAATCCCATCGTCTACGCGAACGAGGCCTTCGAGTTGATCACGGGCTACGACCGCGATGAGATCGTAGGCCGCAACTGCCGTTTCCTTCAGGGAGACGACAGGGAACAGCCCGAGATCGAGCGCATACGCGAGGCCCTTCGCGAGCAAAAGTCTGTCACCGTTACCTTGCGCAACTACCGCAAGGACGGTGAGCTGTTCTACAACCAATTCTCCATCCGTCCGCTGTTCGACCAGCAAGGGCGGCTGATCTACTTCCTCGGCACCCAATTCGACGTGACCGAGAAAATTCGGGCAGAGGAAGAGCTACGTCGGCTCAATGCGTTGCTGGCCGCGGCAGACGCTTAGCTTCGCAACCGGATTAATCGTTCTCGCGAACTGCCGATAGGTGCGTGAGC
>CAYYHR010000374.1:0-3682 GCA_964471705.1 uncultured Chromatiaceae bacterium
GCGCCAGATCCCGTTGCCGGCCCAGCCGCCACAAGGCGGCGAGGTCGATCGGACCGCCCGGCCCCCCAAGGCCCCGGAAGACCGATGCCCGCCCGGGCCTGGCAACGAGCCCGAGCAGCTCCAGCAGGCTGCTCTTCCCAGAGCCGCTTTCGCCCGTGACGGCCACCAGCTCCCCGGGCGCCAGGTCGAGCGCCGGCAGCTCCACCGTGAATGCCTGGTCGCCCTCGCCGAGGCGGCGTCCGAGCTCGCGGATCTGAAGCAGCATGCGCCCCGCGCAGCTCAGGGCAGGTCCGAGAGGGGCACGGGATAGACCCAGCCGCCCGTGTCTGCCGAGGCGTTCTGGGCCAGGTTGACCCAGCGCTGCCAGTCGGCGTTGTAGCGCGCGTACAGGCGGATCTTGCCCTCGAGACGGTTTACGAAATCGACCTGGCGCTGGGGCCCCCAGTGGGTCCAGGTATCCTGATCCAGGGTCATCACCTCGCTGCGGTACGGCAGGTCCGAGAGGTACTCGTCCAGCAGGCCCAGGTCCGCGAGCCGGGTCGCCTCGGGGCGGGTCGCCAGGCTCGGGTCGCGTCCGAACTGGGTCGCTATGGAGCGCAGGCTGTTGAAGAAGGCGTCGGGCTTCAGCATCCCTTCCTCGGCCGCGTGCACGATCTTCTGAAGGATCATCTGCAGGTCGCTCAGTTGGTTCTTGGTAAGCAGCACGCGCACGTCCAGGGTGCGCTTGGCCGGGTCCGCGAAGTCGCGGTCGCTGACCCAGCCCTCGAAGACCGTGGGCGCCCGGGTCTGCTGCTCCTTGCCCAGGTAGGCGAGCTGCATGGCATGGCCGAGGGCACTCGTGATCGTGCGCAGGCGCGCCAGCTCCGCGTCCTCGCCCTTGGAAGCAGCGGGAGCCGAAGACGACTTGCCGGGGGCCGGCTGCGGCGGGCGCGTCGCGGTCGCGGCGCTCCCCGGTGCCTGCTTCCCGGTGGATGCGCCCCTCACGTTCTCGATCAGCGAGTCGGCGAGGGTATCGACGACCTTGCGGAAACGCGTCACCGCGCCCGTCTCGACGGGGAAGTAGAGGCTGTCCTGAATGGCGGCATTCCGGGCCAGCGCCTGGTATTGCTCCTTCGCGGAGCCATGATCCTTCTTCCCCGCCGGGGTCTTCAGGTGCAGCACGTAGAGCGCGATGCCTTGCACCTCGGCCAGGGAGCGCAGCTGCTCAGCGCTCATCCCGGTCGTCGAATCCGGCCCAGAGAGCGAGCCGGCGTCCGTGACCAGCACGATGTAGCGGGCGCCGAGCGCCTTCCAGTCGACACGATCGACGGCCTCCAGGACACCGGCATAGGCGTCCTCGTCGAAATGGTCGGTCGAGACCCTGGCCTCGTGCAGCGAGCGTACGTGCTCCAGGAACCCGTCCGCATCGCTGATCTGCGCGGGGTCCGCGAACTCCTTGGCCACATACTCCAATGCCTGGTTACGCTTGGGGTCCGAGCTCTTGGCACGGAAGGCGACCAGGCCGAAGGAGACCCGATCGAGCACCCCGGCCTTCTGCATGCGCTCGTAGATCTGCCGGACGGCGTCGCGGGTCTCCTGGATGTAGGGCTGCATGGAGATAGTGGAGTCGATAACGAAGACGACGCCGGCCTTGAAGCTGCGCAAGGGGGTCACGGGCGCGGCGGGCGGGGCCTTTGGGGCCGAGGCCGGCGCCGCTGCTGGAAGCTCGGGCTTGGTGATGGAGGCGACCTCCAGGGTCCGGACCAGATCGCCGCCGGGGGAGGCGCGTTCCCGGTAATCCAGGATGGGCAGCAGGTAGAAGTGGTTGTTGATGTCGACGAAGTTCTCCGGCTCGATCGCGACGATCTTGGGATCGCGGACGCCCCGCGCGATCTCCGCGGTGAGCGAGCCCGCCACGGCCGCCGGATCCGGGGCGTCGAGAACTTGGTCCAGGTCCTTGCGGGAAGCGAAGAACAGCAGCCGCTGCGGCCGCCCGGCAGGGTTCGTGAAGGCCAGGGTCAACTGCTGCTTCCAGGGCACCGTCTGAGACGCCGCCATCCAGCCGACTTTCTGCCGACCCTCGGTATCGGCACCCAGCTCGAGCCATTCCTCGCCGTCCTGCTGGACGCGCTGATAGACGTAGAGGCGGCTGAAGGCGTCGACCAGGGTCTTGGGCGCCGCCCCCGGCTTGTCGGCGAGCTCGGCACCCGGGCGGGTCAGGACCCTTTGAAAGAGGCTGGTCTTGCCGGGCTGCAGCAACGGCTGGTCCGCGAAGGCAGTTGCGGACAGGAGGAGGGCGGCGAGAAGGGCAGTGCCCGCGATTCGCCTCATGCCTGCCCGCCCCGCAAATCGATGCGACCAGCGTAGTGCTTCGTGACGCCCGCTGCACCGTTGTTGATTGCCGGGCGGCGGCAAGAATTCTTGTCCAGCGCGGCTTCTCGCAGTTGCGGCATGGCCTGGGACTCCATTTCGAGAAAAATTGGGGTGCTCACGGATGAGGATGGTCTCTTGCTACTCAACCATCGGACCGGACTGCTCGACCTGGGCTCGCTTTCCGCCCGGGCGCTGCCTTGTTGAGACCAGCGGCACCGCGCCGAAGATCCGCCCCGCCTCCTGCCTTCGTCCCTTGCAAGCCACCTGTACAAATGCTCGTAGGCAACGTAAACATTGCGAGGATCGTAGGGCGGCAACCCATTGCCGCCGGCTGCCGCGGTATTCCAATGTCGGCATAGGGATGCCGACCTACAGTCTGACCACGTCGTAGCAATGAAAAGCGTGCCCACCAATACAATGCTTCCAGAATCTCGGTACACCGGTATGAGTACGACTGCGCACAAATAACGGAAACCTGATGTAACCGTACCGCAATGAGCAGCTCAGCCCCGAAGGGGCATGACATACCAGCCCGGGGCGCAGCCCCGGGTCGGTTGCCACGTCGATTCAGCCCTGAAAGGGCGTGACAGAGACAGCCGCTCAGATGTCACGCCCTTTCAGGGCTGATTTCCCTTCATCGTTACCCAGGGCGTTTCCCTGGGCTGATTTGTCACGCCCCCTTGGGGCTCGTCGGACCCGGGACAGAAGATCCCGAGTCTACCTCGTTCATTCGTTACCCATACCTGCACGCAGCTGCATGGGAGGTTGTCCCACGCTAGGGCTGCCCGGGGCTTGGGGCCTGTTGCTTGGCCCGGGTCTCGCCGGCGGACGCGGCCTTGCGGAGCCACTCGACCCCGTCCTCGTGGACCGGACCCGATGTCGCGCGCACGGTCAGGATTGCACCCAGCCGCGCCTGGGCCTTCGGGTCACCTGCATGTGCCGCGTCCTCGTACCAGAGGGCCGCGTTGGCTTCGTCCGGCTTCGAGATGCAGGGGGTCGGCGAGAAGCCTTCGGGATCGTAAAGCCGTGCTACCTTGGCAGCGACGGCCGGGTCCGCCCCCGCAGCGCGCGCATAGAGGGGCACCGCTGCCGCGCAGTCCCCGGCCTGATCCCACTGCTGCGCCTGCTCGTACATGGCCTGAGGGGAAGGGCTCGTCGCCAGCAGCTCGCGCAACCTTGCGAGGCCCTTGGCCGGAGGGGGGGCGGGGGTTGGGCTTGGACTCGGGCTCGCGCTCGGTTGCTCCGCCGGAGCCGACGGCTCGGGCGCCGAGGTCTCCGGGGCAGGGGCGCTCAGCTCCTTCGGAGGCTCCCCCGGTTGCTCGACCTGTGC
>CAYYHR010000375.1:0-3676 GCA_964471705.1 uncultured Chromatiaceae bacterium
GAGGACTTCCGTCCTGATTCCCTTTACGAGCGCTTGCCCGTCTTCGCGCCGCTACGGGGGATTCGGGAGCGTCTTCTCGATTCTGCTACCTTCGTCGCGGCGAGGGCGGATCTCGAAGCCCTACTCGGAAGCAGACTTCCCGATGGTGAATCCGAGATGGGGCCGGAGCGCTTCTCTGGGCATGTCCCCGATGAGAGCGATGCGCAAACCATCGAGAGGCTGTTGGGCAGGCCCGCTTCGGGGGTTTCGGAAGCCCGATCCAGGCGCTCCGAAGCGGCGCAGACAGCGGTTTCCGGGCTTATCCGACAGGCTCTCCGACCGGGGTCCGTAACTGAGGAGCCTGCGTCTCTCGACGGCTGCTTGCGCGCGGTCGATGCGGCAATATCGGACGCTATGCGCGCTCTGCTGCACTCGCCGACCCTTCAATCGCTGGAGGCAAGCTGGCGCACGCTTCACTATCTGGTCACAAACCTCGAAACGGATGAGGGGCTGCAGATCCACCTTGTGGACGTATCGAAACAGGAGCTGGTGGCGGATTTTGCCGCTGCAGGGGGTGATCTCGCGGCGAGTGTGCTCTACCGCTTGCTCGTGGATGTGACCGGCCCCGGCACCCCGGGCGGCGATCCCTGGAGCCTCCTGGTGGGGAATTTCGAGTTTGGGCCGAGGGGGGAAGATATCGGGCTCCTCGCCGCCCTCGGCCTGGTTGCGGCAAGCGCCGGCGGTCCCTTTCTCGCGGCTGCGAGCTCGGAGCTGCTCGGATGCCGCTCGCTTGCCGAGACGCCGGATCCCTCCGATTGGAGTGCCCTTCCAGCCGACGCCGAAGCGGCCTGGATTGCCCTCAGACAGACTCCGATCGCCCCCTGGATCGGGCTCGCCCTGCCGCGGGTCCTGTTGCGGCTCCCCTATGGCAGGGATACGGAGCCGGTGGATGCGCTCGCCTTCGAGGAGCTTGCGCCGGAGCGGCGTCACGAAGCCTACCTCTGGGGGAATCCTGCCTTCGCCTGCGCCCTCCTGATCGGGCAGGCCTATCGTGCACGCGGCTGGTCGATGTCCCCGGGAGACCTTCTCGACGTCGGCGACCTGCCGGCACATGTCTATGAGCAAGGGGGCGAGAAGCGGCTCCAGGCTTGCGCCGAGGTTCTTCTGACCGAGCGGGCCGCAACGGCCATACTCGATCGGGGAATCATGCCCTTCTTGAGCTTCAAGGGGCGCAACCTGGTGCGCTTGGCGCGATTCCAGTCCATTGCATCACCGCCCTCGGCACTCATGGGGTCTTGGCGGGGCTGACCAATTCTCGGTCCGCCCCGCGGACCCTCGGATCTATCCTGTCAACCGCTCAGGGCCGGCTGAGCGGACCGGGGAATCATCCGAAGGAATACTTGAAAGCCCCCTCGGTAACGCTGATGGTGATCGGTCCCATCTTGGCTCCGTCCAGGGTGCGATTGAGCACCTCCTGGCTGATCTCGGGCAATACGGTGTTGGTGAGAATGGCGTCGACCACCCTGGCGCCGCTCTCCACCTCCCGGCAGCGCTCGGCGATGAGGTCGACCACCGCATCCTCATAGCTGAAGGGAACACGGTGGCTCTCCTGGATGCGCCTGGCGATGCGCCCGAGCTGCAGGCGGATGATGGCCGCGAGCATCTCGTCGTTCAGCGGGTAATAGGGGATGGCCACGAGGCGACCGAGGAGGGCGGCCGGAAAGGTCTTGAGCAGGGGCTGGCGCAGGGCGTTGGCGATCCCCTCTGGCTCCGGCATGAGCTCCGGGTCCTTGCATAGGCTCATGATGAGCTCGGTGCCCACGTTGGTCGTGAGCAGGATGAGGGTGTTGCGGAAGTCGATGTAGCGCCCTTCGGCGTCCTCCATCCACCCCTTGTCGAAGACCTGGAAGAAGATCTCGTGCACGTCCGGGTGCGCCTTCTCCACCTCATCCAGCAGCACCACGCTGTAGGGCTTGCGCCGCACGGCCTCGGTGAGGATTCCGCCCTCGCCGTAGCCGACGTAGCCCGGGGGGGCCCCCTTGAGGGTGGAGACCGTGTGGGCCTCCTGGAACTCGCTCATGTTGATGGTGACGATGTTCTGCTCACCGCCGTAGAGGGCCTCGGCAAGGGCCAGACCGGTCTCCGTCTTGCCCACGCCCGACGGACCGCACAGCATGAAGACGCCGATGGGCTTGTCGGGATTGTCCAGGCTGGCGCGCGCGGTCTGGATCCGGCGGGCGATCATGTCGAGGGCGTGACGCTGGCCGATGACGCGCTTGTTCAGGGTGTCGGCGAGCTTGAGCACCGCCTCGACCTCGTTCTTGACCATGCGCCCCACGGGGATGCCCGTCCAGTCGGCGACCACGGCCGCCACCGCCTGGCTATCGACGCTGGGCAGGATCAGGGGGGTCTCGCCCTGGAGGTCCCGAAGCTCGGCCTGGAGCGCCCTCAGCGCCTCCAGCAGCTCGTCCCTCTGCTCCGCGCCCAGGGGCTCCGCGTCGCCCCCAAGCCCCTGCGAGGCGTCCGCGGGCATAAGGCTGCTATCCACTGAGACGGTTTCCGCCGCCGCGTCCGCGGCCTGCTCCAGCTCGGTCTCCGTACCCTCGACCTTCCCGGTTTGTCCCCGCAATCGAGCGCGCAGACCCAGGATTCGGTCCACGAGACCCTTTTCCGATTGCCACTTCTCATCGAGACCCTTCAGCTCCGTGTGGGCGGCGGCCAACTTGGCGTCGACGCTCGCCCGCCGCTCGGTCGTATCGACGCCCACGGCGGTCTCGCGGTTGATGATGGCCAGCTCGGTCTCCAGTCCTTCGATGTGGCGGCGGCAGTCTTCCACTTCTGCCGGGACCGCGCTCTGGCTGATGGCCACGCGGGCGCAGGCGGTGTCGAGCAGGCTCACCGCCTTGTCCGGCAGCTGACGCGCCGGGATGTACCGGTGGGAGAGACGCACCGCGGCCTCCAGGCCCTCGTCGAGCAGCTGCACCCGATGGTGACCTTCCAGCGTCGAGGCGATGCCCCGCACCATGAGGATGGCCTTCTCCTCGCTCGGCTCGTCCACCTGCACCACCTGGAAGCGGCGGGTGAGGGCCGGGTCCTTCTCGATGTACTTCTTGTACTCTCCCCAGGTGGTGGCGCCGATGGTGCGCAAGGTCCCGCGAGCGAGCGCGGGCTTGAGCAGATTGGCCGCGTCGCTGGTGCCGGCCGCTCCGCCCGCGCCGACCAGGGTGTGGGCCTCGTCGATGAAGAGGATGATGGGAGTCGGAGAGGATTGGACCTCCTCGATCACCTGGCGTAGGCGGTTCTCGAACTCGCCCTTCATGCTGGCGCCGGCCTGCAGCAGGCCAACGTCCAGCGTGCGCAGGGTCACGTCCTGGAGCGGGGGCGGGACGTCGCCCGCGGCGATGCGCTGGGCGAATCCCTCGACCACCGCCGTCTTTCCCACGCCCGCCTCGCCGGTGATGATGGGGTTGTTCTGCCGTCGCCGCATGAGGATATCGACGATCTGCCGGATCTCCTCCTCGCGCCCGACGATGGGGTCGATCTCCCCGTTGCGGGCCCGTTCCGTGAGGTCCACGGAGAACTGCTGCAGGGCCTCCTGCTTGCCCATCTGGGCCGGAGCCATGGCATCGCTTGCCTCGCCGGGGGCGGCGCCGCCGCCGACCTGGAAGCCGTCCCGTGCGTGCAGAGCCTCTTCCGG
>CAYYHR010000376.1:0-3674 GCA_964471705.1 uncultured Chromatiaceae bacterium
AAGTAGGATAGTGTCCAAAAATCAGGCCGAGTTGTTGAGGAAATGGAGAGGTCTGCATATAGTAGAAAATCCAGGCAGCCTCTGTTACCCTTTTCGAGCACGCCTACCATGACCTCTCCCCGCACTACGCTTGTGTCTCTGGACGACACCCCTTGGTACCATTGCGTCAGCCGTTGCGTGCGCCGTGCCTTCTTATGCGGGGAGGATGCCTTTTCGGGCATGAATTTCGACCACCGACGCGGCTGGATTGCCGAGCGCATCAAGCAGCTGTCGGGGGTCTTCGCAATTGACGTGGCTGCGTACGCGATCATGAGCAATCACTACCATGTGGTGGTGCGCATCGACCGCGAGCGAGCCTTGGAGTGGTCGCTAGATGAGGTCTTGGAACGCTGGACGCGTTTGTTCTCGGGACCTTTGCTGGTAACGCGCCATCTCTCGGATGATCGAGGACAGATGACCGGTGCGGAGATCGCAAAGGTCGAGGAGATCGGCGAAGAATATCGCGCCCGCCTGCATAACCTGTCCTGGTTCATGCGGACCCTGAACGAGCACATCGCCCGTCAAGCCAATGCGGAGGATGGGGTGAAGGGGCGTTTCTGGGAGGGACGCTTCAAGAGCCAAGCGCTGCTCGACGAGAAGGCTCTGCTGGCGGCGATGGCCTATGTGGATCTCAATCCTGTGCGGGCAGGGATTGCGGAGACGCCGGAGGGGTCGGACTATACCTCGATCCAGGAACGTGTCTCCGGCGTAGAGCCAAAGGCAGAGGACGAGGTCTTGGCCCAGGAGCACGCGCCCGGATTGACGCCGGAGATCCAAGCGCTCGATGGGCAAACACCTCGGGCGGAGAAGGAAGCGAGACCTCTGCTGCCCCAGGCGGCGGCACTGATGCCCTTCGATGCGACCTCCCAAGCCCCCTGGGCCATCCCCTTTGCTTTTGAGGACTATCTGGAGTTGATCGACTGGACGGGTCGGGTGATGCGTTCCGACAAGCGGGGACAGATCCCGCCGGGCTATCCCAGGATTCTCGACCGGCTCGGCATCGACCCGGAGCGGTTCATCGGCTACTCAGAGCGTTTGCTCAAGGAGTTCGGTACCGCCGTCGGCGCACCGGCAGCCATGGTGGACCTCTGCGCCCGACGGCAGACGAAATACTTGCACGGCATCCGTGCTGCTCGCCGGATGTTCGTCCCCAAGCAGGCGGCATGACCACCTCACTGTTCGTTGGCAGCTTGATGCTGCCAGCAGGTTGTCCGAATCGGGCTGTCGGAAACTAAGGCAACACAATCGGCGAGGACGTTCGACGGCGTAGGCGCTACCTTGTCAGGCCAGTTAGCGCAACACATCCGACGAACACTCCATCGACCCTCTGATCCAATATCTCAGCTTGTCAACCAGTTGCGCTTGCCTTTATCCCTCAGATATGGGAGTTGGGTTAACGGGTATGCGCTTTATCTACGCCGACGGTGGAGTCGGTCACGCCGACTAAAGGCGATCTTGGTCGACAAACACCGCTGCTGTGTAGTAACGTTGCTACATATTCCCTAGAGTAACCCTGACCATGACCACCTTGACCAGTCGCGAATTCAATCAGGAGACCGGTCGAGCCAAGAAGGCCGCAGACCAAGGCCCGGTCTTCATCACGGATCGCGGGCAGCCCAGCTATGTTCTCCTCTCAATCGCGGAATACCGTCGGCTGACCGGGACCGGCAGAAGCATTGCAGATCTACTGGCGATGCCAGGAGCGGAGGACATCGACTGGGAGCTGCCAAGCCTTCGGGATCTCCCTGAAGCAGCGGATCTGAGTTGATGTACCTGCTCGATACCAATGTCGTCTCCGAGCTTCGCAAGGTCCGATCCGGCAAAGCGGATGCGAACGTCGCACGCTGGGCCGAGCAGGCGGATGCCGCGGAGCTGTTCATCTCCGTCATTGTCCTTCAGGAGCTAGAGATCGGCGTTCTGCTGGCGGAAAGGAGGGACTCGGCCCAGGGGCGCATTTTACGGGTCTGGCTGGAAGGCCATGTGCTGTCCGCCTTCTCAGGCCGAATCCTCCCCGTGGATACCGCGGTTGCCCGGGTCAGCGCGCGGTTACACGTGCCAGATCCACGTCCGGTACGCGACGCACTCATCGCCGCGACCGCCATGGTGCACGATATGACCGTCGTCACTCGCAACACCCAGGACTTCACGCCGACCGGTGTGCCTGTGCTCAATCCCTGGACGGACTGACATCGGGGGAAATAGGGGATGTACCACCAATAACTGCAATTTCCCACTTTAAACGAACAGTCCACGACAGCAGAATAGCGGAAATCTGGAGGGCGGCCGCTGTCCGCAAAACGACGCTAAGCTGCCAACCCATTTTGATCATCAACAGCACCAATTTGGCTGTAGTCAGGGATCATGCGTTCCGCCTTAGTGTCCGGACCTGGGGCCGAGCTCCCGCCGGCTGCTGCAAATTGAGTGTCCGCTTTTTGCTCCAGCAGCGTACCGCTTCTCACAAGCGTCAGTGACCGCTAACGGCGGATAGCGTTGAAAAACTCGGCATCGCAGCCCGCACCGCTGGCCTCATGGGCAGGAATTTTCGACCTATCCCCTTTCGGGGTCCGCCATCGATGTCCGATGGCGGATTATTGCGGTTAATCCTGTCGGTTTCGCCTTATCCAGGCGCACCTATCCTGTGATCGGGTGGGGATGGACCGCACAGCTTGGCCAACCGTCGCAGGTTCTGCACCATAGCGGCCAGGGTGAATTCGTCGTTCGCCCCGCTGAGCCCGCGCAGACGTAACCGCTCGAGCTTGAGGATGCGCCTTAGGTGAGCAAAGAGCATCTCGACCTTCTTGCGTTCGCAGCGTGACTGGCGGTACTGGGAAGTCTTGGCGGTGGCCCGGGCTACGTCCCGCGCGGCCTCGTGGATGCTGCGAGCGATTTTGCGATGGGGAGTGTTGGGACAGCACTGTGACTTCAGCGGGCAGGCTTGGCAGTCGTGCTCGCTGGCGCGGTAGATGATGGTGGCGGCCTTGGTGATACCGGTGCGCGGCTTCTTGAAGTTGCGCCGATTGCGCCGCAGCGCTTTACCTGCTGGGCAGCGATATTCATCGCCCGCCTCATCCCGCTGAAAATCACTGCTCGAGAAGGTGCCGTCTGTGCGCTCGGTTTTGTCCCAGACTGGTACATGCGGTGCCATCTCTTTCTCTTCGACCAACCATGCGAGCATCGGCGCGGTGCCGTAGGCGGTGTCGCCAATGAAGCGCTCGGCCTTAAGCTCAAAGCGTTGCTCGATGCGCTCGATCTGCCCCTTGCTGGCCTCGGCTTCGGCTGTGCGGTGGGCTGGGGTGGCAGCGACATCCAGGATGATTCCCCACTCGGTATCAATCACATAATTGGTCGAGTACGCGAAAAAGGCTGGGCCGCCGGCGGCAGCGGTCCACCGCGCCAGGGGGTCGGTCAGTGAAATATTCTTGGGTACGACCTCACCGAGCGCTTCGCTATCCAATGCTTCGAGATACTCGCGCACAGCGCGGGTGCTAAGCTTCGGATCACTCCAGTCGACCTCCTCGGTCCCCGGCACACCGCGTTGCCGACTGGCATCGGCCTTGATGATGCTGGCGTCGACGGCGAAGCCAGTACTGACGCACATGTAGAGAAGTGACACCATCTCGCGCAGTTAGAGCACA
>CAYYHR010000377.1:0-3652 GCA_964471705.1 uncultured Chromatiaceae bacterium
CTCGAATGCCTGGACGTGGATCTGGCTCTGGACAGCATCTACGAAGACATCGAACAACCATGAGCGCGACGCCATGCGCCTGACCTTGGTAGCCCGCGAGACTGCGTAGGGAGGAAAAGCGAAGCGCATCCCGGCGATTTGATACAGCATAAAGAATAAAGCTCATCCGGCACGACCGACTGCGCAACATTCATGGGCAACCTCATTGCTGTGCCTGATGTGGGTGGTATCCCGAGCGGCAATGTCCATCCTGATCGAACGGATGAGTGCCTGAGCGGAGAAACGACCATGCGGATCACCGAAGAACAACGTACCGAGATAACTAGAGCGATCTCCAAGCAAGATCCGCACGCAATCGTTTATCTGTTTGGATCACGTTCCAACGATAATGCACGAGGCGGCGATCTCGACCTCTTGGTGCTATCTGAAACGATCAGGATTTCGGAGCGCCTCGACATACTGGCCGAGCTTCACCGAAAGCTGGGAGAGCAGAAAATCGATTTGGTCGTGTACCCGGATTTGACGAGTCCATTTGCACGGATGGCGGCCAGAGAAGGCAAATTACTATGATTCACCCCGATAAGGTGCAATTGCTGGCTGACGAATGCGGAAACCTGAAATCCGCTATGGCGCACTTGTTTTTTTCTATGGAAAGAACGAGGGGGCTCGTGCCTCGTATCCGGGAAGAGCTCTCGCTCGAGGAGCTCGAGCGGCTCGAGTCTCTTGCTAGCCGCTTCGCCCGCTTGGCGGACATGCTGATCCAACGCTTGATGCGGCTGATCGATGAAGTCGAGCTTGCCCCGCCTGGTAGCGTGCTGGATCGTATCCACCGGGCAGAAAAACGGGGGTGGGTGGGCAACGCGGGAAACCTGAGACGCATCCGTGAGCTCCGCAACCTGGTTGCTAACGAATATGCCGCGTGATTCTCGCGCCCTGCACGAACTTGATTGCCGGATACGAAAGACATCCGCATGCGTTTGACCGACCACCAAGCCAAGGATATCTCACGGATCGCACATCAGATGGCTGGCGAAACGGCACGTGTGCGGCTGTTCGGCTCCAGGTTAGATGACAACGCCAGGGGCGGCGACGTCGACCTGCTGCTCGAAATCCCCGAACCGGTGACTGATCCCGCCCTGCTAGCAGCGCGCTTTGCCGCCCGGGTCTCCCGCTTGATGAAGGGGCGAAAAGTCGATGTCCTGCTTGCGGCGCCAAATCTCGAACGCTTGCCGATACACGACATTGCGCTCTCGGAGGGCCGTTTGCTATGAAGCCGAGTCACAAGGCGCTGGGCCGAATCCAGTTTCTCGTTCGGGTCGTCGGAAAGGAATGCCGGTATCTACAACAAACGGACAGCCGATTGTTTGATATCCCGATTACCACTGAACGCGTCGCTCAGCTCGAAACAGAGTCCGACCTGGCCGAGCGCCTCGACGCGTTCGTCGGCAGGTTCGGTCGCTTGCAAGACACGGTTGGGGACAAACTTCTGCCCGCGCTCTTGAGCGCACTGGGAGAGTCACCAGCCAGCGTCATCGACAATCTCGATAAAGCCGAACGTCTTGGGTTGATCCAATCCGCCGACGATTGGCTCGCCATTCGCCAACTGAGAAATCAGATGGTTCACGAGTATGTCGAGGATGCCGCATTGCTCGTCAATGCCTTGCAGCGCAGCCATGAGTTTGTCCCTGTGCTGATCGAAGTCGCCGAGCAGATGATGGGTGAAGTCCAGCGCAGAGGGTGGCTGTGACCGGTACGCACTACGATCAAATCCGAGATGCATAACTGTTGAGAACCCTCCCGCGCCGAGGCCAGATGGGTTTCGCTGCGCTCTGCCTATCCTACGCTTTGTCACAGGTTAACGCCGGTGCCTTTGCGCGCTTTGTGGAAGCGATGCACAGAGTTTTTGCTCAACCTGACAACGGCAGAGCTGTTCCTATGACCGACTCCCTCATCATCGAATCGGGCATGGCCGAGAGCCATTACTGGCGAGCTCGTAGCGCAGGATCATCGGCAGGTCGACATCTATCGCCACACCGGAACCGGTTGGGTGCATGAAACCGCAAACGAATGCGCGATGCGGCTCGACTGCCTCGACATGGATCTGGCTCTGGACAGCATCTACGAAGACATCGAACAACCATGAGCGCGACGCCATGCGCCTGACCTTGGTAGCCCGCGAGACTGCGTAGGGAGGAAAAGCGAAGCGCATCCCGGCGATTTGATACAGCATAAAGAATAAAGCTCATCCGGCACGACCGACTGCGCAACATTCATGGGCAACCTCATTGCTGTGCCTGATGTGGGTGGTATCCCGAGCGGCAATGTCCATCCTGATCGAACGGATGAGTGCCTGAGCGGAGAAACGACCATGCGGATCACCGAAGAACAACGTACCGAGATAACTAGAGCGATCTCCAAGCAAGATCCGCACGCAATCGTTTATCTGTTTGGATCACGTTCCAACGATAATGCACGAGGCGGCGATCTCGACCTCTTGGTGCTATCTGAAACGATCAGGATTTCGGAGCGCCTCGACATACTGGCCGAGCTTCACCGAAAGCTGGGAGAGCAGAAAATCGATTTGGTCGTGTACCCGGATTTGACGAGTCCATTTGCACGGATGGCGGCCAGAGAAGGCAAATTACTATGATTCACCCCGATAAGGTGCAATTGCTGGCTGACGAATGCGGAAACCTGAAATCCGCTATGGCGCACTTGTTTTTTTCTATGGAAAGAACGAGGGGGCTCGTGCCTCGTATCCGGGAAGAGCTCTCGCTCGAGGAGCTCGAGCGGCTCGAGTCTCTTGCTAGCCGCTTCGCCCGCTTGGCGGACATGCTGATCCAACGCTTGATGCGGCTAATCGATGAAGTCGAGCTTGCTCCGCCTGGAACCGTGCTGGATCGTATCCACCGGGCGGAAAAACGTGGGTGGGTCGACGACGCCCGAAGCCTGATACGCATCCGTGAGCTCCGCAACTTGATTGCTCACGAATACGCGGCGGACAAAATGATGGAAATCTATGAGGAGATCGTTGTCGTTTCCCCCGATCTCACAAAGGTATCCCAAAATGCCTTGGATTACGCAGAAAGACTGGTGAACAGTCTACGCGATAGTTGATCGGATGCAGCCTCATATCGCGCCCAATGCCATAGCAGTCTAAAGGTGGGATGCGCTGCGCTTTCCCACCCTACCATGGCTGGGAGTGGGGATCGTAGAACAACCAGGCTCACACCACTTACACGTCGCCCACTATGGTGCGATGATAGGCGGCCGCAGCCGTAGGAAAACGGAGAGTGCTCATGCCATCACTTGTCACCGAGACGAGCCGCATCGGCGTCGAAGACTACCTGGCCGGAGAGAAGGACGGCCAGGTGCGCCATGAATACGTCGCCGGCACCGTCTATGCCATGACCGGCGCCAGCGCGCGGCATGGATTGGTAGTCACGGCCCTGACGTTGGCGCTAGGCCCGTACGCCCGCGAACGCGGCTGCCAGTTGTTCACTAATGACATGAAAGTGCGCATCCGCAGCGCCGGTGAAGAAGCCTTCTACTACCCAGACTTGCTGCTCGTCTGCGAGCCCGACGACCGCGACGACTACTACCGCGAATGCCCCTGCCTGATCGTCGAAGTCCTGTCCGAGACCACCGAGCG
>CAYYHR010000378.1:0-3647 GCA_964471705.1 uncultured Chromatiaceae bacterium
AAGCTCGGTCTGCTGCCCTTCTACGAATGGCTCCCGGGGGTCTACGGGCGTGCCAGTGGCGCCAGCGGTGTGCTGCTCTCCGGCGTGGTGTTGAATGCCGCATACTTCGCCCTGAGTCGGGCGCTGGTCAACTGGCTACCGGGTACTGCCGACGCGGGCTTCGCGCTCGGCCTGACGCTGCTGGGGCTGGCGGTGCTGACCGCGATCCTCGCCATTCTGTACGCCTTCCAGGAGGAGGACTGGCGCCGCCTCCTGAGTCTCTCGACCGCGGAGAATGCCGCCATCGCCTGCAGCGCCCTGGGCGCGGCGCTCTTATTCCGTCACGCCGGGCTGATGGCACTGGCCGGGCTCGGCTGGTTGGTGGCGCTGCTGCATCTTGCCGGACACGCGCTCGCAAAGGGTACCCTGCTGCTGACCGCCGACGGCGCCTACGGCGTGACCGGCCATTACCGGCTGAGTCCGCAGGGGCTGTTGCGGCGCAGTCCAAGGACCCTGGCGCTCGGTGCGCTTCTCGCCGCCATGAGTTTGGCTGCGATGCCGCCGCAGATCGGCTTCGTCAGCGAGTGGTATCTGTTCCAGACCATGTTCCAGGGCTTCCACCTGCCGGGGATCGCCGGTCCGCTGATCCTGTCGGTGGCCGGCGCCGGCTTGGCGCTGACCGTCGCGGTGGCATTCGCCACCTTCGTCAAGGTGCTCGGGGTCGGGCTGCTCGGCGACGGTCAGGCGAAGGGGCCGGGCATCGCGAGCGGACATGCGCGCACCGTCGGTTTGCTCGGCGTGGCGATACCGGCCACTGCGGTGGCTCTGCCTTGGCTTCTTGCCGAGCTGCAGCAGGCGGTCGCGCAGGCGCTCCCGGGTGCCGGCGCCGAGGCCCTGCGTCATGACTGGCTGCTGGTACCGTTGAGCGCCGACTTCGCCTTCATCTCGCCGACCAAGCTGGTGATCGCCGGGCCACTGTTGGCCCTGCTGCCCCTCGGGCTGTGGTGGGCGGCGCGCACGAAGCGCCGCCGCGCCCCGGCCTGGTACGGTGGCCTGCCGCGTCCATCGGAGCGGGTGGCGATCACCCCGCTGGCCTTCTCCAATGCCCTGCGCACCTTCTACAGCATGGTCTACCGTCCGACCGCGGATATGCGCCACGAGCACAGCGGACGGCACTATTTCGTGCGCCGGCTCGATTTCGATCATCGTGTGGCACCCTGGTTCGGCCCTGCCCTGTTCGCACCGGCGGTGCGCCTGGTGAACCGGCTGGCCGCTTGGCTGCAACGGCTGCAGTCGGGTAGCCTGAACCTGTATCTGGCCATAGTCGGCGTCATGCTGGTGCTGATTCTGTTGCTGCCCCTGTTTCGATGACCCGCCCGATCCCGCTTCGGCACATCGATCGGAAAGCGGAGGATCGGCCATCCGCGTACCATCGCGAATCTGACGAAGTAGCGAACGAAAGGAGAGCTTTACCGTGTGGCTCAACTATGTCGCTGTCGCCGCCGGCGGCGCCGTTGGTTGCGCGGCCCGCTACGGGCTGACGCAGCTCATCCAACTGGTGTGGGGGCGCGATTTCCCGATCGCCACCCTGATCATCAATGTGCTGGGCAGCTTCGTGCTCGGCTTCCTGTTCTTCGAAACCCTCGAGCGCCTGACCATGGCACCCGCGTTGCGGGTAGCCATCCTGACCGGAGGCCTGGGCGGCTTCACGACATTCTCCACCTTCATGGTCGAGAGCATGTTGCTGGTCGAAGACGGCCACACCGGCCACGCCATACTCTACGTGGGGCTGTCGGTGCTGTTCGGCTTCGCCGCCGCCGTGGCAGGTGGTTTCCTCTCACGATACATCTAGGAGGACATCGGATGCACAAGACAGTCACCATGGTGCGCATCTATCTGCGCGAGGCCGATCAGGGCCGTCACGACGGGCTGTTGCAGGAGATCATGTCGATCCTGCACGACGAGCATCGGGTGCACGGGGTGACCGTGTTCCGCGGCATCGCCGGCTTCGGGCGCCACGGAGAGATCCACTCGGCCGACCTGCTGCGGCTGAACGTCCACCTGCCGCTGGTGATCGAGTTTTACGACGAGCCGGAGATCGTCGATGCCGCGGTGGCCGCCTTGAGCGGTTTGGTCCCGGGGGGCCACTTGCTGCGCTGGAACGCACAGTGCGAATGTCCGGATGCCTCGTGATGGAGGCGTCCGGGATGGAGCTGATCGGCAAAGTGGGCTGAAATCCATGGACCTTGAAACAACCCTGAAGGCACTCGAGCACGCCCGTCATCCGTTCCCCGAGGAGGCCATCCGATGGGCCCTGGCTCACCGGCAAGAGATCACCCCTGCTTTGGTGGAATCCGTGCAGGAGCCGCCAGCCCGGGTCATGGAGCGGGAAGACAGCTGGTTTCTCAACGTGTTCGCCATGTACTTGCTGGCAGAGCTCCGCGAAACGTCTGCCTTCGAGCCCATCATCGATTTTCACGCCGCCATCACCGAGGAAGAGGAGATTCTGACGGAGGGTGTGGTGACCGAAGGGCTGAATCGTATCCTGGCCTCCCTGTATCCCGGGGACGACGCGGCGATCCGCCGCCTCATCGAAGATCCTGAAATCGACGAATGGGTGCGCGGTGCCGCCGTCGACGTCTACCCGTGCCTGTTGGCATCGGGCCAGATCACCCGATCAGAGGTCGTAGCCTATTTCCGCTATCTGCTGGACGAAGGTCTGGAAAGGAAGTGGTCCCATGTCTGGGACGCGCTGGCCTATGCTTGTGGGAGCATCCACCCCGATGGGCTCATGCCCTCCCTGGAGGCTGCCTATGCCGCAGACCTCATCGACCCCTTCTACTATTCGCGCGAAAACCTGCTCAGGGATTCACATCTGACCCAGGAACAGGCCCTTGCCAAGGCATTCGAGCACCGCACGCCCCTGATCGAGGACACGGCCAAAGAGCTGTCCTGGTGGGCCTGCTTCCAGCCACCGCGGCCGAAGCCGGCACCCGCCCGCAGGATCCCGCCATCCCCCAGAGCTCACACGATGTCCAAGCAGGGGACCCTCACAAGGGGGCCCAAGATCGGTCGCAATGATCCCTGCCCCTGTGGTAGCGGCAAGAAGTACAAGAAATGTTGTCTTCCCAAGGGCGTGGAATTCCGAGAGGTCTGAATTGGATTACGACCTGTTGCTGACCGAGCTGCGGAACGCTTCCCTGTTCGACCTGTACCGGTTGCAGGCCGCAATCGGCAACCTGTTGGAAGATCCGGCACGGCAGGAGCTGGCCAAGCGCCAGCTGCGTCCGGGCATGGAGACCGCCTACTTCTATGCCCCGGACAACCGTCTGATCCCTGCCCGGGTGCTCCAAGTCCGCAAGAGCCGTGTGCTGGTCGAAGAGATAGAGACCGCAAAGCGGTGGACCATTCCCGTATACATGTTCAACCTGCAAGGGGAGGTTCCCGACATTAGGCCCCCGCGGAACGGCGTGGACCGGCTCTCGCTGCGCATCGGCGACCGGGTCGGCTTCACCTGCCGTGACGGGCGGGAGCTGATGGGGAGGGTCACCAAGCTCAATCCCAAACGAGCGAAAATCGACACATCGGAGGGGGTGTGGAACGTCCCCTATTCCATGCTGTTTCCGGTGATCGAGGGCGAGCGCGGCGACGATGTTCTGCTGCCGGGG
>CAYYHR010000379.1:0-3629 GCA_964471705.1 uncultured Chromatiaceae bacterium
TGCCGGGCGAGGCGGTGACGATGACCTTGGCGCTCGGCGTCAATGCCTTGCAGAGCTGTATGGCCGCGGTGTTGACGCCGCCGCCTCCACCATGCAGCAGGACGCTACCGCCATCCTCGAGGCCGCCGAGCATGAAGACGTTCAGATAGGCGGTGATGTAGGTCTCGCAGACACAGGCCGCCTCCTCGAAGCTCATGGAGTCCGGGATCGGAATCAGGTGATCTGCGTAGGCGGCTGCGTATTCGGCGTAGCCTCCGCCGCCTACCAGGCTCATCACCCGATCACCAACGGACCAGCCGCTGACCCCTGGACCCAGCTCGGCGATGGTCCCGGCGACCTCCAGGCCCAGGATCTCCGAGTCGCCCTTGGGCGGAGGATATCTACCTTGGCGTTGAACCAGATCCGGGCCGTTGACCGAGGTGGCCGCAACCTCCACGAGCACCTGACCCTCGCGGGGAATCGGCTTGTCCGCCTCCCCGATGCGCAGGACGTCCGCCCCGCCGAATTCGCTGATGAGCACGGCTTTCATTCGCAGACGCTCCCCCGATACGGATCGTTTGTGCCAGTTCGCAAAAAGGCCGGGGAGACTCATCATCTGCCCCGGCCTTGCTACGAGAGCCCAGGCGGTGTGGTGCTTCCTAGCCTCCCAGGACCGCCTTCAAGGTCGTGCCCAGCTCGGATGGCGACATGGAGACGTTGATCCCGGCGCTCTTCATTGCCTCGATCTTCTCCTTGGCGCCGCCCTTGCCGCCGGCGATGATGGCCCCGGCATGCCCCATGCGGCGGCCCGGCGGTGCGGTGAGACCTGCGATGAAGCCGACCACCGGCTTCTTCACCTTGGACTGTTTGAGGAACTCCGCGGCTTCTTCCTCGGCCGTGCCACCGATCTCGCCGATCATGATGATGGACTCGGTCTTGGGATCGCCCAGGAAGGCATCGAGACAATCGATGAAGTTGGTGCCGTTGACCGGATCGCCGCCGATACCGATACAGGTGGTCTGGCCGAGCCCGACTGCCGTGGTCTGAGCCACCGCCTCGTAGGTCAGGGTGCCGGAGCGGGATACCACGCCGACGCTCCCCTCCATGTGGATGTGGCCCGGCATGATGCCGATCTTGCATTCGCCCGGGGTAATGATGCCGGGACAGTTCGGCCCGATCAGACGGGTCTTGGATCCCTCCAGCACACGCTTCACCTTCACCATGTCCGCGACCGGAACGCCCTCGGTGATGCAGACCACGAGCGGAATCTCGGCGTCGATCGCCTCGAGGATGGAGTCGGCGGCGAACGGCGGCGGCACGTAGATGACGGAGGCGGTGGCACCGGTTGCCTCGATCGCCTCGCCGACCGTGTTGAAGACCGGAAGCCCCAGGTGCTCGGTGCCGCCCTTGCCGGGAGTAACGCCGCCGACCATTTTGGTGCCGTAGGCGATGGCCTGCTCGGAGTGGAAGGTGCCCTGGGCGCCGGTGAAGCCCTGGCAGATGACCTTGGTGTTCTTATCGACGAGAACTGACATTAGTGCACCTCCTTCAGGGCCGCGACGACCTTCTTTGCGGCGTCGCCAAGACTGTCCGCGGATACGATATCCAACCCGGACTCGGCGAGTATCGCCTTGCCCTTCTCGACGTTGGTACCCTCCAGGCGCACCACGAGCGGCACGTGGATGTCGAGCTCCTTGGCCGCCGCGACGATACCCTCGGCGATGGTGTCGCAACGCATGATGCCGCCGAAGATGTTGACCAGAATACCCTTGACGTTCGGATCGGAGAGGATGATCTTGAACGCAATGGTTACCCGCTCAGCGGTCGCGCCGCCGCCCACGTCCAGGAAGTTGGCCGGGTCCGAGCCCTCCAGCTTGATGATGTCCATGGTCGCCATGGCCAGTCCCGCGCCGTTGACCATGCAGCCGATGGAGCCGTCGAGCTTGATGTAGTTGAGCTCGTGCTGGCTCGCCTCCAGCTCCGCCGCGTCCTCCTCGCTCTCGTCGCGCAGGCTGGCGACCTCCCTCTGGCGGAACAGGCCGTTGTTGTCGAAGTTCATCTTCGCATCCAGGGCGATCAGATCCCCGGCGCCCGTGACGACCAGAGGGTTGATCTCCACCAGGCTGGCGTCCAGCTCGATGTAGGCCTTGTACATCCCCTGCAGGAAGGTGACGGCAGAGCGGATCTGCTTCCCTTCGAGACCGAGCCCGAAGGCGATCTTGCGGGCATGGAAGGGCTGCAGGCCCTCGGCCGGATCGATGGCGACCTTGATGATCTTCTCCGGCGTCTCGGCGGCCACCTTCTCGATGTCCATGCCGCCCTCGGTGGAGGCCATGACGGTGATCCAGCTGGTGGCGCGGTCCAGCAGAAAGCTCAGGTAGAGCTCGCGGGCAATGTCACAGCCCTCTTCGATATAGACGCGTTTGACCTCCTTGCCCGCGGGACCGGTCTGGTGCGTGACCAGGGTCATGCCGAGCATCTGGTCGGCGGTCGCCTTGACGTCTTGAAGCGTCTTGACCACCTTGACACCGCCGCCCTTACCGCGCCCGCCGGCGTGGATCTGGGCCTTGACGACCCAGACCGGCCCGCCCAGCTCCTGAGCGGCGACCTCCGCCTCGACCGGCGTGAAGGCGACCCGGCCCCTCGGCACGGCTACGCCGAACTTGGCAAGTAGCCCTTTGGCTTGATATTCATGGATATTCATTCGTTCGCCATCCTCTTGTGTCCGCCCGAGTGCAGGGAAGAAACCCCGGCTCGGGTATCTCCCATACCCGCTTCTTCCTTTCGCTGGAAACACTACGTCCCAAACGGCAGTTGCAGCTCCGACGGCATCGGCTTGATGAGACTAATTGTCTGTCGCTGACCGGGGAAGACTTTGGTTTGCCGCTTCTGCGGCAGTGCACAAAATACATTACCGGCACGGCTCAATGCCAGTACAAGTTGCCTGAATGGAAGAAAATAAGGTAGGAAGAACAGACGAAGCCGGTTGTGCTCCGACGCCGCTGCGGTGGGAGAATTCGGGGAGGAGCGGTAGCGAATTTCATAGGGCGGCAACCCTTTGCCGCCGTCTGTCGCGGAATTGCTCGGGAATCGCCCATTTTGTGATCGATCCCGAATGCCACATCGACTCAGGCGGGCCGAAGCCCGCCTGACCGGTCGGAATGGATCAGTAATCCATGTCGTCCATACCGCCGCCCGGCATGGCCGGGGCCTTCTCCTTCTTCGGCTCCTCGGCCACCATGGCCTCGGTGGTGACCATGAGACCGGCGATGGAGGCGGCGTTCTGCAACGCGGAGCGAACCACCTTGGTCGGGTCCAGGATGCCCATCTCCACCAGGTTTCCGAACTCCCCGGTGGCGGCGTTGTAGCCGAAGTTGCCCTCGCCGTCGGCGACTTTGTACAGGATCACCGAGGCCTCGGCGCCGGCGTTGGCCACGATCTGGCGCAGGGGCTCCTCCATGGCGCGGCGCGCGATGCCGATGCCCACGTCCTGATCATGATTGGCGCCCTTCAGCCCGTCGAGCTTGCCGAGGGCGCGCACCAGGGCGACGCCGCCGCCGGGGACGATGCCTTCCTCGACCGCCGCGCGGGTGGCGTGCAGGGCATCCTCGACCCGGGCCTTCTTCTCCTTCATCTCCACCTCGGTGGCG
>CAYYHR010000380.1:0-3605 GCA_964471705.1 uncultured Chromatiaceae bacterium
GAATATGCGGAGCCTGGGATTATGCAAAGCCGCACCGCCAAAGTCGATGTTCTGCAAGCGTTTTGACGGTGGGTTACTCCGCATTATCCCGCGTCGAATAGGGATGCGATCAGCGCGTCCGGAGCCTTGAATCGTCCACGCCGTAGGCTCGGTGGCAGGAGCGCCTGCACGGTCTCCAGTTTCTCCGATGGATCGACTTGCAGGTAGACCTCGGTCGTGCGGATATCAGCATGGCCGAGCCAGAGGGCGACCTTACGGATATCCCTAGTCGCGTGGAGCATGAGGACGGCGCAGCTATGGCGCAGCTGGTGCGGAGATACAGAGCGTCCTCTCAATGAGGCACACGCTTGCGAGGCACGGACAACGTGCTTATCAAGCACGTACTCGAAGCCTGCCCGGGTCATTGCGGTCCCTTCGGCATTGACGAACAGCTCAGGTGCGGACACGGAGCCTCGGACCGCCAGCCAAGCGCGCAAGTCTGCGGCGGTCTCCTTCCAGAGCGGAAGGCAGCGCTCCTTGCGACCCTTGCCGTGAACGCAAATACTCGGCGTTCGCTGCAATGACAGGTTCTCCAGTGCGAGCCCGACCAACTCGGAAACTCGCAGCCCCCCAGCAAAGCACAGATGCAGCATCGCGCGGTCGCGGATGCCGAGCCGTGTTGTGGTATCGGGCGCCTCGAGGATGGCGCGGATCTCCTCCATCGGCAGATGCTGTACGAGCTTCTGGTCGTGACGTTTCGCCGGAATGGCATGGATCTGCCTGGCTTGCTCAAGGGCGGAGGGTACCCGCAGCTCGGCGTAGCCGATGAAGGTCTTGATAGCGGCGAGCCGACCATTACGTGTCGTTGCACAGTTGCCCCGTTGGTCCTCGATGTGGGCAAGAAAGTCAAGGATCAGTGCCGCATTGATTTGCTCCAGATAGAGCTGGGAGGGTCTGATCCCGAGGCGTCGGCTGGCAAACGCGAACAGAAGGCGAAAGGCATGAGCATAAGTCTCGCACGTATGGGGGCTGTAGCCGTGCTCGATTGGCATGTGCTCACGCAGGAAGTCGGTAATCAATGGGGCGATGGGGGTCATGCCTCCCCCCTGCCGAACAGCGCTTCGGCAGCGTCGGCGAGGCCGGTCATCAGCTCCGGTGTTGCCTCCAAGTACCAGTAGGTATGCTTGATATCCGAGTGGCCCAGATAGGTCGCCAGGGCGACGAAGTGACGGGCTACTGCCTCACGGCTCGTCGGGCACTGCTCCAGCGCCCTGGTCGCCACGGTATGGCGAAGGTCATGAATCCGTGGCGGGCGTGTCCGTGCGAGAGCGATTCCGGCCAGCTGACGTAGGCGCCTGAAGGTGTATTCCATCATGCTGGAGCCGATCCGTCGGTTCCCTGCGGACAGAAACAGATGGTCGTCGGTCACAGCCAGTTGGCGGCGTACCTCCAGGTAGCGGTTTAGCGCAGCCGTCGCCGTCGGGTGCAGGGGCACGAGCCGGCTCTTACCGAACTTGGTCCGTCGGATATGCAATACGCCGTCGGGCAGCACGTCTGAGAAACGAAGGTCGAGCGCCTCGGACACCCGCAATCCCGTTGCTGCGATCAACCCGATCAGAGTCGCATACACTTGGCGTCGCAGCGGATAGGTTTGACGCAGCTGCTGAGCGGCGACGATCAGCCGGGCGATTTCCTCCGGCGTGTAAATGTATGGCACGGGCCGCTGCCTGGGTGCCGGAAACAGGTTGGACGGCACCTCATGGACGGCATCTTCGGTGTGCAGGAAGCGGGCGAGGTTCACGACGTTGCGCAACCGGACGTGGCGTGCTGCCGGTGAAGGCGCCTCGGTCGCCCAGGCCACGGCGGTCGTGGCCCGGATATGAGTATCGCCCCGCTCCACGGCGAACCGCACGAACGCGCGGAGGTTGCTCGATACATCGCGTAACCGGAAGCCGAGCGTCCGGCGAAGCGAGAGGTAGCGTTCGACAGCGTCTGTCAACATGACGGCACCTCCGGCCACGGCTGAGCAATTTCCGAGAGAAGGTCGAAATCCACCTTCGCGTAATGCGCTGTCGTTTGTGCCGAGCGATGCCGCAGGAGCGTACCGACGTCCGCTAAGGATGCACCCTGACAGAGCATTGTCGTGGCAGCGGAGTGGCGCAGGACGTGGGCACCGTTGATCGGCGATTCGATCCCCGTGCGGCGCAGCGCGCTGCGCACGATGCCGGTAACCGCCGCGCGGGTTACCGGACGCAACGGAGCCGTGACGGTCGTGAAGATCTCGGGTACCTGCAGTGATGGCCGGCCTCGCTGCAGGTAGAGCAGAATGGCGTCACCGACTTCCTGGGGTAATGGCAGCAACGCCCGGCGCCGCGCTTTGCCGCACACCAGAATGCTTGCGTTGCCCCAGTCGACATCGGCGAACCGGAGCGCAGCGACCTCGCTGGCACGCAGCGCAAGCCTTGCCAAGAGAAGAAGTACGGCTGTGTCGCGCAGGCCGTTAGCATCCTCGGCACAGGACTCAATCAACCGCTCAACATCCTGCGATGGGAGGTATCGAGGCACGGACGAGAGCTGCCAAGAAGCGTAACCGGGGATGGCCTTATCCATTCCTGGCGCACACTGACCGGTCGCGCCAAGGAAGCGCAGAAAGGCGCGGACTGCGACGGTGATACTCTTGGCGCGCTCGATCCCGTGCGGTCGCGCTCGTTCCAGGACGAAAGTCCGCAGTGATTCCGCGCTGAAGGTGCGCACGTCGTCACCGAGTGTATCGAGGAGCCCCACTAGGATCCCCTCGTAGACATCGAGCGTCGTCTCAGTCAGTCCGCGGTTGATCCGCGTCCATGAACGGAATTCCCCGAGCAGGGGCCATCGGTCACAGGGAGATGGCGCAGGCTCTAAGGGCGGCAACGTACCCAAGTCGCGTAAATACCGAATGAAAGTGGATGCGGCCGCAAGCGAATGCTGATTGGGCCCGCGGTGGTAACGGACGCGCTCCTCGCGCTGCAGCATTTCCTTGCATGCCTCGAAGGCCGCGAGGAAGTGTTGGGCAGTGAATCCGGCGGCAAGCATCCAATCCGTCCAACTGGCGAGGGAGCGGAGCTGGCAATGGATTGTTGTTGGCGTGAAACCGTTGGAGTGAAGCCAGTCTGCGAATGCGTCGACGTGATCCGCGGCCGGACCCGCTCTGAGTCGCTCCCGCGTAACGGGTGAGCGTAGATGTGTTTCCAGCATGGGAGCCTCCTCTTGGTTGCAGGAGGCTTGAGTATGGGCCGCTAATGCCGACCATCTGGCCCGGCTCAGAGCGCGACGTTCGCGCTTGCTGGCTTGGCGAACTCCGCTGTGGTTGCAGACAGCTTTGCCGATCCGATCGCGGACCACGAAAATTCGTCGCAACGCACCACCCTGGCGTCATGTACTGAGAGGGGCGGGCAGAGTTTTGCAGTGTTGGAGGTGGGGGGCTTTCGCGAACCTAACGACCGGTGCGTCACCGTCGAGAGGGATTACTGATTTACGGCTCTGGACGCCGTGACGAGGTCTTTATTTGATCTGCGATAATGCGGAGTGCTCTGCCGATAAAGTGCTTTCGGAACATCGACTTTGGCGGTGCGGCTTTGCATAATCCC
>CAYYHR010000381.1:0-2106 GCA_964471705.1 uncultured Chromatiaceae bacterium
AACTTTGTCAAGATATATAGCCACATCATGGAACATTGGTTCGCCAAGGTTCTTTTTTATTCTCGATCCAGTCGTAACTGGGCTTCGGTGACCACATACTGACGCGAGTTGGCCATAAACCCGTCCGGCAATTGGCGCAGCCAGGGCGGCCATGCCAGCCGCTGAGTGGGCGAATCGTAGCCACAAGTCGACGGTCGGCAGCGGTAGATGTCCAAGATGTTCGGCCAGGCGCTCCAGGTCCGACCAACAAGGCTCCGCATAATCGGCGGACATTTCGGCGACGATTTCATCCAGGGCTTTGAGCCGCGGCTCGCGATGCTCCACAGCCAGGGCGCGTGCCAAGGAGTTGCGCGGCTCGTCGCCGCCGCCGACCTGCCATAGGGTCGGACGGAACAGGATGTCTGCACCCTGTCCGGGGTAAATGAGCCAAGCACCCGGGCCCTGCACTACAGGATCGAAGTGCCAGGCGCCGGTCGGTACCCCCTCAGATAGCACTGGTGACAGGGAGACGGCCTCGTCGGCAGGGGCATCGAGGCGCAGGGCCAAGACCGGGAGCTCGCGCAGTTGATCCGTCCCGAGATGATGGAGTGCCTGATTCGGTAACTGCACGGCCAGGGCGTCTCGTCCGAGCGGGGCGACGTAGCGGGAGACGCGCAGCCGGAGCATCTCGCGATAATCGGCATGAAAGCTGACCAGTACCCAGGCGTCCAGCAATTCGCCGGTCCCCAACAGGCGAGCGATGGTGTCTGCGTAGTCCTGGAGGCGGATGTCCAGACGCTGGGAATTGAGATCGCTTCTCAGCGGATACGACAGATCGATGCCGTACTGGCCGGATTGGGTGTGGCGCAAGCCGAATCGAATCTCGGGTTTGGCCAAGCTGCCCACCGCAATGATGCGCACGCCGGCGAGACGATGGGCCGCGATCCAATCGTCCGGGGCCAGTGGGTTTCCCATGCCGTCGAAAGTCCGTGCCCCTTGCGCCGGATACGCCAGACATAGGCGCGCTGCAACCGGGTTTCGTGGCCAGATCAGCTCGATGTCGATCTCGGGCGGTGCTACTTGGCTCACGTCGCATAACTGCAGCGACAGGCTCAGTGCGCCTCCTTCTGTCCCGGTCTTTGTTTGTACCCCCGGCGTCAGTACTCGAGCACCGGCCAACCGCCAGCCTTCGAAAAGTATTGTTCCGGCGGTCGCGTCATTCGGCTGCATACGCAGGTTCGCTTCATCCGGCAGCACGACCAGTCGCGTACGGTAACGGAGCTCATTGTTGTGCCTGTAGCTGACCACGATCGGTCCGCACGCCGTCGGATTATTACCGTCGCCCCAATCCAGCTGGCTCGGAGGGATTCGCCGCTCGCGGTCATAGAGCGCCGGCCGTCCGAAATAGGCCGTCGCCGGCCGGGTGAAGTCCTCCCCAACTCGGTCTCCGAGCCAACGATACTCAGGCGCATCCGCGTCCGCTTGTCCGGTGCGTAGGCTCCAGGAAGAGCCATCCGGGGCGAGAATGCGAGCCTTTCCCTGAATCTCGTGGATATCGCGCTCCGGCGCGGACAGGAAGGCAACCAGACTGGCTTGTCCGATCTCTGCCTCGATGTGCCAATCTGCCGGTACCGCAACCCAGGCGGTCTCAGCAGTGATGCTCCCGCCGCCTTGGCGTTGGAACCGGATCATCCCTGCCTCGTTAAGGCTGAATACCCAGGGGAGATCGGGCTCCAATGCCTCACCCTTACGCGCCGTGCAAACTCTTTGCAGACCGTCGGCGGTTGAAATGCGCAGGCGATGCTCCGCAGCGGCATCCTCGTTTGCTACGACGCGCGGCTTCTGGTCGAAGCCGTAGCTTTCGTGACCGGCGAGGCGGTGCAGGAATGCGCGAGTACTCGTTGCTCCTGCCTCGATCACCAAATCAAGCACTCGCGGCAGTGCCGCATCGCCGATATCAAACATCTGTCGCAAGGTCTGCGTCGGTAGCGTCTTCGGTGCTTCCACACTGGCGTGCAGCTCCCAGATTTCGTCATCTGGCTTGTGGATCCGTCGTTCTACCACCAACTCGGAGGCAGCTCCCTTGGTCGGCTTGATGCTCGCGTCTCGAACAAGCTGGTCGATCAG
>CAYYHR010000381.1:2206-3598 GCA_964471705.1 uncultured Chromatiaceae bacterium
AGGCAGCTCCCTTGGTCGGCTTGATGCTCGCGTCTCGAACAAGCTGGTCGATCAGTCCCTGGGCCTCTTGGTCTCCGATGGGCAAGGGGAACCGTTCCCGCCAACCGGGTCTCCGCGAGTCGAGCTGCTCTATGGTCCCTTCGGCCTGGGATATTCCAAGCTCGTCGACCAATCTCATCACCGTGAGGATAAGGTCGGCCAGCAGGTAATAGATGTCAGCGTGGCGGTAACTCCTTGGCAGACTGGCGGCTAGGCTCTCGATCCAACCGTGGATGGTTTCCAAGGTCGCGTTGCTTCCCTTCGCGATACTCAGAGTACGGCGCAGCACGTAACCCAGCTGGCCCCTGGCCTCTGCGAGGAGCTTGAGCGGCAGACCACCCTGAAGCGCAATGGCCCTGAGGTACCTCAGGGCCCCTGCCGTTGTGCGATCGAGCCTCCAAGAACGAAGTCCGCGCTCGATGCATTCGCTGCGCTCGATGGGAGTCCAGGACGATGGGTTGGCCCCGAGGGATCGGAGGATCGGGTCCCAGGACCAACCCGATCCGTCGTAGCTGAGCCGCCACCATTCAGAAGCATAGAGGACGAACAATCCAGGGAAGTGCAGCTTGGTTTTCGCAACCTGCGAAAGGGAGGCATTCGTTGCTAACAAGTCCCTTAGTCCTTGATGAAGCGATAAGAGCTCGTCCTCGCCGATCCGGTACTCGTACAGGCGCCGTCCATCCGGCCCGGAGATGTCCCGCTTGCGAAAGAGCTCTGATCGCCAGAATCCCAGATCATTTCCGTTGAGCATCGCGTCAGCTCCTCTGCCACGAATCTCGTTGTCTTATCCAAAAAGCCTTTATATTCAGTCAACCGGTGGAGCGCAATTCCGGCTGTTGGAATTCACAGTGGTAGAGGACGTTGGAGCCCACGATATCTTCTGTGCGATTCTGTTGTGGATCAGGAAGAAAGCGCAGGTTCCGAGGATCGACAGATGAGAAGCAACCGGATCGAAGACGCATTGGCCCTTCCGCGGGGTGCCGACTTTCATCGGTGCGCTTTGCAGGTTAATCCGCACGATTACCGTACGCGCTTCCGCGGACAAGAGGCGAGCGGTGACGCGGAGCTTATCGCCGGGATGTCCGCCGCCGGAGAGGCCGCGGAAGGGCATGCCCAATTCTCCGCACGGCAGATGGGCTCCATCGATTTGGAGCCGGTGCGAATCCTTGTCGAAGAGATCCTCGAAGGCGGAAAGGACCCTTCGAGCTGCATAGCCGTAAGTACGGCTTCTGAGCCCTGAATCATTTCCGGGAGACCCGAGTGAACCGAACCGAGCTGGCAGACCTGATCCACAACGGCGAGAGCTCCGGTGTCGAGCTCAAACGAGACAATACCCGACCCGAGCGCCTAGCC
>CAYYHR010000382.1:0-3598 GCA_964471705.1 uncultured Chromatiaceae bacterium
TCCGCGGTGCAGGCGCTCCCGCCGGTCGAAGTCCCAGCCGAGAATCAGGATCTGTCGCTCGGCCATCCGACAGGCCTCTGCGAAGGCGGCGAAATAATCTGCCGTATCGACCAGCACGGCAAAGCGCAATGCATTTACACGCGCCCAGCAGTTGCTTTCCGCGTCGAGGATCGGTTCCCGGCCGTTTGGGTGTCCGTGGTCGGTCATGGCTCGTTTCATAGCTCTAGCCTCCGTTCGGCGTGAGCATTTCCAGATGAGCAAGAGCGGCCCTGCCGATCAACGACAATCAGCGCGTCCGCGTGGTGGGCAGGTCTGCCAAGAGGTGCAGAAAACGGAGCGCCGATCGCAGGTGCAACCCTTCCCCACAGGAGTCTGGTCCCTGTACTTGTGACCGCTTCGCGGTTGTGTCCCTTGTTTGGAGAAAGATCGTCCCGATACAAACCATAGGAGAGCCCTATCATGAATGCCAATCGCCTTTGGTATTCCGCCTACCGAGCATGTGAGCCAAAGGATGGCACAAGCAGGAACTACGTCTGTATGCGGTCGCCATGGCGACCGCATGGGAGATAGACAGATGCCGACGCGAATCATCTGCGCGCCTCACGGACGTGAGCCACAGCCGGAGCCAGGCTTTCGTGAGATCGATTACGGCCTTTGGGAGGGGCGATCAGCCGGCTATGCTCGATTCAACCTCTGTACCTCATGTTGGTAGGAGTCCCTGACGAGCTTACGGGCAACGTGGGAAACGGAAAATTCCGGGTGCTCGAGCGACATCAAGCGATAAATCGGGGTGAAACCCTTTCATGTACATCCTCTTGCTCAGCATTCACGGGCTGATTCGTGGCCATGATCTGGAGCTCGGCCGTGATCCGGACACGGGCGGTCAGACGCTGTACGTGGTCGACCTCGCGCGGGCGCTTGCCGAACGCAGCGATGTCGATCGAGTCGACCTCGTAACGCGCCGGATAGTCGATCCCAAAGTCTCCAGCGACTACGCCGAGATTGTCGAGCCCTTGTCTGACGGAGCACGCATCTTGCGCATCGATGCCGGACCGGAGGAATACATTGCAAAGGAGCAGCTGTGGGACCACCTGGACGGCTTCATGGACAATCTGGTCTCTACCTTGAACAAGGGGGGGCGGATGCCGGACCTGATCCACAGCCACTATGCCGACGCGGGCTACGTCGGCGTGCGCCTGTCGAGCCTGCTCGGCGTGCCGCTGCTCCATACGGGACATTCGCTCGGGCGAGACAAACGCCAGCGCCTGTTGACCGCCGGACTGAGCGACCAGGAGATCAACGCCACTTACAGCATGGATCGCCGGGTCGATGCCGAGGAAGAGGTCCTCGCCAGCGCAGATTTGGTCATCGCCAGCACCAACAATGAAATCGAAGAGCAGTACGGTCTCTACGACTACTACCAACCCAAGAGAATGGCGGTCATCCCACCCGGGACCGACTTGAGCCGCTTTCGCCCACCGGTCCCGGAAGATCCGCCGATCGCTTTCGCCGAAGAGGTCAGTCGCTACCTGAAAGACCCTGAAAAGCCGCTGATCTTGGCGTTGTCCCGGGCCGACCGACGCAAGAATCTTCAAACGCTGCTGCGTGCCTACGGGGAGTCGGAGGAACTGAAAGACGCGGCAAACCTGCTGATCGTCGCGGGCAACCGCGACGATATTCAGGAGCTCGATGCCGGACCTCAGTCCGTACTCACCGAGCTGTTGCTCGCGATCGATACCTACGATCTGTACGGCAGTGTCGCGATGCCAAAGCACCACGAGCAAGACGAGGTTCCGCAGATCTATCGTCTCGCTGCTGCGACCGGCGGCGTCTTCGTCAACCCGGCGCTCACCGAGCCCTTCGGACTGACACTGCTGGAGGCAGCCGCCAGCGGGCTGCCTCTGGTGGCAACCGAGAACGGCGGGCCGGTGGACATCATCGGCCATTGCGATAACGGTCTACTCGTTGACCCGCTCGACAAGGCCGCGATCTCCAAGGCCCTGCTGAAGCTTCTCGCCGACAAAAAGCTCTACCGCAGTATGCAGGAAAACGGTATCTCGAAGGTCCGCGAGCACTACTCATGGCAAGCCCATGCGCAGCGCTACATGACCCGCGCCAAGCCGTTGACGAAGGGTCATGAGCCCCTTCCGGTAGAGCCGAAGCGCAAGAAACGGTATCGCGATCGGGCCTTGTTCACCGACATCGACCAAAGCTTGGTCGGCGATGCGCAACAAGGGGTAGAGGACTTCGTTGCGGTGATGCGCGGCAACCGCAAGTGCGCAACATTCGGAATCGCGACAGGACGTCGGTTGGATTCCGCCCTGGCAGAGCTCAAACAGAACGGCATTCCACGCCCGGATGTGCTGATTACGAGTCTCGGAACCGAGATCTATTACGCTCCGCAGCTCAACCGTGACGAGTATTGGAGCGAGCACATCGACTATCTCTGGCGACCCGCTGCAGTGAGGCGGGCCCTGTCGGAGCTACCTGGACTTCAACTCCAGCCGAGGAACGAGCAGACTCGGTTCAAGGTGTCCTACATCTATGATCCGGACCACGCCCCTTGTCTGGACGACATCTCGTCGCTGCTGCGAAGCCAGGACGTAACTGCAAATCTGGTCTACTCGTTCGGCCAATATCTGGACATCGTTCCTTCCCGTGCCAGCAAGGGCCAAGCGCTGCGTTACGTCGCCCAGCGCTGGGCTATCCCGCTCGAGCATATCCTGGTCGCGGGCGGGTCCGGCGCCGACGAGGACATGATGCGCGGCAACACCCTGGCTGTGGTTGTCGAGAACCGCCACGGCGAGGAGCTGTCGCAACTCGAGGACCTGGAGCGGATCTACTTTGCCGGCCGACCTTACGCGCTAGGAATTCTCGAGGCCATCGACCACTACGATTTCTTTGGTACCTGCACGCTTCGAGCAAACCAGCAACGGTCTTTGCAGCAGACCTAACCGCTCGCGTGCAGCCCGCTGAGCGTCGGTGAGGTGCGGTCGGCTCTCAAGCGGCAGCACGCGCGCGATGGGTTTGCCCCGCCGCGTTATGATGAGCTCAGCTCCTTGTTCGACCCGTTCGAGGTACCGAGAGAGGTGCTGGTTGGCATCGCGGATAGAAACGATCTCTTGCATGGCACTACAGTGGTAGGACGTTCTACATGGCCCTTACGCTACGCCGTTGTAGCGGTGGCTGCAGGACGCAACTCGGGGATGACTTTTCGACGGCGAGCTAATCGAGATATCGTTGGGGTGTATACGCAGAGTCGCGGAGGAATGGCGTGATCCTCGCAGATGCACTCACGGCGACAAAGCGGCCGACCTGCGACTAAGTCTCCACTTTGGCCCCCATCCCGGGCTCAGTATCTTCCGCTGACTCCGCTTCCAGCTGCCGTTTCATATCTCCGGGAGAGCCGGTGCGCCTCGCCAGCAGGTCATAGGCAACCGGAACGACGAACAGGGTGAACAAGGTGGCGGCAAGCACGCCGGAGAGGATGACGGTTCCAATGACGATGCGGGTCTCGCTACCCGCTCCGGAGGAGAGCAGCAACGGGATCGAGCCGGCTGCGGTAGTAATGCCGGTCATAACGATGGGGCGCAGGCGC
>CAYYHR010000383.1:0-3596 GCA_964471705.1 uncultured Chromatiaceae bacterium
AGAAGCAAGTGCAGGTGATGGGCCCGATCACGGCCGAGGCCGAGATCGAGGAGATCCTGAAACGGCACTCACCGATCGAGATACACACGAGCTGATCCCCTGAGCTGGAAATAGAGAGCTGAAAACAGAATCATGTCCGGCAAACCGGAGGATCAGACCTTGGACCAAGCGAATACGAGGCGTTCGCTGCTGCTGATGTGCCTGCTCGCGGTGGCAACCGGCATGATCGCTGGGGCAGGGGCCTGGGCCTTCCGGATGATGATCGGCCTGGTGCACAACCTGCTCTTTCTGGGCGAGCCCTCGTTCTACTACGACGCCAATGTGCACACACCTGCGAGCCCCTGGGGCTGGGGCGTGGTTCTGGTACCGGTCGTAGGCGGTCTGGTAGTGGCCTTTCTGGTGAAGAATTTTGCTCCGGAGGCCAAGGGGCACGGCGTCCCCGAGGTGATGGATGCCATCTACTACAACGAGGGCCGGATTCGTCCGCGCGTGGCCATCGTCAAGTCCCTGGCCTCGGCCATCTCGATCGGCAGCGGCGGCTCGGTCGGGCGCGAAGGCCCGATCGTGCAGATCGGCTCGGCCTTCGGCTCAGCCCTGGGCCAATTCATTCGGATGCCGGCCAGCGACCGCATCACCCTGATCGCGGCCGGCTCCGGCGCGGGCATTGCCGCCACCTTCAATGCCCCGCTGGGCGGCGTCGCCTTCGCCATCGAGCTGTTGTTGATCGCGGTCACAGCGCGCAACCTGCTGGTAGTGGCGATCACCAGCGTGGTTGCCATCTTTATCAGCCACCAACTGCTGGGGACACAGCCGAGCTTCTACATCCCGGCCCTGGAGGTACCCGATTTCACGACCTTTCAAGGCGTGGCACTCGCCCAATTCCTGGTGCTGGGCCTATTGATGGGTCTGTTGTCGGTGGTCTTTATCCGCGGACTCTATTGGATGGAGGACCTGTTCGACGCCATACCGGGGAATTATTACACGCGCCACGCACTGGGTATGCTGTGTGTGGGCCTGATGATGTACCTCCTCTACCGCTACGCGGGCCACTATTACGTGGAGGGGGTGGGCTACGCCACGGTCATGGATGTGCTCTCCGACCTCCTGACCGATCCGGGATTTCTGCTCCTGCTGCTCGGGCTCAAGCTGCTGGCGACCTGGTTGTCCCTGGGCTCAGGCGCATCGGGCGGCGTCTTTTCCCCCGCCTTGTTCGTGGGCGCAACCGGCGGCGCGCTGTTCGGCCAGCTGTGCCTGGCGCTGAACCCCGGATTGGAGGTCTCGATCCCAACCTTCGCCATCGCCGGCATGGCCGCCATGATCGCCGGCTCCACGGGCGCTATGCTGACGGGCATCATCATGCTCACGGAAATGACCCGGGATCCGGATGTCATCCTCCCGCTCATCCTCACCACGGCCGTGGCCTATGCCATCCGCAAGACCATCATGACGCAGAGCATGTACAGCATGAAGTTGATCGCCCGCGGGCACTCGGTGCCGGAAGGATTCAGCCGACCGTTCGCGTCCGTGCGGCCGGTAGTCGACGCCATGGCCGAAGACTTCGTCGTGGTGCCCGAGGGCGGATCGGCTCCGAGCGATGTGCCCATTGGAATCATCGCAGCCGAGGGCTCGATCAGAGGTGTAACGATGCGGCGGACATCCGCGGATGCCGACGTGCCGGCAACGGTCCCGCCGACGGTTGCGTTTGCGATTGCCGACGAGCGCGTCACCATGCTCGAGGCCCTGCAAGCCATGGGAGAGGCAGATGCGTCCGTTCTCTTGGTTTCAACCAACGTGCAAGGGCATAAGGCCGAAGACATCGTAGGAGTCCTGACCCTCACTCAGGCAATTCGGCTCCTCGAGCAGGTGGACGAGAGCCCTTGATTCAGAGACTTGGATCTTCGCAAATTCATGCTACGCCACACGACTTCTGATAGCCACAAGGCTCCTGGCGATCGGTCTGGCTATAGCAGGGGAATAGGCTCCATGTGACGTATCCTACTGAGTTGGAAATAGGCCATCGACAAATGAGCAGACTGAAAACACTGGCGAGCCGGACCCGATACCTATCGTTGTGGGGTCTGGTATCGAGCATTGCCACCCTTACCTTCGCGCTCGCACTGACCCGACCTGCCCTGGGGGCGATGAGCTCCGAGGAATTGGCGAAGCTGGCCCAAAACCCCATCGCCAATCTCATCAGCGTGCCCTTTCAGAACAACACGAACTTCAATTACGGACCCGAGGATGGCACCCAGAACATCCTGAACATCCAGCCGGTGATCCCCATCACCCTGAGCAAGGAATGGAACCTCATTACCCGTACCATCCTACCGGTGATCTGGCAGCCTCAGCTCGGCCCGGATCAGGACAGCAGTTTCGGACTGGGCGACACCCAGTTTTCGGCCTTTCTGTCGCCGAGCAACGCCAACGGCTGGATCTGGGGTGTGGGCGCCATCGCCCAACTTCCGACGCATACCGACCAGACTCTGGGCAACAACAACTGGGGGTTGGGACCAACCGCTGTGGCACTGCATCTGAGCAAGGGCGATCCCTGGGTTTACGGGATGTTGGTAAACAACCTCTGGTCCATCGACTCCTGCAGTTCTGGCTCCTACAACAATGGCCTGATCCAGCCCTTCCTCAACTATAATTTCGAGGGCGGAACCTATCTCACCAGCGCACCCATCATCACGGTCGACTGGACCGCCGACAGTGGCAACCGATGGACGGTTCCCCTCGGCGGTGGGATCGGTCACATCTTCCACCTGGGCCGTTTGCCGGTGAATACCCAGATCAGCGGCTACTACAATGTCGTGACCCCCGACGATGGCGCCGATTGGCAACTGCGCGCGCAAGTGCAGCTCATGTTCCCGAAGTGAGCCGCTTCGCTTCGGGGGCTGATCACTGCCTCGAGCCTCCGATCTTTGTTTTCCTTACTATGAAAGTACGCGCCGAAGGCGCTCCGACTCGCCCTCTCCCTTTATGGGAGAGGGTCGGGGTGAGGGAACGTTCAGGGGCGAGGCAACCTTTCATCGTCGGGGGTGGCTCGCCTCGCCCCACGATCGTTAGCCGGGCTCCCAATACAGCTCAGACCCGACCCCTCTTCTTGCACGCGCGACCACCGCAGCCATTCTCCATTGCAGCGTCAGCGTTACAATCGCCCTCACTCGGGCAAATGCCGACAGCCCCTGGCGTGCTGCGGAGAAGTCAGGACCGATAGTTGCTGGAGCGCACGCCTTGAATGAGTCGCGACGGAGCTGTTCCTGCGAATTGGCCATCGCTACCGAAGGCATGCTGCGCATGGCGACCTTGCTGCCACTGCCGGGGCTGCTCGGGCATCATGGGGTCGATGCTGAAGTTGTTTTTCGCGAGGCCGAGGTTGACCCCGGGCTGTTCACGGATGCCGAAAATGTAATCCCTCTTGCCAAGGTAGGCCGTTTGCTCGCACTTGCCGCCGAGGCTGGGGGAGGTTCTGCCTTGGGCCTCGAGCTTGGCAGCCGATCAGGCGTCGACGTGCTGGGAGCAGTCGGTCGAGCCATCCGCCTTGCCCCCGATCTCGGCGCCGCTTTACGCGCGCTCATCCTGCACCTGCACCTGCA
>CAYYHR010000384.1:0-3573 GCA_964471705.1 uncultured Chromatiaceae bacterium
GCGGCCGGCCCCATTCGCAGAAGAATGTCCTGAGGCAACTTAAATTAGTGTAAATAGTAAAGCGTCACCGTAATTGTCACCGTAATTCAGCATTACCTCGGTTGGACAGCTGAATTTTCTGGATGTCAGATAGTTTGCGTAAGCGTAAACGGACCAAAGGAGCCAAGCGACCTGTGGATCGATAATACTTGAACAGGGAAATCGACGTGGTCCCCGAAGATCAAGGTCGGTCTTGCATCGTAGATCGACCAGCCACGGGCTTCGAAATACTCAGGTGGTTTCTCCGGATAGGCCATCACCTCTGCCCAGATGCGGTCAAAACCCGCCGCGACCGCATCTTCCGTAAATCGCCTCAACAGCCTTCTTCCGACTCCCTGCCCACGGAAGCCCTTATCCACCTGAAAGTGCCAGTGCACACCCGATTCGGGATGGCTGGGACGCTCGCTCTCCCCTTTGAAGATCACATGTGTGGCAAACTCTCGGCTGGAGCTCTCGAAGAAGGACCACGGCATGCTAAGTGATACGGCGAGGAAGATAACCTGCCGTCGCACCCAGTTGTATTGAGCTTGCTCGAACTGCTGCCCACCCATGGACCCGGTGAGGTATCCGATGAGGCGCCCGCTGGCTTTGTGCGTGGCGACGTGGATATTTTCTGGCTGGTGCTTGATGTAAGGGCTCAGAACGACATCGCTGAACCACTCCTTGTTGGGAAAAATCTCATCAAACGGCTCTCCGAGAAAGGCATTGTCGAACACAAGATCCCGCATTTGCCGCTCGTCTTCCCCATCAGGCCGAAACCGACGGATGAGAATCTCCCCATGGCTTTCGTAGTTCAGCAGGTTGGAGTTGTGTTCGTTCCGTACTGATCGTGTTTTGTTCTGAGCTAGCTGTGCACACATTATGGGCTACTCCAAACCGGGGCGAAAAAGCCAACTATCTCTCTTCGGACATTCGCCACACCTTGGCTTTGTCCTCCGAGATTGCGGATTGCCAGGGCGATCTGGCGACTGTTCTCCACTTTGCCGTAGCGTGCCTTTTCACCCCTAAGCCGCTTTCGGCTGTTCGACGCGATTGGCGGTTGCACGCAGGTAAGCGGCGGCGACCACGTCGGCTACAGGAACCCCCCTCTTTCGCACGATGTGGATAAGCAACGCGCGAAGGGAGGTTCGGTCCAGCGGGACGAGCAATTTTCCGGCTGAGTCGGTGTCACCGTCATCAAGCAGCGGAGCAAGCTGCTCCAAGACTTCCAAGGTGTTCTCCAACATCGACAGCACCTCCCTAGGGACGACTACAAACCACAATACCTTTATGTATACATGGGTTTCGTGCGCCGCAGCACACTTCGGCACATTGATGATTTTCTAAATTACACTGCTTCTCAGAACCCAGAAATGGGGTCCAGCAGAAATGGGACAGAGCCTGAACTATCCCCACAAAAATTCGTGTCGGATCAACGGCCAGCAGATGCTAGTGACGCTTCCGATGGCAGCCGGCGGTTAGGCGGTACGTGTAACCTTTTGATATCATAGACCAATTAGTGGGGATGCCTCAGGGACAGAGCCCTTTCTGGAGCAGAAAAGAGAAATGGGGTCAAAGAAATGGGGTCACCATTTAGCTGACCCCTAAACTCCTTAACCTCCTGACCGAATACGAATTCGATCAGTGTCTGAGTTGGTGCGCCGCGCTTCGGCAGCAGCACAGTCTCCTGTTGCCCGATTCCCGCGAGCTGCCCTTTCTCCCGGGCAAAAGTTCGCCTCTCGGCACTTACCTCCACCCGGATTGTCTCTGAAGCTCCCCTTGTCGCCTTGCACGATGCTCAGCGGTTCCTTGACGTAGGGCTCGGAACGGGGGGATATTTGCGCATAGGCGGTTGGATTTCCTATCCTTAGTTCAGTACTGATTCTTCCGCTAATCCAACCGCCTGCAATTTGACAGAATATCCTGCAACGTTTCCACAACGCGAATCTATCGCCGCTTCGAAGGAGCGTGACTATCCAGCCTACTTTTTTCGCCGGCAGTCTCGTTCTGCCCCTTCGGCTCAGAGCTGTTTCGCAGACCGGTTTGTAACGAAAAGATAACTACTAAGAATTGCTCCGAAAGTCATGCAACCTGCCTTTGTTACTGTTGACACTCCCGAAGACCTTATTCCCAGAATGGGTAACCTTCCCCTCTCGAATGCGCGCTATACTCGGAGCGCGGTGATCACTCGGGTTGTTGATGCGCCTCCTGACTCGAAAGAAGTGCCGCTTTGGAGTCGGTTTGGTTCGACCGCACATGCGAAGGATCAGAATGGAAACGCGGTCGAGATAACGGCCATTGCCTTTAGCCCGGATGCTAGCCTAATTGCCTCCGCGGACTCGTCGGGTGTCGTTCGAATCTGGAACAGAGCTACGCTTTTGCCGACTGGAAAGGAGATTCGCGACGCTACCGGTGGAATTTCCTCCATCGCCTTCGATGCCTCTGGCGCTCTGTTGGCTACCGTGGACGTCGAGGGAACCGTGCGAATCTGGGATGTGGATTCGCGCACGCAAATTCAAAAACCAATCGAGAAGATCTCAGAGCTTGCGGTGCCTGTCGCCTTCGATTCGAGAGGCTGTCTGCTGGTTGGACCTGTTGCTGGATCTGTTGCGCTCTACGATGCAGAGGCGAATTCCGTCGTTGAAACTCTGATGCCCTTTCAGGAGGGCGAATTCACTGCTACCCGGGCTCACTTCTCGAATGATAGTGTTCAAATGGTGGGTGGTAGCGGAGACGGTTCGGTTGGCTTCTGGCGCGAGGGCGGCAACGTTGTTCAGGGAATCGGCCGACATGCGGACTCCGTTACTTGTGTGGCGCTCAGTCCCGATGGCGAGGTGGGGATAAGTGGAGGTGCAGACGGAAAGATCCTCTTTTGGCAAAGCGCTACTGGTGAGGCAATCACGTTCAAGGGTCCGATTCTTCACAATCGAGCGGTGAGGGCCTTGGCTTTCAACACCGACGGCTCGCTCATCATCTCCGGGGGGGACGATGGCACGGTGCGGATGTGGAATCGATTCGGCTTCCTGATCAACAACCCAATGCAGGGAACGGCCGAGCGTTTTACGGCGGTGGCCTTCAGTCCGAATGCGGATTATTTCGCCGCCGGCGGCAACGATGGTTCGATCGATGTCTGGTTCGATGAGGCTCACGCCGTAGCCAGGCCCTTGTCGCTGCCGATTGACCGGGAAGCGACGACGACCAAGGCAACGGAGCGTCCCTCCATCGGTGTGCTCCTGACCCATCGACAAAGTTGGACAATGGAGGGAATTGTCTTAGGGCCGCTATTGCACAGCGTGTGTCTTGCTCCTGGCGAAATCACTCAAATCGCTATTTCAAACCACACGCGCAGCGTTCTCGAAAACTCGGCCGATTCCGTCACGCAAAGCGAAGATCTTTCTCAGCAAGCGTCCTCTTCGAGCGCTCTGAGCGAAAACGAAAGCGCCCAAGCCAACTCCTTCGAATTCGGCGTTTCCTTTGGCTCCTCGTTCGGAGCCTCTGGTGGTGGAGGCGCGGGCGGGGCGTTAGGGCTCCTCGGCGTTTCGGCGGGTTCAGCGG
>CAYYHR010000385.1:0-3542 GCA_964471705.1 uncultured Chromatiaceae bacterium
GCCATTTGGGCACGAACGACATCCGCCAGGCCGTCAGCTACGGAAGCCACAAGCTGCTCGTCCGTACCCTCCACCATGATCCGGATCAGGGGCTCCGTACCGGACGGACGCAGCAGCACACGTCCCTGGCGACCGAGCTCCCGCTCCGCGGACTGGATGGCATCCTGAACCGTAGGCAGACCGGTGATTTCCCTTTGCCGGTCCAGCCGGACGTTGATCAGGCGTTGGGGGTACTTGTTCATCTCGCCCGCGAGATCACCCAGGCTGCGGCCGGTCTCCTGCAGGGCCGCCAGCACTTGGAGCGCCACGACGACACCGTCACCGGTAGTGGTGCGGTCCCGGCAGATGATGTGCCCCGAGGGCTCGCCGCCGAGGATCCCCTTGTCACGCTTCAGGCGTTCCACGATGTAACGGTCGCCCACCGGAGTGCGCGCAAAGCCCACGCCGAGCTTCTGTAGGGCATGCTCCAATCCCAGGTTGCTCATCAGGGTGCCGACCACATCGCCCTGCAGGCATTGCTGTGCCAATCGTGACTTGGCGACGATGTAGATCAGCTGATCCCCGTCGATCAGGTTCCCGCGGTCATCGACCATCAGCACCCGGTCTCCGTCTCCGTCGAAGGCGATTCCCAAGTCCGCACCCTCGTGCACTACGGTTTCGACGAGTGCCGCGGGACTGGTGGAGCCCAGATCGCGGTTGATGTTGAAACCGTCGGGCTCGTTGCCGATGGTTACGATCTCCGCGCCGAGCTCTTCGAAAACCGCCGGCGCCACATGATAGGTTGCGCCGTTGGCGCAGTCTATGACCAGCTTCAGACCGCGCAGGCTCAGGCTCGTGGGGACAGTGCTCTTGCAGAACTCGATGTAACGGCCGCCGGCGTCGTCGACCCGTTTGACCTTCCCTAATTGGGCGGGACCGACCGTGCGCAACGGCCTATCGAGCTCCTGCTCGATCGCCAGCTCGACCTCGTCCTGAAGCTTGTCTCCGTCCGCCGAAAAGAACTTGAGGCCATTATCGTCGAAGGGATTGTGGGAGGCGCTGATGACGATTCCGGCGACGCCGCGCAGCGTGCGCGTCAGATAGGCGATAGCGGGTGTCGGCATGGGGCCGAGCAGACGAATGTCCATGCCCGCTGCCACCAGACCCGCCTGCAGGGCGGCTTCGAACATGTAGCCGGAGATGCGCGTGTCCTTGCCGATGAGCACCTTGCCGCTCCTTCCTTTGCCGAGCACGCGCCCCGCCGCCCAGCCCAGCTTGAGCGCAAAGTCCGGTGTGATGTTGCCTTCGCCTACACGTCCCCGAATGCCGTCGGTGCCGAAATATCTACGCGACACGCTGTTCTCCCCCTACATAGAAAATCCGGTGCAGAAGCTTTAGCTCAGTCGTTCTGCGTCTTGCCCCTCGGCGTGCAACGCCCGGACAACGCGCAACGCGTCCAGGGTCGCGGCCACATCGTGAGTACGCACCAACCGGGCACCGTGCTCCACGGCGAGCACTGTCGCTGCCAGGCTGCCGGGAAGGCGCTCATCGACGGGCCGACCCGTCAGTGCCCCGATCATGGACTTGCGGGACAAGCCCACCAGGACAGGGTGCCCGAGCGAGCAAATCTCCTCCAATCCTGCAAGCAGGGCAAGATTATGGACCAGGGACTTTCCGAAGCCGAAGCCCGGGTCCAGCAGTATCCGCTCGGGATCGATACCGACCGCAGTGCAGTCAGTGATCCGATCCTGCAGGAAATCCCGGACTTCGCTCAGCACATCGACATACCTCGGTGCCGCCTGCATGGTGCGGGGATCTCCCTGCATGTGCATCAGACAGACGGGTACTCCGGCCGAAGCGGCGGCCTCCAGGGCACCGGTCTTGCGCAGCGCCCACACATCATTGATCATCCCCGCACCCGCACCGACTGCGGCGCGCATGACCTCCGGCTTGCTGGTGTCGACGGAGATAGGCACGGAAATCCGGGAATGGAGGGCCTCGATCACCGGCACGACCCGATCGATCTCCTCCCCGGCCGATACGGGCACAGCCCCCGGACGCGTCGACTCGCCGCCGATGTCGAGGATGTCCGCGCCCTCTTCGGCCAGGTGCTCGGCACGACGCAACGCATCCTCGCGGGCAAAGAATTCGCCGCCGTCCGAAAAGGAATCCGGGGTGACGTTCAGCACTCCCATTACGCGGAGACGCGACAGGTCGAGCGGTCTGCCTGCGCAGTCGACGACGGAGCCCTCGGGCATCGACGTTCAGCTGTTAGCCGTTATCCGGCGGACATCGCGGATCGGCTCCCGACCCTTACGCCGAAATGAGCCGATTCCGATTTGCAGGCGTCATCTGCCAACTGCCGAGCGATTTTGCCAGCTGTCAATGCTCACCGGCCGGGTCACCGATGTGACCGTCACCCTTGGAGCCGCTACTCGGCTTGGTGCCCGCAGTGGCCGGTGCGCTGCCGGAGCCCCCCTCCTCCTCGTCGTTCCAGTTCGCTGGCTCACGCGGAGTGCGGCCGGTCATGATGTCGTCGATCTGATCGGAGTCGATGGTCTCGTACTTGATCAGGGCCTCGGCCATCATGTGAAGCTTGTCCATGTTCTCGGTGAGCAAGGTCTCGGCACGCCCATAGTTGCGGTCGATGAAGCTGCGCACCTCCTCGTCTATGAGGCGCGTGGTCTCGTCCGAGACATTCTTGTGCTGGGTCACCGAATGGCCGAGGAAGACCTCCTGCTCGTCCTCACTGTAGGTGAGCGGGCCGAGCTTCTCCGAGAGACCCCACTTGGTCACCATGTTGCGGGCGATCTCGGTGGCGCGGTGGATGTCGTTCTGGGCGCCGGTAGTCACGCTTTCGAGGCCGAAGATCAGGGCCTCGGCGATACGCCCGCCGAAGAGGCTGGATATCTGGCTCTCCAGTCGCTGCTTGCTCAGGCTGTAGCGGTCCTCCTCCGGGAGGAACATGGTTACACCCAGTGCCCGGCCGCGGGGGATGATGCTGACCTTGTAGACCGGGTCGTGAGCCGGGACCAGGCGCCCGACGATGGCGTGACCGGCCTCGTGATAGGCGGTCAGCTTCTTCTCGTCCTCGGACATCACCATGGAGCGGCGCTCGGCGCCCATCATGATCTTGTCCTTTGCCTTTTCGAACTCCTCCTGGTCCACCAGACGCTTGTTGCCCCGGGCGGCGAACAGGGCCGCCTCGTTCACCAAGTTGGCCAGATCGGCACCGGAGAAGCCGGGAGTACCGCGCGCGATGATGGATGCCTTCACGTCTTCCGCAACAGGGATCTTGCGCATGTGGACCTTGAGGATCTGCTCGCGCCCACGCACGTCCGGCAAGGGCACCACCACCTGGCGGTCGAAGCGACCGGGGCGCAGCAAGGCGGGGTCCAGAACGTCCGGCCTGTTGGTCGCCGCGATGACGATGACGCCTTCGTTCCCCTCGAAGCCGTCCATCTCCACCAGGAGCTGGTTCAGGGTCTGCTCGCGCTCGTCGTGACCCCCTCCCAAGCCGGCCCCACGGTGGCGACCCACGGCATCGATCTCGTCGATGAAGA
>CAYYHR010000386.1:0-3539 GCA_964471705.1 uncultured Chromatiaceae bacterium
AGGCGCTCTCGAGCGCGCGAACCTCGTCGGCGATGTCCCGGCTCAAGCGTGCGATCGCCCGGCTATGGGCGGCGGCGAGGGCACCGTAGTCTGGCTCGGACACTTCCTCTTGTACACTCGTACGCCCTGTCGTGAGCTTGCCATCCCGTTTCCGGCGCAGGGTCCAGACCGCGTCCAGTCGGACGTACTTGCCCGGTACCGATTCGAACCTCTGCACCTCGATCGCGACTCGATAAGTGGCATTCTCGCTCAGGGACGGCGGCGATTGGATCACCTGGCCGGTGCCCAGCATGGTGACCAGGTTCTCCGTGACCACGCGCGAGATCTCGTCCTGCAGCGGCGAGGCCCAGCGATTGAATTCGTCGAGCTGCACCTGGTTCGCACCCGTGGAGACGACGATCTCGGGGCGATCGACCGCGGCGGGCACCGAGACCGGACCTACGGCTATGGACAGCTTGGATACGGGCGCGAGGACGGGAGCCTTGCCCGCGCTGCTCAAGGTGTAGAAGCGCGACGGCGGGGATGCGCAGCCCGCAGTGAGCATGAGCATCAGCCCCGAAATGATGAGGGCAGGGTGCATCAGGGTCTCTCCCCGGATTTGCCCCGAAGCAGCGCCTCGGGATGACGTTCCAGATAGTCGGCGAGCACGCGCACCGAGCGTGCTGCACGCGCTACCTCCTGCAAGGCGTTCCGCAGCTCGAGCTGTCCCGGGGCATCCTTCCCGAGCAGGGTGGCGTCCGTGCTTTTGAGCGCACGGTTGGCGGATACGAGGGTGCGCCGAAGCTCGGCGATTGCCGGCTTCAACTCGGGGATGAGTCCTGAGTCGAGGTGAGCGAGCGCCTTGTTGATCGTCACGAGGGTCGATTTTAGCTCGCTGCCGATCGCATCGTAGGGGATCTTGTCGAGCTTTGCGAGGATGGTCGAGATCTTGGTTTCCAGGTCCGGCAGGGTGCCGGGAACCGTCGGCACGATCGGCGTCTTCTCGTTCCAATCGATCTCGACCTTGGGTGCGTCCGGAAAGAAATCGAAGGCCACGTACATCTGGCCGGTGATCAGGCTTCCGGAGCGCAGTTGCGCACGCAGCCCGCGCTCCTCGATCAAGCGCTGAAAAAGCGCGTGGGTTTCTTTCAGGTTGCGGGCAACCTCCCGAGCGACCTCCGCCTGCTCGCTTTGCAGGTGGCTGATGAGGCGTTGGGGATAGGTCACCATTTCCACCCGCCCTCGGATCGTCAAGGTCTTGGGGTCCAGGTCGATTCCTACATCCGTGACCTCGCCCGCCGGCAGACCGAGCAGGGTGACCGGGGCACCGACGGACAGCCCCCGCATCGATCCGTCGAAGTAGGCCACATAATGCCTGGCGATGGCCTCCGGCTGCTTCATAGCCGTTGAGCGATCCGCATAGAGAGTGAAGGTGCTGTCCGCGGCGGACGGATCGCTCGTGGAGGTGAATGGCGGTGTCTCGAACGCGATGCCGCCGATGGCCATCGACACCAGGGACTGGGTGCGTATGTCGATCCCCCCCGCGCCCAGTGAAATGTCTATCCCGCTGGCGTTCCAGAAGCGTGTCCCCGACGTAACGAACTTGTCGTAAGGCGCGTTGATGAAGACCCGAACGCTGACATCCTTTCCGTTCTTATCCAGATCGTAGGCGATCACCTGGCCGACGTTGAGGCGGCGGAAGTAGATGGGCGAGCCGACCCCGAGGGAGCCCAGATTGTCGGCGGTGAGGAGGAGCTCTCGGCCGGGCTGGTCGATGGTGATGACCGGTGGGATGTCGAGACCGGTAAAGGTACGCGCGCTCTCCTTCGATTTACCCCTCTCGAAACCGATATAGTTGCCCGACAACAAGGTGCTCAAGCCGGAGATCCCGCTCAGGGTGACCCGCGGCTGCACCACCCAGAACTTCGAATCCTCGACCATCAGCCCCTCGGCATTCTTTGCGATCCGAGCGGTTACCCGGACCTTCGTGTAGTTCTCGCAAAGATCTACCGCCGTCACCTGCCCGATCTGTACTTCCTTGTATTTGATGATGGTCTTTCCGGCCTCGATACCCTCCGCGGACTTGAAGGTGATGGAAATGGTGGGTCCCTCGTTGAGGATGCGGTGGACGGCGATCCCGACGGCTACGACGGCGGCGACCAGCGGGATGAGCCAAACGGCCGAGATCCGCGAGCGCTTGCCCGGCGTCAGGGTCGCCCGGGGGAGGTTGCCGGCATCCAGCATTTCCGCCAAATCAGGACTCCTCTTCGCTGCCCGCGTCCCAGATCAGGCGCGGATCGAAGGTGCTCGCGGCGATCATCGTCAGCACGACCACCGCCGCGAAGAACAACACCCCGGCCCCGGGCTGCACGGACATGAGGGGCTGCAGCTGCACCAGCGCGACCGTGAAGGTGTCGACGAACACATCCAGCATCGACCAGCGTCCGATGAGCTCGACCATCCGATAGAGCCGGGTGCGCTCCCGGTTGCTCCGGATCGAGCCGCGCTGCACCGTAATCAGCAGATAGCCGAGGGCGACCAGTTTGCCCAGCGGGACCATCACGCTGGCGACCAGCACGATGAGGGCCAATGGCCAGGATCCCGAGGTGTAGAGGAATACCACCCCGCCCATGATGGTGTCGTATTCCGTGGCCCCGAGGCTGGTGGTGCCCAGCACCGGCAGGAGGTTGGCCGGAATATAGCAGATCGCCGCGGCCACAACGAGCGCCCAGGTGGTTTGAATCGAATGCGGTCGGCGCCATTCGAGCGCGGCCCCGCAGCGGGGACAATGGCCGGGCTCGGCGGCATCGGCGGGTTGCGCGAGCAGGCCGCAGGTCTCGCAGGAGAGCAATCCAGACTGGGCGCCGGTCAGCGGGGCACTTGTCATGGTGCTCGCTCGACAGGCGGGGATGGGGGCGCGGCGTTCTCACCTGCAACCCATTGGAGCCGCGTCCAGATTTCCTCAGGGTCGAGGCTGCCCTGAATGGCGGGAAGAAGCAGCATCAGGACGCCTACGGCATACATGCCGATACCGGGTGCGACGTCCGCAAGCTCGGCGATCTTGACGAGGGCGACCAGGATGCCGAGCATCATGACCTCGACCATCGACCAGGGCTCCATGGCGTGGGTTACCCGCAGCATCTCGCCGATCCACCAGGGGCCCGGCGGGCGCCTCGCCGCTAGCAGGACGGCCAACAAGGAAAGGACGTAGGCCGCCGGGGCGATCGCCGCGCAAAAGGCCACGACCAGGGCCGTCGCCTCTTGACCCTCGAGCCACATCTCGTAGGCACCGCCGAGGATGGTGGTGCTCGCATGGCGCCCGACCACAGACAGGTCCATCAGCGGCGAGGTATTGGCGACGATCAGGGCCAAGAGCGCGGCAAGGGTGAGCGCCAGGGGGCGATCTATGGGGTCGTGAGCCCGGGCCACCAGCGTTCGACCGCAGCGCGCGCACTGGGCCTTGTCTCCGGGCGCGAGCTCGGGAAGGACCTGCAGCAGGTCGCAATCCGGACAGGCGTGAATCGCCGTCTCGGGCGCCGTCTCGATGCGATCATTCATTC
>CAYYHR010000387.1:0-3532 GCA_964471705.1 uncultured Chromatiaceae bacterium
CCTGCTCCATCTCGAACGACTGCCTCGGACCGCGAGCGATGATGGGCTTGGCCCACTCCTCGATCGGTTCGTTGGCCTCTCCCCAGTAGTGTTCCTCGGGTGTCCAAAGTCCCTGGCCCTCGAGTTTCAGCGGAACCAGCCCCACGGCGTCGATGTCGAGGCGCGACGACTCGATTTCGCCCGAGAGATAGGGGTGCCCTGCGTAGGTCCACTGCTTGCGCGGCTTCACTACCGCGATCTCGCCCGGCACGATGTCCCATAGCCGGCTCGCGCGCAGCGTAATGACCCGGTCGCTCCCCACGAGGCGGCACCGGGCGGCCTGCTCCTTCACGGACAGAACCACCAGCTCGATCGGGCCGCTTAAATCGAGGTCTGTGGGAGCAACCTTGTGCTGGCGTTTTCGTCGAGAGGGAGGGGCCGCTTGTTCCGGCCAGGGATCGAGTCCCGACCATTTGCGGTAGGCCGCGATGAAATGACCGCCGCTCGATTGCTCCGCGAGCTCGATTTCAGTCGCAGAGATCCTGTGCTCCGAGCCGTCTTCCCGTCTGCATCGGGCCACGAGTCCGCGCCGCTGGTTTCCGTCGTAGTCAAACTCGACCACGGAGACCGGCTCGCCGATGACGAACGCGTCGCAGGGCAATTCGATGCCGTCGTCGAGTGCGGAGTGGAAAGCCCAGAGCTGCTCGTCATCTCCATAGGCGTCGGTGATGATCTCTTCGATCAATCTGTCCAGATCTTCCGCTGACATGCCGTCGCTACTTTTCCTCATCGGGCACTCCGCTCTTTCGTGCGCCAGCGCGCCTTGGCGCGTTCGAGGAACGAAGGCTCGTCGCTTGGCCCCACTCCCTCCACCAGACGTTCGAACCCCGGCATGAAGCTGCCCTTGCGATGGTGATCAGCGCGAACCTGGCGCACGGTCTTGCTCCATTCGCCTTCGAGCCCGGCACGCTCGAAACAGCGCTTGGCGCGTTCGAAGTTGGAGAGCGCGGCGTCGTAATACTTGCTCTTCTTGGCGTTGACGATACGGAGCGCCTGGGCCCGCCAGAGCCGGGCCGCCAGATCGGGATTAGTCTTCTCGAATTTCTTGGCCGCCGGCTCGGTGGCGTAATGGCTCAGATCTTCCAGGTTAACATCCTTGGTCTGACGAAGGAGCTCGGCGAGCCGGTCCAGCTCCTTGGTCTTGATGAACAGATCCATGGTCGAACGGAGGTCGGCGCCCATCGCCGCCTCGATGGCCTTCTCGTGCCACTCTTTGCGCTGGGCTTTGGGCACGCACTTCATGAGGTCGTCGTAGGTGTAGGCGCTCGGGTGCTCGCGATAGTCCGACCAGACAGCGTCGAGTGCCTCGTCACCCCGGCCAAGCTTGGTCAGAAGGTCGCGTTTGAGCCCGGCGAGATCGTGGCTAGCCATCGAGCCGTGCGGTGTCTGCTTGTCGGCCTCGAAGCCGCGTTCCACCCAGGAGAGAGCCTCCTTGGGTTTGCGCTTGGACACGAGCAGCTTGGCGACGGCATGGCAGTCCTTCGCCGTGAGGCCAGTTTCTTCGGCGAGAGATACGTAGCCCGCGACGTCCTTCTGGGCTGCATAGAGCGTGCGCAGGACCTCGCCCCAGCGGCGGCGGAGATAATCGGGACGCTCTCGGAGCTTGCCATCCTTTTTCGCTGTCTTCTGTGCCGCGGCGTCGAACCGCGCGCGGACTAACTTCACGAACGCAGCGAGGTTGGCTTTGTTGAATACCTTCACGGCGTCCACCTCTAGCCGGTAGCAAAAGCCGTAGTCGTCCTGGTCCATCCAGGTCAGTAGGCGCGAGGCGGTCTCGTCGGGATCTGCTCCATCTGCCTGGCGCGCCTCGATCCAGCCACAGTAAAGATCGTCTACGAACTGGCCGAAGCTGCCGCTCGAATCGTCGAGCTCCTCGACCTTCACGTAGCACGCGGCGAGGAAAGTCTCGTATAAGGCGATGGCGTGTGCGGGGTCGCTGCTGACCAGCTTGTCGATCTTGGCGGCGACCGCGTCAAGATCACTCACGAACGAGAAGCAGGCGCGGTCCGGAATGAAGGCGCCCGGATTGAGCACCCGCTCGATTTCCTGCTCGATGAGGTCGCTGTGAGGGCGTCGCTTTCGGGTCATCCGTCTTGCTCTTCAGGTCTAGCGCCGTTGCGATTCGCGCCACCGTCGCCAGACAGCTTGCGGTCGAGGAGCTTGACCACGAAGTCCTGTAGCGTGGTGTCGAGCTCAGCGCCGCGGATCCGCAGCCGGCGGTGCTGAGTGATCAACGAGTTAGATTTGTGCATCCGGGAATTATCCACTTAAACCAACAGGACAGAAACTGTTCATGAAGATGTGCTCAAATAGAGGGACTATTCATCGAAGAGTGTGGCAACGGACTCGATGGGCAAAAAAAGCTTGAGCGGTTGGCTCGGCATAGGGATGAACCCGAATTGTTGATAAAACTCAGCGGCCCGGTCGTTTAGGGCGTCGACGACCACGGCGTAGACCGCCATCACTTGGCTGGCTTGAAGGACGCGCTGCAGGGAGTCGGTGAGTAGGAGGGAGCCGAGTCCCTTATTCTGGTGGGACTTGGCAACGGCCAGCCGTCCCAGCAAAACTACCGGAACCGGGTACTTGGGCAAACGGCTTCGTGATTTTTCTGGCAGGTCATTGGCGGCGAGGCTGCCGGCGCTGAGGCTGTAGTAACCGATTACCTGCCTTGGTTTGCTCGCAGGAGAGGCGACAAATACGCGATTGACTCGACGACTGACATCTTGGCTCGCGTAGCGGTGGAGGTATTGGTTGAGAGAAGGTTCCCCGCAGTCGAAAGATTTCCGGTCGTGCTGTTTGCCGAGCGGAGTGATGACGAATTCCAATTGGATGGTCCGTTACCGCTGGACGCGCTTTTTGTGTTCGGCGAACGCTTGCTTGAGTTTTTCGTTGGGCTTGGGGGGACTTTCCAGGGCGTCTAGGAATGTTTCCCAATCGGCCTCACTCAGCGTGAGTGTCTCGTGTTCCAGGATCACCTCGTCGGCCGCATGCAGCGCCTGGCCGAGCACAAATTCTGACAGACTTTTGTGGGCATAGGTGGCTGCGCGTTCCAGCTTCTGCTTGGACAGTGCATCCAAGCGGATGTGCATTCGCTCTTGTTTGACGGTATCTGCGTTGGCCATTAGGGATGTCTCTAAATCGACATAAAAAAGTGTACGCCATATGTACGCACAGTTCAATACCGCGTCTTAGGGGCTATAAGAATCCCATTACTATTACGTGCCTTTGGAAATCGGTAGACACGATCTGGACATGATGGCTTTCTAAGCCATTGAGAAACAAAGAAACACCGAATGTTCGAATCCCTCCCTCTCCGCCATCCATAGAAAAAGGGGCCTTGCGCCCCTTTTTCTATGGATTATTGACGGTGGATTCGAGCCCTCGATAATCAATCAGGTGGTTCGACAAGCGACCGCAGGTCGCGCAGAACGCCGGCTATGCCGGCGGCCCCGAAGGGGCGAGGGCCGCAGGCCCGAGTAATCCCTCCCTCTCC
>CAYYHR010000388.1:0-3529 GCA_964471705.1 uncultured Chromatiaceae bacterium
CGGCATCGAGGGCCTGGCCGAGCGGCTGCGCCGGTTGGAGTCCCACATGGACCAGGTCGCCGTCAGTCTGGAGAAGCTCGGCCTGGGCAAGGGCGTGGACCCGGAGCGCGACGCCCTGATCGAGGGTCTGCGCCGGGAGAACGCAAAGCAGCTCGAGGATCTGCGCCGGCAGCAGGCCGCTCTGCGCAAGCAGCTGAAGATCGAAAGTACCAAACCTACTGCGCCACCGGCGGAGGCGGCCCTTCCGCCGGTGAAGTTGCCCGCGGAGCAAACGCCGGTCCCTTCACGCACGCCACGCCCTCTCGACCGGCTGTTCGAGCCGCCGCCGACGGGTCAGCCGGTACTACCGGGTAAGATGCCCATGCCCGTGGTCGGCGCTGAGACCGCCCGGGCGCCCAAGGTGCTCCAGATCCGCCTGATCGCCGCCGAGCCGAAGCAAGAGGAAGAGGCACTTCCCGAGGATGCTGTCCTCATCCCCGCCGGTAGCATCCTGCGCGGCGTATTGCTCTCCGGCATGGACGCGCCCACGGGCAAGCAATCCCGGCGTGATCCCTATCCGGCACTGGCACGCATCAAGCACGACGCCATCCTGCCCAACCGCTTCCGTGCCGACGTGCGCGAGTGCTTCCTGGTGCTCGCCGGCTACGGCGACCTGGCAAGCGAGCGCGCCTACCTGCGCACCGAGGCCATCACCTGCGTGCGCCAGGATGGCGGCGCCATCGAGGTGCCCATCGATGCCTACGCCACCGGCGAGGACGGAAAGGTCGGGGTGCGCGGGCGCTTGGTGAGCAAGCAGGGCAAGATCATCGCCCAGGCCATGATGGCCTCCTTCGTGGAGGGCTTCAGCAAGATGTTCTCCACCGTCCCCGTCACCACCCTCTCGACCACCGCCGGCCAGAGCGCGACCTTCCAGAACGTACTGACACCCCAGGCCATGCAGGGGGCGGCGGTGAGCGGTGCGGGTGACTCCCTCGATCGCCTCGCCGACTTCTTCATGGACATGGCCGAGGAGATGTTCCCCGTGATCGAGATCGACGCCGGACGCAGCATCGAATTCGTGCTGAACCGGGGCGCGACCCTGCGCATCGCCGGCTGAGCACTGTCGGGAAAGACGCCGAATACCAGTACCTCTCGCAGCGGCCGAGTGAAAAGAAATCGGAAACCATAGCGTCATGAACCCCATTACCCTTCGGCCGATCTGCACCATCCTACTCGCCCTTGGGATCGGTCTGCCCGCCGTTGCGGCAGAAAACGATTCCGCACCGGTAAGCAAACAGGCCCCCGGAGGCGTCCAGGAGCTGCTGCGCGGCATCCGCGGGATGCAGCGCCTGCCGGTAACCGGCGTGCAGATGGTCGATGCCGGGGAGCACATGCTCTTCGTCTCCGACAACGGCCGCTACGTCTTCACCGGACCGGCCTGGGACCTGTGGCACGGGGCGAAGCTCACAACGCTGGAGGAAGGCACCCGGCTCGCCGCGCGCGTCGACCTGAAGCGGTTGGGGCTCGATCCGACGAGCCTCGGGGCAATCGATCTGGGCAGCGGCAAAGAGGACGTGGTGGCGTTCGTCGACCCCCGCTGCCCCCATTGCCGCAGTCTCCTGGAAAAGCTGCCGAACCTTGCCGAGCGCTACCGCTTCCGGCTGGTGCCTCTGCCCGTGCTGGGACGCGATTCCGAGACGGCGGTGGTCCGCCTGGACTGCCTGGCCGAGTCGGATCCGAACGCCGCGCGCGAGGCCCTGCTCTCCGGCAAGGTCGAGGCGCTCCCCGAGGCCACTGGCACTTGCGGGCAGGGCCAGGCACAGCGCGCCCTGGTAACCGCGCGCCTGCTCGGCATCCGGGGAGTCCCCTACCTGATCGCATCGGATGGGCGCCTGCAGCAGGGCGTCCCCGATGACCTGGAAGCCTGGCTGGAGGGTAAAGAATGAGAGCCACGCACGTGCCGACCTTGATGCTGCTACTGACCTGCTTCCTTGCCGGCTGCGCGGGCATCGGCAAGCAGGACTTCTCCTGCCCCGGGTACCCGAGCAAGCCCCTGTGCATGTCCACCTCCGAGGTCTACCGGCTGACCGACGGCCATGCGCAGCCGCAAGGTGGCGTCAAGCGCCCGCCGATCGAGGACGCCCCGCGCGTGGAAGACCAGCTGTTCATGGAGACGCCGTGATGAAGAAGAACAGGTCCTGGCTGTCTGCGTCCTGCCTGGCACTCGCGCTCGCTTTGGGCGGCTGCGCCACGACCGGCACCGGCGGGTCGAAGGCAGCCGGCGGGTCCGTGTCGAAGGCCGACAAGCAGGCCGACGCGATCAAAGGCACGCGCATCGTCTCGACCGGAGCCGTTCCCGCGTACCCCGAGGATCCCTTGGCCAGGCGCCTGCCCGCCAAGGTGATGCGCATCTGGATCGCCCCCTGGGAGGACAGCCGCGGCGACCTGCACGCCCCCGGCTACCTCTACACCGAGATCGAGCCGCGCCGCTGGACCGTCGGTGGGCCGGCGGAGCCGGAACGGGTCACGCTGATTCGGCCGCTGCAGATCGAGCGGCGCGATATGCAGCCGAGCCGTACCCGCTCCGGTCGCGACACGGGCGCGTTGCGCAAGCCGGGAAAGACCAAGGCGCCGAAGTCCGGCCCCAATCTGCTCGGGAGCTGACTGTCCCGCGCCGGCGCATGCGGGCGGGACAGAGCGTCTCGTAGAACGCGCCAGCTTATCCACCCCAACTCGAACGGAGAGACCATGAAGCAATTGACCAAACCCACTCTGCTCGGCTTCGGCGCCTTGGCCTTGGCCGTGCTCCTGCTCGCTGCCCCGGAGACCGTTCTTGCCGGTGCCGGCGGAACCGAGCTCTGAAACTTCGGGCGCCTACGACATGCTCACCGGCTGGATGACCGGTATCCTCGGGCGCATCATTGCCATCACCTTCATCGTCGTCGGTCTGGTGGCCGGCGTCATGCGCCAGTCCATCATGGGCTTCGTGGTCGGCATCGCCGCCGGGCTCGGCGTCTTCGTCGCCCCGGACATCATCGACAGCATCGTCACCGCCACCCTGCCGATCCTCTAGTCGCCCTCCCCGAGCGGCACCCCACCGGCGCTGCGTCGCCGAGGTCCGGCGGGAAACCGCCATCCCCTCTTCTCCGCGGAGGGACGAGCCATGCCTCGCGACCCGATTCCCGACGATGTGCGCGAAGCCCAATCCCTCGGGCGCGTAGCCGTGCGTGCCGCCGATGGCTTCCCGCTCAGCCCCTGTCATCCGGCCCGTGCCCGCGCCCTGGTGCGCCGCGGGCGTGCCGCCTGGGTAAGGCGCGACCCGCCGCTGATCCGGCTGCGGGCGCCGGGAAAGCACACGTGAGTGCGCTCCGTCAGTTCCGCGGCCCGCGGGCGAGCGACCTCTTTCCGGGCCTGGCCTATGCCGCCGCGGAGGGGCTCTTCCTGCTGGACGATTCCAGCCTCGCCTTCGGCTTCCTGTGCGAGCCCCTGCTGGCAGGGGACCAGGGCGAGGCGGACCGCCTCTCGGTCCTGCTCAACCAGGACTGGCCCA
>CAYYHR010000389.1:0-3527 GCA_964471705.1 uncultured Chromatiaceae bacterium
CTATCCAACAGAGCTCGCCGCTGGGTGGGCGTCCTGTTTCTCGTCCTGACCGGGGCAGCGGGCGGGGTGTTGGTCGACCGCCTGTTTCTCACCGGCATCCTGCCCAGTGCCATCGTTTCAGCGAGTGCCGTGGAGAATTTTCGCCTGATGGCCCTCGCCTGGAATCTGATCGAATCGCGCTACGTGGATCCTCAGGCCATCAAACCCGACAAGATGACCTATGCAGCCATCAGCGGGATGGTGAGCTCGCTGGGCGACACCGGCCACAGCACCTTTCTCAACCCCGAGATGACCGCGCTTTCACAGGACCTGTCCACCGGCAATTTTGCTGGCATCGGGGCTGAGATCGGCGTCAAAAAGGGACAGGTGCTCATTGTCTCCCCCATAGACGGGACCCCCGCCAGCCGTGCCGGACTTCGCCCAGGGGATGCCATCCTCGCCGTTAACGGTGAAGCCGTTGCAAATCTTTCCCTGGCAGACGTGGTCGCCCGCGTTCGAGGTCCTTTTGGGACCCCGGTAACCCTGCAGATTTTGCCGGCCAAGGGGAACAAGCCTCAAGAGGTGACACTGGTCCGCGCCGAGATCCCCCTTGACACGGTGCACTGGCACCTGATCCCAGGCACCCAACTCGTCGATGCTCGCATCAGCAGCTTCGCGAAGGGGACCGCTGCCGCCTTGGCCGAGGCCTTGGAGGCGGCCAAGAGCGGCGGTGCCAAGGGCATCGTCCTGGATCTGCGCGACGACCCCGGCGGTCTGCTCGAGGAGGCCATCGGGGTGACCAGCCTCTTCATCGCCCACGGGGATGTCCTCGAGGTGCGCGATCGGGCCGGCAAGGTTACTCCTGTCCCGGTCTTGCCGCACAGGCAGGTGTGGAGCGGACCGGTGGCCGTGCTGATCAACGGCGGCACCGCGAGTGCCTCCGAGATTGTTGCCGGCGCCTTGCGCGACCAGCGCCAGGCACCACTCGTCGGTGAGAGTACCTTCGGCACCGGGACCGTGCTGCAGGAGTTTCCGCTGCCTGGCGGCTCGGCTTTGCTTCTGGCAGTTGGCGAATGGTTGACGCCAGCCGGAGAAGGCTTCTGGCACAAGGGGCTCGAACCGACCGCAAAGGTGGCTCTCGCCGATGACAGCGTTCCGCTTACCCCTCTCGCCATGCGCGATCTCACGCCCGTCGGCTTGCGCAAGAGCGACGACAAGCAGCTGCTGGCCGCGGTCAGGTGGCTGGAGCACTCTGCCTCGGAAGGTAGGTAACACCTGGGCGACTCATAGGTGGTCGAATTGCCTAAACGTGCGATAGCGCCGCGCGACTCGACCACCTGACGGCCATTCCAACGTGATCTGAACTGTCCGCAATAGACCCTGTTTTTGGCGTTTGGGCAAGTGTGTGGCAGCCCCTCGATCAACGTTAGCCTGCCGGCGCAAACTCCATAGGATCATCGCCAGATTGGCTACATCAACTTCCTCCCCTTTGGCAACGGCTCTGTTGCGTTAGCAGACGGTCCCTCGATTTTGGTAAGGTGTGCGAGCGACGGTTAGCGCTACGAGAGCTCGCATGGTTGACTTCAGGGGACATCGTCTCGCAAGAGAGATCATCCTGATCTGCGTACGCTGGTAGTTGGCTTACCCGCTCAGCTATCGGAATTTGCGAGAAATGATGGCAGAACGCGGCGTGCAAGTGGACCATTCAAACATCTAGCACTGGGTTCAGAAGTTCGCGCCAAGAGCGGAAGCGTCCTTCCGCAGGTCAGGTAGTTTTCGGTACGGGAGTTGCCTTTTCCGGTTGGCACACCGCCGGACGGAGGAAACCCAGGATCGAGCGGCTCTGCAGAGAGCTATTCAAGTCATTTCTCCCGCAGCATCGATGCCCGGCTTCGAGCCACCAGCCTAGGAGCTTCAGATGAGCCGGCTGCTCGCCTGTCTCTTAGATGATGCCGCGCTCCTACGACGGAGGGGAAGACATCGTGTCACAACAACACCCGATCAATATCCGTATGATCGATCACGTCGTCGTCCGGGCGGCCGATCTTCCGAAGATGGTCGACTTCTATTGCAACGTGCTTGGTTGTCGGCTCGAAAGGGGTCCCGGTGAGATCGGACTCGCACAGCTGCGTGCAGGGAGCTCGCTGATCGATATTCTCGATGTTGCCGGGCCGTTGGGCGGGCAGTGTGATCGCATCCCCGATGCGCAAGGGCGAAACATGGACCATTTTTGCGTACAGGTCGAGCCCTGGGCTGTCGAGGCGATACGGGCGCACCTAACCAGCCATGGTGTGACGGTCGGCGATCTGGTGAACCGTTACGGAGCTCTCGGCAGCGGACCTTCGCTCTACATCAACGATCCCGAAGGCAACCGGGTCGAGCTCAAGGGACCGCCGCAAATATGATATTTGGGCGGTTGGGCGCTCGAGCAGAGTTACGTCGACGGGGTCGAGTGGCCAAAATGCGGGGTCGCGGAAAACAGCAGTTCTCTCCGCACGGTCTGTTCAGGAATGAATCGCATGAATTCCAACAAGCGCAGCGAAGACATATAGCGAGTCTGGCGCCAGAGACCCGGCGACAAGGCAGTCGCAGTTGAAGGGTATATCGATGAGAGCACCCGCGACAGCCTGCGGGCGACGGATTTGCAAGACCCCCGTATCCCCGGTGCAAGGTGGGGATGCCCTGGAGACCTGGCTTCAGAGCCGCGATCCCAACGTCGCCCTGCAGCCGACGGACCTAATCGGCGCGTGGCGGTGACCTCGAAGCAGCGCTTTGGGGCGCCCGTGGGCATTGCCGCAGTGAATCGCTGCTTGCTGGCCTGCCGTGTCTCGGAATCACAGATATTGGACCTGACGGGCGGGCTTCATGATCGAGCCAATGTCCACCAATCTGAATGACAGGGTGCCCGGCCTGCGCGTCGATGACTCCATCGAGAAGACCAATCTGGATGCACCGGGAGCCTGTGGAAACGATCGTGAAGGCGGCTCGAAGGAGCAAGTGCAGAGATAGCTCGGGTCGTATCTCTTACAGCCGACGTTTCACAGAAGCAGCAGGCTCAGGGCCATCACCGCCATCACTGGGCCTTCCGGCTGGTCTGGCGACGGCTGGAGCTTTGCCGTGCATCTCTTACGTGGTCGGCAGTTGCCGCCTGCCTCCGCCGTGCTCCTAGAACAGTTTCGCAAATTCCTCACCAACTTCAGACGCTTGAAGGGGGCGGTGGTGATGACGTGCGGCAGCGCTGGTGTCGATCAGTCGGTGAAATCCACCAATCACAGGTTCATTTGCGCCGGATGGCGTCCTGCGTGACCGCTCGATATCCGATTCAGGTGATTTCATCATGTCGAGATCCGCGTTCAGGCCGTCTATGAACAGCTCGTCGGCCTTGGCGGCGGGGAGAGCTCGCCATAGCCGTTTACCGCCAGGCTGGTGGCGATGACGCTGAAATCCTCGTGTCGCGGTGATCAACAAAAGCAGGCTGGCTAGCGAAACGTTGGATGGCAGCATCAACTGTACTTTTGGACTGATGCTAGACTTCTCGCAACAGGCAG